>NZ_CP009920.1:1820000-2130000 GCF_000832985.1 Priestia megaterium NBRC 15308 = ATCC 14581
AAACGTCACAACACCTGCTCGCTCTTTCGGTCCGTAAATCGTAATTCCATCTACTTGCGATAAGCGATCCAGTGCATATTGCGCTAACTTGTGCTCATGTGCTTGAATATTATCTAAACCAACTTCTTCTAAGAAATCAATCGCTGCACCTAAACCAATGGCACCTGCAATGATTGGCGTACCTCCTTCAAATTTCCAAGGAAGCTCTTTCCACGTTGATTCGTATAGGTTTACGAAGTCAATCATTTCGCCGCCAAACTCGATTGGTTCCATTTTTTCAAGAATCTCTTTCTTTCCATAAAGAGCGCCGATTCCAGTCGGTCCGCCCATTTTATGTCCAGAGAAAGCAAAGAAATCACAGTCTAAATCTTGTACATCCACCTTCATGTGAGGTGTACTTTGTGCACCATCCACAACCATTACTGCACCGTTAGCATGTGCAATTTCTGCAATCTCTTTTACTGGGTTAATCGTGCCCAATACGTTAGATACTTGCATAATCGATACAATTTTGGTGTTGGATGTAATCGTGCTTTTTACCTCTTCTAGTGAAAGTGCATGATCTTCTGTTAATGAAATATATTTTAACGTTGCACCTGTTTCCTTGGCAACTTGCTGCCAAGGAATGATGTTGCTGTGATGTTCCATATAAGTAATCACAATTTCATCACCAGGTTTAAGATTCGCACGGCCATAGCTTGCAGCTACTGTATTAAGAGCTGTCGTTGTACCGCGCGTAAAGATAATCTCTTCCGTTGATTTTGCATTAATAAACTTACGAACCTTTTCACGAGCGCCTTCGTATCCGTCTGTTGCTCTTGTACCAAGCGTGTGAACACCTCGGTGTACGTTTGAGTTATATTCTTTGTAATACTTCTCAATCGCTTCAATTACAGCAAGCGGCTTTTGTGAAGTTGCTGCACTGTCTAAATAAACGAGTGGGCTGCCATTTACCTCTTGGTCTAAAATAGGAAATTCTTTACGAATATCAGAGATATTCATTATCGAACTTTCCTTTCAATTAAATCCGTTAATTGTTTTTTAACCGTTTCGATTGGCAACTCGTTTACAACTGGTGCTAAGAACCCGTGAATAACTAGACGTTCTGCTTCTGTTTGTGGAATACCGCGGCTCATTAAGTAGTAAAGCTGAATTGGATCTACGCGTCCAACAGATGCAGCGTGTCCTGCTGTTACATCGTCTTCATCAATTAGAAGAATTGGGTTTGCGTCTCCACGCGCTTTTTCACTTAACATTAACACACGAGATTCCTGCTCAGCGTTTGATTTAGATGCACCGTGTTCAATTTTACCGATACCGTTAAAGATTGAAGACGCGCTTTCTTTCATAACGCCGTGTTTTAAAATGTAGCCTTCAGAATGTTTTCCAAAATGTACGATACTTGTTGTTAAGTTTTGAGACTGCTCTCCACGTCCAACTGTTACCGTTTTTGTATCTCCATATGAACCGTCGCCCATTAGATACGTTGTATTTTCTGAAACTGTATTTCCTTCACTCATTAAGCCTAAAGCCCACTCAATGCGACCATCTTTGCCCGCTACGCCGCGGCGGTTCACATAAGTAGTTGTGCCTTTAGCTAAGTAGTCAACAGCTCCAAACGTTACTTTTGCATTGCTGTTAGCGAATACTTCCGTCACGATATTGACAACACCGTTTGACTCTTCAGCAGTCGCAATGTAGTTTTCTACATATGTTACTGAGCTGTTGTCTTCAGCTACAACAATCACATGGTTGAATAAAGCTGCTTCTTCATCTTCACGGACAAATACAGCTTGAAGCGGCTCTTGTATTTCTACATTTTTAGGAACATATACAAATACACCGCCGTTTAATAACGCTGCGTTTAATGCAGTTAAACGGTGCTCATCTACTTTAACTCCGTCTTTCATGAAGTACTTCTCAACAAGGTCGCTATGCTCTTTAGCGGCTGTTTGAATATCTGTGAAGATAACACCCTGAGACTTTAGCTCTTCTGTTAACGTTGAGTATGCAGCTGTTTGGTCACGCTGAACATATAGATTTTTAACAGCTTCTGTATCAATCAATGCTTTAACCACTTCTGGAAGCTCGTCTACAGATGAGATTGTGCTTGCCTGTGAAGTGTGCTTGTCAAAAGCAGTAAAATTCCATTTCGAAATGTTTGTTTTATCTGGCTTTGGAAGTGCAAGATCTTCTGCTTTCGCAAGAGCTTGTAAGCGAAGATCTAACAGCCAACTTGGTTCATTAGCTTCTTTTGAAAAGCTGCTGATGTACTCTTGATCAAATGGTAATTTCGTATCAATAGTCATAGAGATCCTCCTAACTCTTAAGCTTCTTGCTCTACAGTTTCGTCTTCAATACCTAATTCTTGTTTGATCCAGTCATAACCTTCTGCCTCTAGACGCTGTGCTAATTCTGGTCCGCCTGATTTTACAACGCGACCTTGCATCATAACGTGAACTTTATCTGGTGTAATGTAGTTTAATAAACGTTGGTAGTGAGTAATCATTAAGCAACCGAACTCGCTGCCGCGCAGTTCATTAATACCTTTTGATACAACTTTTAACGCATCGATATCTAAACCAGAGTCGATTTCATCTAAAATTGCAATTCCTGGTTGAAGCATCATTAATTGAAGAATTTCGTTACGCTTCTTCTCACCGCCAGAGAAACCTTCATTTAGGTAACGCTGTGCCATGTCTTGATCCATTTCTAAGAAATCCATGTTTTTATCTAATTGACGGATAAATTTCATTAGTGAAATTTCTTCGCCTTCTTCACGACGAGCATTAATTGCTGAACGTAGGAAGTCTGCATTTGTTACACCGCTGATTTCACTTGGATATTGCATCGCTAGGAATAGACCTGCACGAGCGCGCTCATCTACTTCCATCTCAAGTACATCTTCGCCGTCTAGCGTGATGCTTCCTTGTGTAACCTCGTATTTAGGATGTCCCATGATTGCTGAAGATAATGTTGATTTACCAGTACCGTTTGGTCCCATGATTGCATGGATTTCGCCGCCCTTAACTTCTAAATTAACACCTTTTAAAATTTCTTTACCTTCAATTGCAACATGAAGATCTTTAATTGTTAAAGTTGACCCTGCCATATTAAAACCTCCAGTTATAGACGTATATAGTAAAAAACGATATACCTATATCTTTTTAATTATTCTCATTTTATTCTCATTACAATCTTATAACAAATGAAAACTTATAGCAACCTTTTGACCCAAAAGGTTTTAAACCATTATGTACATTTTTCAAGACTAAATCCACTCATAAAAAAGTTGCCTTAAAAGACTCCATAGAGCCTTCTAAGACAAGCTTTTTTACCCTCTTTATTTACTTAGTGCGTGTGGCTAGTCAGTTCTGAAATACACTCTTGGACAAGCGTAACGGACTGACTCATCGCTGCGCCTCCGCCAAATGCTGCTGACACTCCGCATGCCTCTAGAATTTCTTGTTCAGTTGCACCTTGATCAATGCAGCCTTTTGTATGATAAATCATACAGTACTCGTCTTGAGCTACTACGCTGATTCCTAACGCGATTAACTGCTTTTCTTTTTTAGAAAGAGAACCTTCTCCAAAACATGCTTCAGTAAACGCATTAAACGTTTTTGTTACTTCCGGCAATTTTTCGCTAAATTTCCCAACACCCATTTTATAATCATGAAGTGCTTGCTCAGTTGAATGACGTGCTTCTTGCTGCATAACGTCAGCTCCCATCATCAGTAAAGTTTTCACGGTTAGTATGCGTGAGAAAAATAAGAGTTATTCGTTTTCCCGCCTACAAAAAAAGCACTTGCCCAGAGTGGGCAAGCGCTTTTCTTCTATTATTTATTTACCGGCAGTACTCCGCCTTTGTATTTTTCTTTAATGTAGTCTTGAATTTCTTTAGAGTGAAGAACTTTTACTAAAGCTTTCACCGTATCTTTATTTTCGTCGCCTTTGTGAACCGTAATAATGTTTGCATAAGGGTTATTTTCCTTGCTTTCAACTGCGATTGGATCTTTTACTGGATCTAAACCAGCATCGATAGCATAGTTAGCATTGATAACAACAGCGTCACCTTCATTGTTTTTGTACATTTGAGGTAACAATCCGCCTTCAACATCGGCTTTAAATTTTAAATTTTTAGGGTTTTCTACAATATCTTTAATTTGTGCATCTATTTTCTTTACGCCTGGCTTTAATTTGATCACGCCAGCTTTTTCAAAAATCGATAATATACGTCCTTGCTCTGCTACCGCATCACGCATAATAACTGTACCGTTTTTCGGAAGATCTTTTAAGCTTTTGTATTTTTTAGAGTAGATACCAATTGGCTCAATATGAATGGCACCGGCACTTACGAAATCATACCCTTTTTCACCCTTGTGATCTTTTAATACTGAATTCATATAAGGAACATGCTGGAAGTAGTTTGCATCAATTTCATTGTTTGCAAGAGCTGTGTTCGGTAAGATGTAATCTTGGAATTTTTTAATTTCTAAGTCAATTCCTTGTTTTTCTAAAATCGGTTTTGCTTGTTCTAAAATTTCAGCATGAGGCGTATTAGATGCACCCACGACAATTTTCTTTTCATCTTTTGATCCATTGTTAGATCCACACGCAGCTAATCCTACTACTAGTGCAGATGTTAATGCTAAAGCCGAAAGCCATTTTTTCATAATAAATAATCCTCCCTTTATCTTTTATCAATTTTTGCAGTAATCGCATCTCCAATAAGTTGGATAATAAATACAATAATCAAAATTAAGATTGTAGCGGCTAGCGTTACGTCATTATGACTGCGCTGGAACCCTTCTAAATATGCAAGGTTTCCAAGACCTCCGGCTCCAATCACACCCGCCATTGCCGTATAGCCGACTAATGCAATCGTTGTTACCGTCAAACCGGAAATTAAAGCTGGCAGCGATTCAGGTAAAAGCACTTTAAAAATAATGGTGCTTGTTGTTGCTCCCATTGATTTAGCAGCTTCAATCACGCCTTTATCAATTTCGCGCAAACCAATTTCTACAAGACGCGCATAAAATGGTGCTGCTCCAACAATTAAAGCAGGTAACGCTGCATTAGCACCTAAAATACTTCCTACCAATGCTTTGGTAAATGGAATCAGTAAAACAATTAAAATAATGAATGGAATGGAACGAAAGATATTTACAACCGCTGACACAATGGCATATAAAGGTTTGTTTTGCCAAAGCTGTCCTTTGGACGTTAAAAATAAAAGCAAGCCCAATAAAATACCTAGAACAAATGTGGCTACAACTGAAATAGCCGTCATATATAGTGTTTCATTTGTCGCTTGAATAAAATCATCTAAAATAACGTTTGGAAATAGTTTCTCAAGCATTTGTCATTACCTCCACTTCTACCTGCTGCTCATGAATGTATGCAATGACTTTTTCAACTTCTGTTAATTCTCCGTCTAAATGAACGAACAACGTTCCGTATGAACCTGTTTGCGTATGAGAAATCTTTCCTTGTAAAATATTAATCGTTACATCAAACTGTTTTAAAATCGTTGTAATGAGCGGTTGCTCTGCTTTTCCGCCAACAAACGTCAGCTGAATAATTTGCCCGCTTGGATACAGCTCTTTTACTTGTTCAATCGTTTCAAACGTTTCCTCTGGTTCAGAAATCTGTTGAACAAATCGTTTTGTAATCGGCTGCTTAGGTTTTCTGAATACTTCTAGCACTTGTCCTTCTTCTACTACTGCCCCATTTTCCATAACGGCTACTCGATGACAAATTTTACGAATGACGTGCATTTCATGAGTAATTAATACAATGGTTAACCCTAGCTTCTCATTAATATCTACTAACAGATCTAAAATAGAATCTGTCGTTTGAGGATCAAGCGCTGATGTTGCTTCATCACAAAGCAATACTTTTGGATTATTCGCTAGCGCTCGAGCAATACCAACACGCTGCTTTTGTCCACCGCTAAGCTGCGATGGATAAGCATTTTCACGACCTTCAAGTCCAACTAGCTTAATGAGTTCGTCTACTCGTTTCATTCTTTTTTCTTTTGAAATCCCTGCTATTTCTAACGGAAAAGCAATATTTTCTCTCACCGTACGCGACCATAAGATATTAAAGTGTTGAAATATCATACTAATTTCTTGTCTCGCTTTTCTGAGTTTTCCGCCTTTAATTTTTCCAATATCATTACCTGCTACCTCGACCGTTCCTGTCGTTGGTGTTTCTAATCCGTTTAGCAAGCGAATCAAAGAACTTTTCCCCGCTCCGCTATAACCAATAATTCCGTAAATTTCACCTTGGTTAACGGTTAGATTCACATTATCAACAGCTGTTACTTGACCGCTTTTAGCCTGATAAATTTTTGTAACGTCTGTTAATGTAATCATATTTCTTCACCTTCTTTAATAAAAACTTAATTATGTTAGGTTGTCCTATAGGATAAAAAAGCCGTAAAACAATTTTCCCCATTAAAAAAGCCTCTCTGCGCATGACAGAAAGGCTCGATATTTAATCCTTTCTCTCATCTTTCAAAGCGCATAGCTTTGCAGGAATTGGCACCATTTCAGTTAGTCTGACGGTTGCCGGGTTTCACAGGGCTCAGTCCCTCCACCTCTCTTGATAAGAGTTCGCAACAATTATTTTGTTTTTGGGAAATATTCATTCATTTATGAACATTCATGAGTGTGATTTTAGCATGTGTCAGATAGGCTGTCAACAGATTTTGTTCTTGGGATAATATCCCAATATTTCAACAATCCCAATGGTTTGCTCTCTTTCAATTTCTTCATTTTAAACAAACGTTTGATTATCGAAGCTCTTCAAGTACGTGCTCGATGGAATGAAACGCATAGAGTTTTTTTACCATTTCGCCATTTTTCACTTCAATCAAACAAGGTACACTTTCAATTGAAAATACTTCTGCTTTTGAGGGCATATAATTTAAATTGCTCATTCCTATGGTCACACCGGGCAGCATCGCTTCTGCTACGGTTAACATTTTTTTTGCCAGCTGACATGTCCCGCAAAAAGGTGTATGGAAAAAGATAAACGCTCTTTGTCCTTCTTTTAACTGATCGTCAAGCTGTTTTTCGCTCCATTCTTGCATGTTGCTCATTCCTTTTATGTTAAAAATTCTGCATTAACATCGATATTGGCACTCAGTAATACTGTTGCTATGTGATTTCTAGGGGCGGCAGCAACCTCTCGGTACATTTTATCAATATATAGATGCTCTGCTTCCGGAAGCTCTCGTTTAAATTGTTTTCTTAGCTTATTCCCTGAATCATCAGAGTCAACGAGTATGTATACCTCTTTGTTAAACGTAAAGTCAATAATTTCATCCAGCTTTGATAAACTAATCGTACCGTTTGTACAAATAATTTCAATTGGTTCTCGAATGATATCTTGGATACGTTTTTTATCTGATTTTCCTTCAACAATAATTACTTTTTCAATTTCAATTAGCCCCATTTTCATCACCCATAATCGTCAGTTGTATAGTAACATCATTTCTTTATGCTATACAATATTCGTTAATGTATCACAGTTCACCTGTTTTTTAAAAGAAATTTGCAAGAAAGAACTGTTTTAAAAGGCAGCTTAAGCCATATTGTTTCCATAAAACAAGAAAAACAGCGGCAGTTGCCACTGTTTAGCACCATCCTGCTTCTTCATCGCAGTCTGTATATTTTTGCGTTTCACCTTGTTTTTGTACGTCCGTATATTGGTAGAACTTATTATTTTCTTGCGAATATCCTTCTTCAAAGCGGTATTCATTGCCGCTTGTTCCGTAACTAACTTCACCAATTGGCTGCTTATCAACATATAATTTCATACCGCCGTCATGAAATTTAGCTGTAACGCGATCTGTAACGTCCATTTTTTGTTTTTCAAACATAAAAAGACACTCCTTTAGCTTGTTTACTAATAGAGTGTCCAGTCAAAAATTTTTCATAAAGACAATTTATGGAGGAATATTATCCTTCGTTTGTCATTTCTTCGTATTGCTCTGCTGTCATTAGCTTGTCTACTTGAGAAGAATCAGATGGTTTGATTGTAATCATCCATGCTTCTTCGTATGGAGAATCATTAACAAGTTCAGGGCTATCGCTTAAGTTGTCGTTTACTGCTACAACTTCACCGCTAATTGGTGCATAGAGCTCAGAAACTGTTTTTACTGATTCAACGCTGCCAAACGGCTCGTCAGCTTCTACTGTTGCTCCTACTTCTGGCAGTTCAACGAATACGATGTCTCCAAGCTCAGCTTGAGCGAAATGTGTAATACCTACGCGGACAACGTCTCCTTCTGTTTTTACCCATTCATGCTCTTCAGAATAACGCAAATCTTTTGGTGTACTCATCTTAATCCCTCCAAAATATGTATCGTAATTTGTTTATATAAAAAGCGCCTTCAACGTGGAGAACACTTTCTACAACCTAAAATAACTTCCTATTAACAGTGTAACGTAAAAGGTAAAAATTTTCTATTTGAAAACTCACTTCCACACGTCTTCAAACTGCTCTTCTTTGAAACCAAGCGTTACTTTTTGTCCATCTGTTAGCAGCGGACGCTTAATTAACATGCCATCTGACGCAAGAATAGACAGAAGTTCATCTTCACTCGCACTGCTTACTTTATCTTTAAGCCCTAATTCGCGATATTTTTTACCGCTTGTATTAAAGAATTTTTTTAATTCTAAGCCGCTGTTCTGATAATAAGACTGGAGCTGCTCTTTTGTTGGCGGGTTTTCTACAATATGAATTTCTTCATACGCTACTCCGTTATCATCCAGCCACTTCTTTGCTTTTCGGCACGTCCCACACTTTGGATATGAATAAAAAAATAATGACATTTCGTCAACCACCCTTTATTTTAAGCTTTTTTCGTATTTTAACACATCCTTTATCATTTACCTAGATAGAGGCTTCTTAAACAAAAAGGAGCTCGCAAAACGAGCTCCTTTTTCCTTAAACCGTGAACTTCTCTACTTCTAGAAGCGTTTTCGCAATCTCACGCTTTACGCTAATCACATTGATTGGTGTATAGCGCGTTAACTTGCGAAGAGACGAAAGCATGACTCTAAGCGTATCACCTTGTTCAACGCCAATTAACGTTTCTTTTGCATCTGCTTCGATCCGATTAAATGCTTCTTGGCAAAATACTTGGGTATACTTTAATTTTAAGCTATTCTGACCTGCTCCTGTTTTGGAAATGGCTTTTTCAGTACGCAAAACAGTAGATTCCATTGCATATACGTTACTGATCATATCGGAAATATTAACGAGAATTTCTTGTTCTTTCTCTAATTCTTTGCCATACTTTTGTGCAGCTAATCCCAAAAGCAAGAGCGCAATTTTCTTCCCGTTTTGCACAAGCATTTTTTCTTGATCTAACGGCTCATTTCCTACTTCCTGCGGCATAAGCATCATCAATTCTTCTTGAAGCGTTTGTGCTTTTTGAAGCAGCGGAAGCTCTCCTTTTAGCGCTTTGCGTAAATATGTGCCTGGTACTAAAAGACGGTTAATCTCATTTGTTCCTTCAAAAATACGGTTAATGCGGGAATCGCGATACAAGCGCTCGATTTCATACTCACTCATAAAACCATAGCCTCCGTGAAGCTGCACCCCTTCATCTACGATGTAGTCAAGAGATTCCGTGGCAAACACTTTGTTTAATGAGCATTCAATAGCATATTCAGCAATGGAAGCGGCAATTTGTTTTCCGTCTTTTTGCTGTTCTTCTGAAAGCTGGCCCATATGGTCTTCGAAAAGTCCTACCGTACGATATACGGAGCTTTCAGTTGCATACAATTTAGAAGCCATTGTGGCTAACTTTTCTTGTGTTAATGAGAATTTAGCAATTGGCGTTTTAAACTGCTGACGCTGGTTAACATATTGAGACGTAATTTCTAATGCACGTTTTCCTGCTCCAACTGCTCCAACTCCAAGCTTATAGCGCCCAATATTTAAAATGTTAAACGCAATCACATGCCCTTTTCCAATTTCACCCAACACGTTTTCTTTTGGAACAAGCGCATCTTCAAGAATTAATGTTCTTGTTGATGAACTTTTGATTCCCATTTTCTTCTCTTCCGGTCCAACCGAAACGCCTGGGAATTCGCGCTCCACGATAAAAGCAGAAAATTTATCGCCGTCGATTTTCGCATACACCACGAACACATCAGCAAATCCGGCATTCGTAATCCACTGCTTTTCTCCATTTAACACATAGTGTGTACCTTCTGCGTTAAGGCGAGCTGTTGTTCGAGCACCCAGGGCATCGGAACCAGAACCAGGTTCTGTTAACGCATATGCTGCTATTTTTTCCCCAACTGCTAAAGCAGGTAAATATGCTTGCTTTTGCTCTTCTGTTCCAAATAAGACGATTGGCAATGACCCAATTCCTACGTGAGCACCATGAGTGATGGAAAATCCGCCTGCTCGAGACATTTTTTCAGCAATTAAAGCCGAGGTAATCTTATCTAAACCGAGGCCACCGTATTCTTCCGGTACATCTGCACCAAGTAAACCTAATTCACCAGCTTGTTTTAATAACTTTACAGAGCGTTCAAACTCATGCTTTTCTAAATATTCCACTTGTGGAAGGACTTCATTTTCTACAAATTCATCTGTCGTCTTGGCAATCATCTTTTGTTCAGATGTATAATCCTCCGGCGTGTAGACGCGGCTTGCATCGCCCTCTTCAATTAAAAAGCTTCCACCTTTAATCATTTGTTTTGTTTTATTTGACATGTTTATATCCCCCTTTGAAATGATTATGCTAACAACTCAAATACACCAGCAGCTCCCATTCCTCCGCCAATACACATGGTGACAATTCCAAACTGCTCATTCCGACGCTGCATTTCGTGCATTAAGCTAAGAGTAAGCTTAGCTCCAGTACAGCCTAATGGATGACCTAAGGCAATAGCGCCTCCGTTTACATTTACTTTATCTTCATTAATATTTAATTCACGAATAACGCCGAGTGCTTGAGAAGCAAATGCTTCATTCAATTCAAACAACCCGATATCAGAAAGTTCCAGCCCTGCTAGTTTAAGAGCTTTAGGGATGGCAGCTACCGGGCCAATCCCCATTACTTCAGGCGGAACTCCTCCAACTGCAAATGAGCGAAACTTAAGCAAAGGCTTTAACCCTTCTGCTTCAGCTTGTTCTTTATCCATTAGAAAAACGGATGCAGCTCCGTCACTTGTCTGCGAAGAGTTTCCAGCTGTTACCGATCCTTTAACCGAAAAAGCTGGACGAAGTTTCCCTAATACATCCGCAGTTGTGCCAGGACGAACTCCTTCATCTTGAGAGAACATCAGCTTTTGTTCACGGAGCTTATTGTTTTCATCCACTTTTCGAAGCGTCACTTCCACCGGAACAATTTCGTCGTTAAACTTCCCTTCTTGAAGTGCTTTTGCTGCTTTTTGATGGCTGCGTACAGCAAACGCATCCTGGTCTTCACGTGAAATTCCATATTTCATCGCCACTTGTTCTGCTGTATGTCCCATGCCCATATAATACTCCGGCGCATTTTCAACCAGCTGAACATTCGGACGCGCTACATTTCCAAACATCGGAACAAAACTCATTGATTCTGCTCCTCCAGCTAACACTGCTTTGGCTTGCCCTAGCATAATTCGCTCTGCACCGTAGGCAATACTTTGCAAACCTGATGAACAATAACGATTAATCGTTATTGCTGGCACCGTATAAGGCAAACCTGCAAGAGCGCCAATATTTCGAGCCATATTCAAACCTTGTTCTGCTTCAGGCATCGCACAACCAATAATTAAATCATCAATTGGTCCTTCGTATCCGCCTGCTCGGCGAAGAGTTTCTTTAACCGCAATGGCACCCAAATCATCAGGTCTAACACTTGCCAATGAACCTTTTTTTGCTTTTCCGACCGGTGTCCTAGCACCTGCTACAATAACTGCTTCTCTCATTTTTTCTCCCCCTTAATTGCGCAGTGGTTTTCCTTTAACTAACATGTGCTGCATACGTTCTTGAGACTTCGCTTCTCCAACAAGGCTTAAAAATGCTTCTCTCTCTAAGTCCAGCAAATACTCTTCATCAACTTCCGAACCAAACGCTACACGTCCTCCGGCTAACACAAATGCTAACTTACTAGCAATTTTATAATCATGTTCTGATATATATCCTGAATACTTCATGGATTGAGCTCCTAGCAGCAACGTTGCATACCCTGTTTCTCCAACGACAGGGATCTTAGTTCTTACAGGCGGTTTATAGCCCGTGTCATGTAAAGCAAGGACTGAGTTCTTCGCGTCATTCAGCAGGTGATCTCCGTTTACGCTGATGCCATCATGGCGATTTAAGAAATTTAGCTGTTTAGCTTCTGCAGCAGAAGTGGATACTTTTGCAGTAGCAATTGTTTCAAATGTTTTATTCGCAATCTGCTGAAGATCGAGCGTTACACCGTTAGGTAAACCACTTAACTGTTTGATATAAAGCTCCTTGTTACCTCCTCCACCAGGAATGAGTCCGACTCCTACTTCTACAAGGCCCATGTAAGTTTCAGCAGAAGCTTGAATTTTAGCTGACGGCAAGCAAATTTCTGCTCCGCCTCCAAGAGCCATTGCAAACGGAGCTGCAACAACCGGCTTCTCATTGTATTTCACCTTCATCATTGCCTGTTGAAATTGTTTAATAACGAATTCAATTTCAAAATAATTGTCATCTTGTGCTTCCATTAAAATCATAGCTAAGTTAGCGCCAACGCAGAAATTTTTTCCTTGATTTCCTATGACCAGCCCTTTATAGTTCTTATTCACTTCTTCAAGAGACTGATTTAATAAGCTGATAATATCTAGCCCAATTGCATTGTTAGGAGAAGTGAACTGCAGGCACGCCACATCATCTCCTAAATCAATTAAACTCGCTCCGCTGTTTTCTAAAATGACATTATTTTGAGAGCGTAAAGACGACAGGTGAATCACCTTTTTATTTTCTTTTACCGCTTTATACTCCTCATCTTCGTAATAAAGCGTTTGACCTTCCATTTCTTTATAAAAGCTTGTAAATCCGTTTTCCTGCATTTGTTTTACCCACTGCGGAATTGCTAAGCCCTCCTGCTCCATCTTCTCCATTGATTTTTCTAAACCAATTGCATCCCACGTCTCAAACGGACCCAGTTTCCAGCCAAACCCCCACTTCATAGCCTGATCAATGGCCACGATATCGTCGGCAATTTCATCTTTTAACTGAGCTGCATACACAAGAACGGGACTGATGATGTTCCAAAGAAGCTGGCCGGCACGATCACCGGAGTATATAAGCGCTTTCATTTTGTTTTGCAGCCCTTTTGCCTGCTTGCTTAATTCCGTAGAAGCTGTTTTTAACTTCTTTCTCTCGACGTATTGAAGTGTACTAGGATCAAGTTCTAGAATTTCCTTTCCTTTCTTTAAAAAGAAGCCTTGCCCTGACTTGCTTCCTAACCAGCCATTTTCCTGCATTTGTTTCATAAATAAAGGCACATCGAATACTTCTTTTTCTTTGCCTTCCACTTTGTCAAACACATTGTTGGCCACATGAATAAATGTGTCTAGTCCCACTACGTCTAACGTTCGAAACGTTGCACTTTTTGGTCTTCCAATTAAGGGACCCGTCACAGAGTCAACTTCTCCCACGCTGTAATTGCCTTTTAACATTTCTTGAACAGTCACAAGTAAACCGTACGTACCGATACGGTTGGCGATAAAGTTAGGCGTATCTTTTGCAATAACTACTCCTTTACCTAATACATCTTCACCAAACGTTTTCATATATTCAACAATTTCTGATTTTGTGTCATGAGTTGGAATGATTTCTAATAACTTTAAATAACGTGGTGGATTAAAAAAGTGCGTTCCTAAAAAATGCGCTTTAAAATCTTCTGAGCGTCCTTTAGCCATTTCGTGGATCGATATTCCTGAAGTATTTGAACTTACGATACTGCCTTTTTTTCGTACACTGTCAATTCTTTCAAACAGCTGCTGTTTAATATCAAGACGTTCCACTACTACTTCAATAATCCAATCACACTCGCTTAACTGCTGTAAATGATCTTCAAGATTTCCTGGCGTAATTAACGATAGTGATGACTTCGACGTTAAAGGTGCCGGTTTTTGCTTCGTTAATTTAGCTAGAGCAGTTGTACTCAACCGATTTCTCACTTGCCTATCTTCAAGCGTTAGCTGTTTTTTTTCCTCGTCTGCTGTTAATGAAGTTGGAACCACGTCTAGCAAAAGCGTTGGAATTCCTACATTTGCTAAATGAGCTGCAATTCCAGAGCCCATAACTCCTGAACCTAAAACGGCGGCTTTTTTTATGTTCATAATTATCCCCACATCCCCTTTAATATATTGAATGAATGATCATTCATTTTATGCGTAAAAAAAGAGAGTCACTGTTAATCTCTGTTTTTACTATAAAACATTTTTTAAATTTTCGCAATATATTCACAATATTATCTCTAACTATTTTTGAGGTGTTTGGTTATCTTAATACACAGGAGGTGATTTTGTGAGCAAATTAAAGAAGGATCCATCGTCAGCAGGCGTAAGCGCAGCAAGCGTTAAAGGAAATGCTGGACCGGTCAATGAACCGCACGGACGCGGCAAAAAGACATCTCAAAACCAACAGTACACAAAGCATAACACTCAAGGACATTAACCTCAAAATCGAACATGAGTAATCGAATCATGTTCGATTTTTGATTATTTCTTACTTTGTCATCACGACCATTTCATTATTATTTTTTTACAATTCCTTTTAAGACAAATGCGACATTTGCAGGTCTTTCTGCAAGGCGCCTCATAAAGTACCCATACCAGTCCGTTCCATAAGGAACGTACACTCTCATTTTATATTGTTCTGCTACGAGCTGAACTTGCCTTTCTGACCGAATGCCGTATAGCATCTGAAATTCAAACTGATTCATTGAAATTCCATGCTTTTTAACAAACTCTTTTGCATACTGAATGATTCGTTCATCGTGAGTAGCAACTGCTGTGTAGTGACCGTTTAATAAGTGGAGCCCAATTATGTTTTTGAAGTTTTCGTCTACGTCTTCTTTATCAGGAAACGCCACGTCTGCTGCTTCTTTGTACGCCCCTTTCACTAACCTTAATTTAGGAGCATAAGCATCTAATTCACGGATGTCACTTTCTGTTCGATATAAGTATGCTTGAAGCACCGTCCCTACGTGTTCATACTCATTTTTTAATTGTTTAAATAGCTTAATCGTCTTGCTGCATCGCTTATAATCCTCCATATCAATCGTCACAAATACGCTATATTTTTCCGCTTCTTCAAGAATACGCCGCATATGATGAAGTGCCAAATCCTCTGAAATATCCAGTCCCATAGACGTTAATTTCAAAGAAATTTCTGAATCTAACCTTTCTTTGTGTATAAGGTGAATGGCCTTTATGCATTGAGCTGCGGCATGATCAACTTCAGCTTCACTTTCCACAAACTCGCCAAGATAATCAATCGTTACTTTTAATCCCTGTTCATTTAGCTTTTTTATCACACTAACAGCTTCATCGATGGTTTCCCCTGCAACAAAACGTGCTGCTCCAAAACGTAAGCCATAGCGTTTAGCCAGCTTTGTTAACTTTTTGCTTTTTGATAACAATAAAAAAAAGTTTCTTATCGTTTGTTCCAAAGCAACCCCCCGCCTTCACTTGTCATACGCCTCACAAAATTTATTTAATTATCATTAATTTTACCATTTTCCAAACTAGATAGATAGGCACCCTTTATTAACCTATGCATACAAAATCAAAAAGCGACCGAGAGCTTTTGGATAAAAAAACATCCATCAGCTTCGTGATGAATGTTTTTATTCTGGTTTTCGCTGTGACGCTCGATGCGCTTCATTCAGCTCTTTGATTTCCTTTACAATCTCCACCATTTCCGCTTTTGCTTCCGGATATAATTGATTCCAATGCTTTGTTAAAGGAGGCATGGATTTTGAGATATGGTTGTAAAGTGCCCACATTTTTACTTTTTCCTGCAGCTGTTCGTCACTTTGACCAACCATTAGTTCCGTATACTTTTCAATTAAACCGTCAAATTGCTCTTGAAAGGTTTTACTCATGCACAATCACTCCTTTCTTTGGTTTACAAATAACCGGACAAGTTTGACAATAAGTCTTTTTAGCTCCTGTTTGGTAAGATAAACAGCACGTTTGCCGAACCCTTATCTCCTGCATTTGCTTCTCTACTTGAAGAGGTGAACTGTACCTAGCAAACGGATTATGATGGTATGAACCAAAGTGATGACCCTCAGCTTCTTCCAACAAATATCGTAAATTCTTTTGTACTTGTACATTTTCTATTTCTTCATTTGCTAAAAGCAAATCATAAAGCCAGTGGATATAAACAGCTACGTTTTCCCACAGCGTCAGCTTTGAAATTTTTGTCACTTTACGCAGTGATGACCATATCCGCTCAATGTGATGAGCAAACAATTCATCAAGAAGTTCATCAAGAAGAATTTTCCGATTGTCCTCTGTTACTTCTTTGGTCTCAATTTCTGAGATGGACACTTTTGGGAGCCAGATCGTTTCAGCGTCTTCTGTATGCAACGAAACATTTTTAGTCGATGCGTTTATCTTTTTTTGAAACACAATAAATGAATACAAAGCCGCCACCACAACAAAGCTATACCGCTTCGCTAACATAGAGGCAGCTGCTCTCAAGTTATCAGCCTCCATCGTCTGTTGAATCCATAGCAGCTGAATCCTCAGCGTGCTTTCGTCCATGCAGCTGGAGGGAGACAACCTATACAGCGAATTATCTTTAAACGTACAGCGGAATTTTTCTGCTAACTCGCTTTGCTCTTTCTTATTGAGCATGCTGCGTTTCAACGCGCAGCTTATTCACAATACATCGTCCGCGCCCATGAGGAATACAAAGAGGCGTTCCAAATAACGGATCCACCGTCACTTCACAGTTCATATTAAAGACTCGCTGTACTAAATCGCAGTTAATGACTTCTTCTGGTCTTCCCTGTGCATAGATTTTTTTATCTTGAAGCGCCACAATATGATGAGCATAGCGGCAGGCTAAGTTTAAATCATGCAGCACCATTACGATGGTACGATTTTCTTTTTCATTCAGTTCAAACAACAAGTCCAAGATCTCAATTTGATGCGTCATATCTAAATACGTTGTCGGTTCATCAAGTAAAATAATATCCGTATCTTGTGCTAATGTCATAGCAATCCATGCGCGCTGACGCTGTCCTCCAGAAAGCGAATCAACTTGACGATCAGCCAAGTCTGCTAACCCTGTTGCTTCGAGTGCATTTTGTACTTTTTCTTCATCTTCTTGAGACCACTGACGAAACCAATTTTGATACGGATAGCGCCCTTGTTTAACAAGCTGAAGCACTGTCAGCCCTTCAGGTGCAACAGGACCTTGCGGAAGAATTGCTAGCTGCTTTGCAATTTCCTTGGTAGGAAGAGAGGAAATTTTAGAGCCTTCTAGCAAAATAGAGCCGGCATGTGGCTTTAATAATCTTGCTAGTGAACGCAGCAGCGTAGATTTTCCGCATCCATTACTGCCGATAAAAACCGTAATCTCACCCTTTGGGATGGTAACGTCAAGCTCATCTATAATCATCGCTTCTCCATATGATAATGTTAGCGATTTTGTTTCTAACGAATGCATGCGAATCGCTCCTTCTACAAAGAATGCTATACGTTTCTTTGTTTGTATAGTAAATAAATGAAGTACGGTGCGCCAATTGCAGCTGTAAATACACCTGCTGGCACTTCGATTGGCAAGAAAAATGTTCGGCCAATTAAATCTGCTGCTGTGATTAAAATCGCTCCGATTAGTGCCGATAGCGGTATTAAAGCTCCGAATGAAGAACCTACCAGCTTTCGGGCAATATGTGGAGCAAGCAATCCTACAAAGCTAATTCCGCCGGCAAATGCAACGGCGCTTCCTGTTAAAGCTGTACTCATCAGTAATAGTGCCAATCGATTTTTTTGAACGCGACTTCCAACGTTAGTCGCAATTTCTTCACCTAATTCTTGAACATTTAAATTTCGAATCATTAAAATCGTGATTATAACCAGCCCTATTGTAACAGGAACTAGTACGGAAACACTGGCCCAGTTTGAGCCATACACCGTTCCTGTAATCCAAATATTTGCCTGGCTGGCGCGATAGATAGGACCCATAATCATAAACAGCGTGGTCATAGCTTTCGTTAACGCTGTTAATCCAATTCCTATTAATACTAGTGTAATAGGAGAGACGCCATTTTTCCAGGCAAACACATAAAGTAAAAGCGCCACTGCCAATGCACCTAAAAATGCGCTAACAGGCATCCAATTAATACTTACGGTTAACGAGTTGCTTTTATCACTAAATAGTGTCAAAAATAACACTACACCGACTGACGCTCCCCCTGTTAATCCAATCAAGTCTGGTGAAGCAAGCGGATTTCGCACAAGCCCCTGCAAGATAGCACCTGCAATGGCTAAACAAATACCGGCACAAATGGCAACGATAATGCGCGGAAGTCTAAAGGAGGTAACAACTAACCGTTCAAACTCCAGTCCATGACCCGCTAAAATGTTAATCACACGAAAGGGATTGATAAATAAGTCACCCGTACCTGCACTTAATAAAAAAAGAGCAATAAGTGCAGCTGAAAAACCAGTGATAATCAAAGCTGCTTTTATGTTAACTAAAAATGAAATCCGCTTTAAGCGAAGAGATAAGTATGTTTTCATGACGCCTTGGCCCCTTTCCTTGCCATATAGATAAAGAAAGGTGTACCAATAACAGCAGTCATGACTCCAACAGGGATTTCTTGAGGCATAATGACATACCTGGCCGCAACATCAGCTAATAAAATTAAAATCCCGCCGGCAACCGCACTATAGGGAAATACCCAGCGATAATCTTGTCCTACAATTGCTCTTACAACATGAGGAACAATGATTCCAACAAAGCTAATCGGACCGGCTACTGCAACGGCTCCACCAGCTAAAATGGCAATAATGATCCCGCTTATAATTTTCACAAGAGCCGTTCTTTGACCTAATCCTTTAGCTACATCTTCACCAATCGTTAAAATATTAATTTTTGAAGCAATAAAAAACGTGACAATAATTGCTAGCACTACATAAGGCAGTATGCCATACAGCATTTCCACCTTGCGCCCTTGAACAGACCCAGCCAGCCAAAAGAGAACTTGATCAAGTGAAGATTCATCGACAGCCAGCAGCCCTTGTGTTAAAGAAGAGAAAAAGGCTGCAATAGCCGCTCCTGCGAGCGTCAATTTAATAGGCGTTAATCCTTCTTTTCCGATGGACCCAAGAAAATAGACAACCACTACGGTTAATGCCGCTCCTACAAATGCAATCCATGTAAAAGCTTGAAGTGAATTGACCGAAAAAATCATCACTGCAACAACAATAAAAAAGCTGGCCCCAGCGTTCACACCAATAATATCTGGTGAAGCAAGTGGGTTTTTCGTTAACGCCTGCATCATTGCTCCTGCAATTCCTAAACAAATACCTACCACAGCACCAATTATAGCGCGCGGCAATCGAATATTTTGAATAACTATGTGCTCATTCGAACCGTTAAACGCTTGAAAAGCTTCAAATGCTGTCTTGATACTTGTATCTGTGTATCCGAGTACGATACTTAATCCAATACAGATTAAAAGCAGCATGATTCCAATGATGAGCCCCATTACTTTCATTTGAACACTGCGTAGCATCATTTTCATTGCTCTCCTCTAAGATGATTCCTATATATATCTAACCTTTAGTTTAGGAAACATTGAAAAAAGTGTCAATGATTTTGAGAATCATTTTCAATTTTTAATTGACACCGCTTAAAAGTTAGAATATTATCTTAATTGTTAATGAAAATCATTATCACTTAAGAGGAGGAAGAGATGTGAATACATATTCTAAAGGCAAGTTGTCATATTTGTTATCCATTCTTACCATTATGACACTGCTTGTGCTGGCAGCCTGCGGTAATTCAAACAGCGCTGACGATAATAAAAAAGAAAAAACTGAGGGTTCTGGCGAAACTTATACAGTAAAACACGCAATGGATAAAACAGAGATTAAAGGAACACCTAAACGAGTAGTCGTTTTAACAAACGAAGGTACTGAAGCTCTTCTTGCAATGGGTGTAAAGCCTGTGGGTGCTGTTCAATCATGGTTAGGAAATCCGTGGTATGACCATATTAAAGGTCAGATGAAAGGCGTTAAAAGTGTAGGTACAGAAAGCGAGCCAAGCTTAGAAGCAATCGCAGCTTTAAAACCTGACTTGATTATCGGAAATAAGATGCGCCAAGAAAAAGTATACGATCAGCTGAGTCAAATTGCTCCGACTGTATTTTCTGAAGAGCTGCGCGGAGACTGGAAATCAAACTTTAAGCTATATGCAAAAGCTGTGAATAAAGAGGAAAAAGGTAAAGAAGTATTAGCTGACTATGACAATCGCGTAGCAGATTTAAAGAAACGTCTTGGTGATCAGTTAAAACAAAAAATCTCAGTTGTACGCTTTACAGCTGGAGACGTTCGTATCTATCATAAAGATTCGTTCTCAGGCGTTATTTTAGATCAGCTTGGCTTTGCTCGCCCTGAATCTCAAGACAAAAATGATTTTGCTGAAATGAATGCAACAAAAGAACGCATTCCGGCAATGGACGGCGATCAGCTATTCTACTTCTCTTATGAAACGGGAGACGGCGAAGCAACAAAGCTTGAAAAAGAATGGATAAACGATCCGCTTTTCAAAAAGTTAAAAGTAGCTCAAGAAGACCATGTTCATAAAGTAGATGATGCTACTTGGAATACAGCAGGCGGTGTGTTAGCAGCTAATATCGTACTTGATGATATTGAAAAAATCTTCTTAGATAAAAAACAATAATACTATGAAAGAAAGAGCTTCGACGAATCGAAGCTCTTTTTGCATGTATAATGTATTTCCTTTCATCGCACACTAACCGTGGTCTCACTTTATTAAATAGGAGTGGTGAAAATGAATTCAAAAAAACAGCCTAAAAAGCAGCCTGATACAAATGAAATGGCTGACCGTCAGTTCGAAACAGAAGATTATAACCGACAAGATGCACTCTCACAAGGCCTAGCAGAAACACATGAGCAAGTAAGCGACGCCTATCAAGAAGGATCATTTGAAGATACAGATCGTTAATAAAAAAAGAGCTGACTCTAAGTCAGCTCTTTTTTATTTTGAATGCTGCCATGCCGTTTTAGGCAATGACATGGACATCCACTGCTGGCGCTTTGATTTATCAATCGTTACTTTCTTTGCTTTAATTCCTTGTTGAATCAGCTGTTTCATTAGTTTATCAATTGACTTCATCGCTATTCACCTCAAAAGCGGAAATTTGTTTTGCTTCTACTTTTTTACTTTTTTGCGCTTAAACTTCATAAAAAACTCATAGACAATTGGAACGATAATGAGCGTAAGCAGCGTAGAACTTGTTAGTCCTCCGATTACCGTAACCCCTAGCCCTTTTGAAATAAGGCCTCCACCTTCAAATCCAAACGCTAATGGAAGCAGTGCACCAATCGTTGCAATAGCTGTCATTAAGATCGGGCGAAGACGTGTCATTCCAGCCTCTAGTAACGCTTCACGCGTCGACAGACCCTCTTGCTCTTTATGAATCACGCGGTCAATCAGCACAATTGCATTTGTTACCACAATTCCAATCAGCATAAGAGCTCCAATCATCGAAGAAATGCTGATTGTTTCTCCAGAGATTAACAGCGCCACTAGTGCACCAATAAGTGTAAATGGAAGTGAGAATAAGATAGCAAACGGTGCTAGCCCTCCCCCAAATGTCAGTACTAGTACGAAGTACACGATACCGATGGCTGCGAGCATAGCAATTCCTAATTGACTAAATGAGTCATTAATTTGCTCTGATGCTCCGCCAAAGTTAATATCCATATCACTTGGCAAATCAATTTTCTTCACTTCTTTTTGGACGTTAGAAGAAACGCCGCCTACATCGTCACTCTTAATATCGGCACTTACCTCTGCATAAATTTTATTATCACGGCGAGTTACCGTATTCGATGTTTTACCTTTTTTAATATCGACAACTTCATTTAATGTAACTTCCTGTCCAGTTTGAGAGGTCACTTTTGTGCTTGAAAGTTCGGCAAAAGTAGAGAAATCCTCTTTTTCTTTTGGAAGGTATACGTTAATTTCGTTTCCATCTTTTTGGATAGTCGTTAATACTTCACGCTGTCCAAGGTTCGAAATTTGCATGCCGATTTGACTAGCAGACAAGCCGAGTTCAGCGGCTTTCTTTTGGTTCGGTACTAGCGTATATTCATCAAACGTATCTGAAAGCGTAGAATCGACATTTTTCAGTTCTTTATGCTTTTCTAGAACATGCTGAACTTTATCAGCATAAGGTTTGATTTCATCTAAGCTATCTCCGTAAATAAGGACGTTTAATGAATTATTGCTGCCGCTAGACGCTGTATTCATTGAGCCCCATTCACCT
This sequence comes from Priestia megaterium NBRC 15308 = ATCC 14581, assembly GCF_000832985.1. GTDB lineage: Bacteria > Bacillota > Bacilli > Bacillales > Bacillaceae_H > Priestia > Priestia megaterium. The sequence continues at coordinate 1,842,541 of NZ_CP009920.1, forward strand.
TGATTCGCTTGTTTATTAAGAGCTTTTAATACTTTATCCTGCTCTTTATCAAAGTTTTGTGTATCCTCGTCATATTGCACAAATGTTAAAACGTTATTTTTGCTTCCCGGATTAAACGAGTTGCCTTCACCGAACGAATACTGAACCGTTTTGACACCATCTCGCTTCATCAAGTACGCTTCTGCACGATTTGCTGCTTTTTCTACGTCGCTTTGAGACTGTCCTGCTTTCGGTGTATACGTAAGCGTCAGCGTTTTTTCTTGATCGGATGACAAGAAGCTCACGCCAATAGAAGGAACTAAGAATAAACTTCCTACTAACAGTAGGACGGCTAATCCAAAGGAAATAAGCTTATGGTTTAGCGTCCAGTTCAAAATTCGCTTATATCCATGCGCTAGTTTGCTTGGCTTTTCTTCTTTTACTTTTACATTTGTTTTAAATAACGAATGAGCAAGCATTGGCACGAGTGTTACCGCTACTAGCAGTGATGCTAACAGTGCAAAAACAACCGTTAACGCAAACGGTAAGAATAGCTCTCCTACCGGTCCTTCTACGAGACCTAACGGTAAGAATACGGCCACGGTTACGACTGTAGAAGAGAAAATTGGAACAAACATTTCTTTCGTCGCCGCAACAATTAAATCTTTTCCTTTAAGCTTTTCTTCCTGATAAGCCATGCGGCGGTAAATATTTTCAATAACGACAATGGAATCATCTACAACCCTTCCGATGGCTACAGTCATCGCTCCAAGCGTCATAATATTTAAAGAGATATCCATTGATTTGAGCGCCAAAATGGCGATTAATAGCGAAAGCGGAATTGAAATAACGGCAATAATCGTTGAACGAATATCACGTAAAAATAAAAGAATAATAATAACCGCAAAGACCGCACCGATAATAGCTTTATTTAGCATCGTATGAACAGAATCTTCAATCGGTTTACCTTGATCAAAAATATTGTCAACGTGAAGGTCTTTATTTTTCTTTTCTAGGCTATTCATTTTTTCTTTAATATCATTTACAACATTTACTGTGTTCGCATCCTTCGCTTTGACAACTTGTACAGCAATTGAAGGTTTTCCGTTCGTGCGAGAAATGGATTCTGCTTTCCCCATCACTTTAACATCCGCAATTTCTTTTAATTTCACAGTTGGAATCGAAGCTGCGGACGGCACCTGCTGTACGGCTCCTTGTGTCTGCTGCTGGCTCATTTCTTGTTGCTGACCTTGAGCAGCTCCTTGACTAGGCACAGCTGGGATCTCTAAGTTTTCCAAATCTTTTTCTGTTGTCATCTTTCCGTCTACCACAACAGATTTTTGAGATCCATCCATCGTATACGTACCAGCCGGCACTTTTGCATCGGATGCTTGGATCAGCTTTTTCACCGTATCTTCATCGAGTCCCAGCTGCTTGAGCTTGTCTTGTTTGAATACAAGTTCTGCTTCTTCAACTTGTTCTCCTGACACGCTGACCGAAGAAATTCCCTGCACTTTTTCAACTTGGGGAACAACGGTATTTTTTACATACTTCGTTAAGCCTTCTAATGATTTTTTATCATCTGAAACACTTAATGAAATAATCGGAAAATCACTGATGCTTTGCCTTGAAACATTTGGTTCCTCTACATCATCTGGCAGATCTACGTTTGAAAGAGCTCGCCTAACTTCGTCTTCTGCCTTCTCCATATTTTTACTAAAGCTATATTCAACTTGAATAGTAGCCATATTTTCATAAGAAGACGAGCTAACTGTGTCAACACCGCTCAGTCCCTGAAGCTTTTGTTCAATCGGCTTACTCACCTTATCTGCCACTTGTTCCGGAGTGGCTCCCGGATAAGTTGCACTGACTGTTACAACAGGCGTTGAAATATCAGGAATGGTCTCTAGTTTCATATTAAACCCTGAATACAGCCCTGCAATAATGACAAAGAGCGTTAACAGCCATACTGCAAATTTATTTTTCAATGAAAATTTAATAAACTTCCCCAATGCATATCCTCCTTCAAATATATGTATACTAATAAAATTGACTGATCGGTCACAACAACTTAAAATATAAATGACTAACTGGTCAGTGTCAACCCTAAGCAGGCTCTCTCCTAACATGTTCATAATAAAGACATATTTACGATAAATCGTTTTTTAAAGGAACTGACTCCCGGTTTTAACTTTGATATATACCTTTATCTTTTTTAGTGTATGATACTATTATCTAACGAAATGAATGGCTAAATTGTTCAATAAAGGAGGTAGAATACATGAAAGAAAAAGAAAAGAGAATAATTGAAGCTTCGATTAAGCTTTTTGCCAAAAAAGGATTTAATGCTACCTCTGTGCAAGAAATTGTAGATGAATGCAACATTTCAAAAGGTGCATTTTACCTGCACTTCAAATCTAAGGATGCACTTTTATTATCAATTCTAAACTTTTACTATGAAAAGCTCTTTAGCTCTGTTTATGCTCTCGACGAGGAAGTAAACGATGCCCGCAGCCGCTATATGAATCAGCTTATCTATTTCTATGAATTTATTACGGAGCATAGAGATTTTATTATCATGCAAATTCGTGAAAAATCTATTCCATTTAACAAAGAAGTGGAGACCTTTGTTCATAAAATGCAGCGAGAAACGTTTTACTTTCATCGCAAAAGCCTCGTTAGCGTATACGGAGAAGACGTAACTCCTTATATCTCGGATTTAACGAAAATGATTGAAGGTATTCATCATTCCTTTTTAGAAATTATTATCTTCAATCAATACGAGCTTACCTTTAAAGAAGTAGCACAGTACATAATGGACCGAGTTGATGTATTAGTAGAAGATTTATTGGCTAGAAAACCTCGTCCCCTTATTCCCGCTTCTTTTGGTGAAGATATATACGGAAAGGAACGAACGACTTTTCTAAGTAAAAATGAGCAGGTAAAACAAGTTCTTGAGGAAATTAAACATCTGCTAGACACCAGCGATCATATTTCTGATGAGCACGCAGACAGCTTTCACATTTTACAAACGGAGCTAAAAAAAGATAAGCCTACCGCTGCTATTGTAAAAGGCATGGTTGGAAATTTAACGGAACTTAAACCGTTGGAAGAACCGCTTAATCTTTTAACAGCCTTACTCCAACAAAAATAACAGAAGGCTTCAACAAGCCTTCTGTTATTTTTCTGTTTTTGAACTAGATACTCCCCCAGATAACACGAACTTCATGGCTTCTTCCGGCTTAATATCTAACCATTCAATTTCTTCTTTTGGAATCAAAAAAGTAAAACCAGCTACTTGAAAAGTTTGTGGAACATAGACGGCTACGTGGTCTTTTAACGAGTGAATCACCTCTTCTACTTCTTCAGAGGTCACAAACCCTATAACTTTCATTGACGTGCCGGGCATCGTCACTAAAGCGACTTTTGAAAAGGACTTTTTCTCTCCAAGAAAAGATTGAAACGTATCTTTAATAACGGTATATAGCGTTTTAACAAGCGGTATTCTTTCTAACAACCGGTCAATTAAGTTAATGATTTTCCCTGCAAAAAAACGAGTGGATAACCATCCTAAGAACGTAATTAAAAGAAGAGTCGCTAAGATCCCAACCCCCGGTATATAATCCTGCTTCATATAGGGCTTCAATACGTTTCCTAAAATGCTGTCTAAAAAATTAAACACTCTTACCAAAATATAAATAACAAGGATAATAGGGACAATCGTTAAGAGTCCATTAATAAAGCTTTTTATGATTGCTTTCATGTAAACACCTCATTTTTTCTGACATACTGCTGTTCATTATACAATGGATTTGCCTTATCTGCGTCTCTTTATTTTTATTCACATATGTATAACCTGGCAACGTTTTATCAAAATAATAGAGGAGGACATGAACATACATACCTATTACACTTATTTTTGCGGAGGGATACAATTGGAACGTCTAAAATCAAAAGTTTCTGTTATTACAGGGTCAAGCTCTGGCATAGGAAAAGCAACCGCTGAACGCTCCGCGAAAGAAGGTGCGGTATTATTTTTAGCATCCGATGACAGCTCATATGTAGCAGGTCATTGCATTGCGATAGACGGCGGTCATAGGACTTATACATGGTCTAAAAAAATGCTTTACAGTAAAATGTGGTAATAAAACCAGCTCTATACCACTAGGTATAGAGCTTTTCTGTTTGAATTTTTTCTTTAAAATAGACGTGACATTATGTCAAGACAGGTGTAAACTTAAAGCAAAATTCTTTGCTTCTAGGAGGAAGACATGAAAACAAAACAATTATCAGAACGTCAGCTGCTTGGCATCGCAGGGCTCGGTTGGCTCTTCGATGCAATGGATGTTGGCATTTTGTCTTTTATCATTGCAGCTCTTCACGCTGAATGGGGACTTTCCCCTACTGAAATGAGTTGGATAGGCAGCGTTAACTCGATCGGAATGGCGGTTGGAGCTTTGGTGTTTGGGTTACTGGCTGATCGAATTGGGCGAAAAACCGTTTTTATTGTAACTCTTGTTCTTTTTTCAGTGGCAAGCGGCCTTTCAGCTCTTACTACTACCCTTGCTGCTTTTTTAGTATTTCGATTTTTAATTGGAATGGGTTTAGGAGGAGAGCTTCCGGTTGCTTCTACACTTGTTTCTGAGACGGTGGCGCCGGAAAAACGCGGTAAAGTGGTCGTATTATTAGAAAGTTTTTGGGCCTTCGGCTGGCTGCTGGCAGCGCTTATTTCTTATTTTGTAATCCCAGCTTACGGGTGGCAGCTAGCGCTTATCCTAACGGCTATTCCAGCGTTTTATGCCATTTATTTGCGCATTAAACTGCCCGATTCTCCTCAGTTTGTAGAGGCGACAAAGGAAAAGAAACCGTCGATTGCGGACAATGTAAGAAGCGTGTGGTCTAAGCCTTATCGTCAATCTACCATTATGCTCTGGGTTCTGTGGTTTTGCGTTGTATTTTCATATTACGGCATGTTTTTATGGCTACCTAGCGTCATGGTCATTAAAGGATTTAGCTTGATCAAAAGCTTTGAATACGTATTGATTATGACATTAGCTCAACTGCCTGGCTATTATACGGCTGCTTGGTTTATTGAACGCATGGGCCGAAAATTCGTATTGGTCACATATTTGTTAGGTACGGCTGCTAGCGCATATATCTTTGGAAATGCCGAGTCACTTTGGCTGCTGCTAACAGCAGGTATGCTGTTGTCTTTCTTCAACTTAGGTGCTTGGGGTGCTTTATACGCGTATACACCTGAGCAATATCCGACATCTATCCGAGGCACAGGAGCTGGAATGGCTGCTTCTTTTGGACGAATTGGAGGAATTTTAGGGCCTCTGTTAGTTGGATATATGTCAACGCAAGGTACGTCTTTAACCGTTACGTTCTCAATCTTTTGTGGAGCTATTTTAATCGGTGTTGGTTCGGTTGTTTTTCTAGGAAAAGAAACCAAACAAAAGCAGCTCGCATAAACAAAGACGCTCTTTTAGAGCGTCTTTGTTGTGCTTATTATTTATTTTCTACCAGCTCTTTTTCATCTGCCTCTACTTCCACGTCACGCTGAGCGAATACTTTCTTGGCTACGCTTAAAGCATTTAACACGCGAGGGAAGCCTGTGTATGGGATTAACTGAATAATGCTCTCCACAATCTCCTTCGGCTCTAGTCCAGCTGTTAAACCTGTATTTAAATGCAGCTCAAGCTGAGGCTCTGTACCCTGAGTGACCAATGATGAAATGGTAACTAATGCTCGTTGCTTATTGGTTAGACCCGGTCGTGAATAAATGTCTCCATAGGCAAATTCAATAATATATTTCCCAACGTCAGGAGCTAGGTCTTTTAAGTCTTCTGTAATTTTTAAATGAGTTGAAATATCATCGTTACTCGTTAATGTATATTCCATTAATTTATCTAAACCTTTTTGATAACTATCTTGTGCCATGTAAAATCAACCTCCGTATTTTTTACTGACACCGCGCGGAATCAATGTTTGTTTTCTTGTATGTTTTCTACACTATCTACTTTAACGCACATTCTCTCTTTCGTAAAATACATATCTTCAATACAACATATGCATTTTATCTATATAAAGCAGAATGCTGTTCATTCATATAGTGAAGAAATTGCTTAGAGGCATATGAAATATATTTATCTTTTTTTAAAATCAATCCTAAATCCCATGAAATTGAAGGGTTAGTAATAGGAACTGCTTTTACAATAGAGGAATCTACTTTTGCCGCAATGGACTGTGGAAAGATAGATACTCCTAAGTTTTCGGCAATCATTTCACCAATAAAATCCCATTGAGAGCTCTCGTAAGCTACGTTAGGTTCAAATCCTGCTTGTTGACATGCATGAATAAGCCGGTCGTGAAGCGTAAAATCTTCATTAAATAAAATAAATTTCTCTTGGGCCAATTCATTAATTTCCACATGAGTTTTAGAGGCTAAAGGATGGGAATTGTGAACATATAAAAGCATTTTTTCAGAGATAAAAGGATTACTATCAAAAAGATGTTCATTTACCGGAAGCACCGCTACACCTAAGTCTAACTCTCCTTTTTCTACTGCTTTTTGAACACGGTTGGCTCCGTATTCAATAAGTTTAATCGTAATATCTGGATAGAGCTGCTGAAACCCTTTGATAATCTTTGGAAAGAACAGAACTCCAATCAATGGAGGAATTCCAATTTTAATCATCCCTTTCTTCAGATTCATCACATCATATAAATAAGTCGATAGCTCATCAATGGATGCCATGACTTTTTGTCCTTGCGTATACACCACTTCCCCGGCGTCCGTTAAATCAATCTGTCTTGCGGACCGATCAATTAATTCTACTTCCAATTCTTCTTCTAAGTTTTTCACCATTTTGCTCAAGGTCGGCTGTGAAATATGGAGACTTTGAGATGCTTTAGTAAAGCTCCTTAATTTAGCAACTTCTAAAAAATAATTAAGCTGACGAATATCCATCTCTGCTCCTCCTATAGATAAAGCGAATATCTTTTATATTATTTATTCATTTTACCTATTAAGTTTTAAGATATACAGCAAAAATATAAAGAAGAGATGGAGACATAATAAATCAATTCAATCTAAAGAAGGACAAATGGGATAAAGGCGCTAGTATGACCGCTTGTGACACCACTGTTGCTTTCCGTGGGCGGTCGCCGAGCCTCCTCTTCACTTGCGCTCCTACGGGGTCTCACCTGTTCCGATTTTCCCGCAGGAGTCTACGCCTTGCCCTCCAATCAACACCTAGAAGCTACTACATGCATGAAACCTACGCTTACTATAACAACAAAAAATCCGAACGATTCATCGTTCGGATATACCTTCACCTAAAATACTGTTGTCCCGTCCTCTTTTACGAATATGATTTAAAATGTTTTGGCTGATTGTGCTGCTTGTTCTAGGCCACTTTCAATAATTTCTTGCCCACGATCTGGAAACTGATTATGTCCCTCAATAATAACAGAGTTCACATCTGTGATTCCAAAGAATTGAAGTACGCTGCCTACATATTTAACGGCCATTTCGACCTCAGCTGCTGGACCTTCTGAATACACTCCGCCTCGTGCATTTAATAACATCACTTTTTTATCGCCTAGTAATCCCACCGGACCTTCTGGCGTATACTTAAACGTTTTGCCTGCTTGATTTAAATAATCAAAGTACGTATGAAGCACGGCCGGCACAGTAAAATTCCAAAGCGGAAAGGCAATAACAATTTTATCTGCTCTCACAAATTGTTCTAAGTAATAATTAGCAGTTTCTGCTGCTTTGTTTTCCGCTGCCGTCACTTCTAGCCCTCTTGCTAATTTAAACCGACCGTTTATCATGTCGGCACCTAAATAAGGAAGTTCTTCTTGAAACAAATTTAGCTCTATTATTTCTTCATCTTGATGCGATTGTTGATAGCTTTCTAAAAATGCATCATATAATTTCACGCTAACCGCTTCACTTGCCGATCTGTCATTTGCTTTTATAAAAAGAGTATAACTCATACTAAAACCTCCACTGATTGTTGATAATCTTATTTTATTCGCTTTTTTCATGCGTTTCGAACGACTTTATAATGAAATACCTTCATACTTTAGTCTGAGAAAAATAAAAAGATCCGAACGATTTATCGTTCAGATCTTCCTTCCACTAAACCACTTTTCCCCCAATCTCCTCATTTTTCAACGGGAAGGTGAATCACAACTTCAGTTCCTTTTTCTTCTTCACTTTTAATAAAAATCTCGCCTTTATGCTGACGGACAATAGTTTGTGCAATCGACAGTCCAAGCCCCGTTCCTCCCGTAGCTCTGCTTCTGGCTTTATCGACTCGATAGAAACGTTCAAAAATATGTGCAAGATCTTCTTTTGGAATGCCAATTCCATAGTCTTTTACTTTGATAATGACATCTTCCTGCTTTTTTTCAACGGTCACTTCAATTTTATCCGTACTGTATTTAATTGCATTATCAAGCAAAATAATCAATACTTGCTTCATTTTTAGTTCATCCACTTCAATCATAATGGGCGTTTGATCATAATGAAGAACTAATTCTCTTTTATATACCTGCTGCAGCTGCTTAACGATTTGTTCAAAAATAAGAACAAGATCTGTTTGCTTCAGATCAAGCGTTTGTTCTTTTTCCACACTTGCCAGATCAAGCAGCGTTTCAATCATTTTTTGCATTTTGGTTGCTTCGGCATAGATAGTGTCGATCGCATCGAGCGTAATTTCTTCATTTTTAATCCCTCTTCTTCTTAATAAATTAGAATAACTGCGAATAACGGTTAGAGGGGTTTTTAATTCATGAGAAGCATCGGAAACAAACTGATTTTGCTTTTCAATATTTTCTCGCAAGCGGTCAATCATATGATTAAAGGTAACGGTCATCCCCTGCAGTTCATCTCTCGTTTCGGTTTGAATAAGGACTTTTTTAGGAACACCGCTCTCTTCGATCTCTTTCATCGTTGTGACCATATTTTTAATAGGATGCATAATGACGCGTGATAACCATCTTCCTCCTAAAAGAGACAGTAAAATGGACACAAGCGAACAAAAAATCAAAATTGATAGCAAAATATCTTTACGGGTTTCAAAACCAGTCAGGAGCTCACCAATCTCAAGCGTTTCAACGACTTGATTATTGACTTTGACAGGCATGCGAATAACCAATACTTGCTTTTCTCTGATTTTGCGAAGTTTCACCTTTTTTTTCTTTGAAAATTCGGGCTTAATTTTCACCAGATGAGGGTCATTTGATACCTGGTTAATGACCGTAGAATTTTCTGAGACTGTTCGGATAAATGAATGGTTGGTCAAATAAAATTTTAGTAACTCGGGCGAGAGCTCCACGGAATGATCTTGCTGACCTTTTTGAATAATCTCGCGTGCTTTTTCGAATAAAATGTCCTGTTCCATATTCACGGTAGATTTAGTAAAGGAGAAAAAAACAACGATGTTCATGATTAATAAAATAACCACTAGCCATGCTGTTGTCAGTAAATTAATCTTCGTCGTGATCTTCATGTTTCTCCTCTTTCATCATATATCCTACGCCCCGCACCGTATGAATGAGAGAAGTAGAAAAACCTTCATCTACTTTTTTTCTTAAGTGGCGAATATACACATCAATTACGTTCGTTTCTCCTTCATATTCATAGCCCCAAACGTTTGTGAGAATTCCTTCTCTCGTGACAATTTTATTTTTATTCGTAAGCAAATACACGACTAAATCATACTCTTTCGGTGTCAACGTAATGGATTCATTGTTTCTTAGGACTTCCCTTGTTTCAAGATTAATGGTCAAATCACTGATCGTTAAGAGCTCCGCTTCAGCTTCTTTCGTTCCTGATGCTTCTACGAGCGAACGATAGCGAATACAAGAGCGAACCCGTGCTAACAGTTCTTCAATTTCAAACGGTTTTGTAACATAATCATTAGCCCCTTGGTCTAAGCCCATTACCTTATCCAGCGTCGTATTTCTGGCAGTTAATAAAATAACTGGCGTAAATACTTCCGCTTTCCGAAGTCTTCTTAACACCTCAATACCACTCAGACTTGGAAGCATCACGTCTAGCAAAATGAGGTCATATTGAGCGGATGTTGCCGTCTCTAACCCCGCTTTCCCGTCGTACTCAACATCTACTTCATAATCTTCAAATTCCAATTCAATCTTTAACACTTTCGCAATTTGCGCTTCATCTTCCACAATTAAAATTTTCTCTTTCATGTTATACACCTCTCACCACATGTCTTAAGTGAAAGAATAGCTTCTTTAGATAAAAAAACAACATCTTTTTCAAAAGATGTTTGTTTTTTTATCTAAACCCTACTTTTTCAACATACTTGTCTTTTAGCTTATCCTTATTGTTTGTAAACATGAATGTTTTACGCATGAAGACCAATCGTTTGCTTTTCGCCTAAAATCCAATTGACTACTGCTAAAAGTTCTTCAGGCGTTTGTGCTTCGATTTCTTTATGGTAAGCAGCAATCGCGTTATATAATGTGCTCATTTTATCAGCATCCTGCAGCACTGCCTGCAGCTGACTTTCTAACGATTGATCCGCCTTTAGTTCTTGAACTAAGTTTCGTTCTGTTAAATAGCGTAAATTCACTTCTTCTTGACCTGGTAAAGCAGAATGAACAAAAATCGGTAAATTCTTGCGAAGAGCTTCACTGACCGTGATACCACCTGGCTTTGTTACAATAGCATCCACTTGTTCATACAGTTCATTCATTTCTGTGCGTGATGAAATGTACGGAATCGGTGTAACGTGCTGTAATTCCCATCCCTTGATTTCTTCATATAGCTTTTGATTTTTGCCGCATAAGACAAAGTAATGAAAATGGCTCGCATCTTTTAAATCATTGTAGAAATCCATAATATTGCCTAAACCGCTGCTGCCTCCAGCAATTAAAATATTTCGGTTACCAGGATGCTTAAATGTTCTTGTTTTTGTTATTTCTTCATGTACCGGTATTCCTGTGACCATCATATTTTGAAGTGGAATTTCACTTTGAGCACGAAGTCCTTTTTTTACTTCTTCACTAGGGAGAAAGTGAAAATCAATCTCTTCTTTTCCCCATAAATTATTAATAAAGAAATCTGTGTAGACATTTATAATAGGTACATCGCACTTGCCTTTTGCTTTTAATTGACTGAGCAAATAAGAAGGAAACCCATGTGTGCATATAATTAAATCCGGATTTTCTTCTTTAACTAAGTGCTCCATTTTTTTTGCGAATACGTGATGATACCATTTGAATGAATGAACAGGCGGTTCATAAAAGAGATGTTTGTATGCCATATTGTACGTTTCTGGAGCATAACGAATCCATTTCAAATATGTGCCTGTGACCACTTTTTCTAATAGTTCGTTTGTATAGCTTAATAAATCTATTTTTTTATAACAAATATTTGTTGTTCTTCTTTCCAATATATCCATTAACGCCTCTGCCACTTGATGATGGCCAGAAGGCATTTTTAGAAGAGGTAAAAATAAAACCTTTTTCAACTGTTTCATCTCCTATTCTAAAAGCAGTTTCTTCCTCTCCTTTTTATATCATTAAATGCCCTTAAATTTCAGATTTTAATTGATTTTTAATGTGAAATTCATCGTTTTTTTAGAGTGTCAATCTAAACTAAGAGTGAAAAGTACTGCATAAGGAGAAAACAAATGAACCTCAATTACGAAGTATTTCAATGGATTAACTCGTTTGCTGGTAAATCCAGCGCAATGGATTCTGTAATGATTATCATCACGAATAGCGTTCCTTATTTTATAATGGCTTGTTTGCTTTTGCTGTGGTTTAGCGGAAAAACAGAAAGAACAATTTATCACCGTTATACAGCTTTATACATGTTGTTTACAATTGTACTTTCTCTATGTATCAACGAAGTCATTCACCTGGTGTATTACCACCCGCGTCCGTTTGTGACTCATCACGTTCATAAGCTGATTCCGCACCCGGCTAATTCATCTTTTGTGAGTGATCATTCGATTTTAGTCTTTTCTGCTGCTTGGATTATGTGGTTACGAAAAAACAAATGGAGAAGCATCATTTTTATATGGGCTGTCATTTCGGGCCTTTCACGTATTTACGTAGGCGTTCACTATCCAGCAGATGTACTTGGAGGGATGGTGATTGCGGGAGCTATCGGATGCTTTATTATATACGTTTCAGCTAAAACAACTCCTCTTATTCAGCGATTATTCTGGATTCACGATTTGATTATCAAGCGTATTCCGTTTCTATCTCCCTATACGCATGAACAAATTAGCAAAAAAAATCATTCAGCTTAAAGAGGCTGAAGCAAAAATAGTTTAGCTGAAATGAAAAACGAACCACTAATCAAACAGTTTGATTAGCGGTTCGTTTTTTTTGTTATGGTGAACGTAGATTTTATCCGTTTCGTTCCTTCCAGCAGTTGATTGGAGGGCAAGGCGAAGACTCCTGCGGGAACAGTGGAACAGATGAAACCCGCAGGAGCGCAAGCGACGAGGAGGCTCAGCGGCCGAGCAAGCAGTCCAGATTATATATCCAGATTGTTCGCCTTTGGATGAGATTCATTTCGTTACGTCTCAGCCTCTTTCTTTATTATTTTTAAAAAACAACGTTCACTTTCTTGACTTTCACTTTTATTTATTTTATATTATTTGATGTATCAAACATTGATGTATCAAATATTAATTCATCAATAAATATCATAGAAAAAGGAGCGACTTTCTTGTCACATTCATGTTCTGAAAAAGCAAATGTTCTGTATGCTCTGCAAGAAGTTAATAAACAAATTAATCAAAAGTTTGAGCATTGTACCGGTGTTAGCCAATCACGTCTTGATATTTTACATCAGCTTTATGAAACAGGTGAAATGAGTCAAAAGGCGCTTCAACAGCAAGTAAACATTGACAATGCTGCAATTACAAGGCATTTAAAGCAACTCGAAGAAAGAGATGTTGTATCACGCCGTAAAAACCCTGATGACAACCGCGTAACATTTGTAAAGCTTACGAAAAGCGGACATGAAAAAATCGGTGCATTTCGAAACGAAAAAGCTCGCTTTATTGATGAAGCATTTAAAGATTTCAGCGAAGAAGAACAGCTGCTGCTTTCCAAAATGCTTGAGCGTTTAAAAGTAAACATTTCGGCCATTGAACGGTCATAACATTTTTAACATAAAGGAGAGTTCATCATGACGCAAACAAAAACACTAAACAATGATTTCCAAGATATTATTACAGGGCGCAGATCTATTCGTTATTACGACCCATCTGTCAAAATCAGCCGTGAAGAAATGAAAGAAATTTTAACCGAAGCGACGCTAGCTCCATCTTCTGTTAATGCACAGCCTTGGCGCTTTCTAGTAATTGATAGCCCTGAAGGAAAGGCAACATTAGCTCCGCTTGCTAAATTTAATCAATCACAAGTAGAAACATCAGCAGCTGTTATTGCGATTTTCGGCGATTTAAAAAGTGAAGAAAATTTAGATGAAATTTACGATAAAGCTGTTGAACTAGGCTATATGCCACAAGAAATTAGAGATATGCAAATTCCTAAAATCAAAGCGCACTACGCAGCTGCTTCTGAAGAATTAAATAAAGAAACAGTATTAATTGACAGCGGTTTAGTATCTATGCAGTTAATGCTTGCTGCACGTGCTCACGGTTATGATACAAACGCTATTGGCGGTTATGAAAAAGATCAAATTGCCGAAGCATTCGGTTTAGACAAAGAGCGCTATGCGCCGGTTATGTTACTTTCAATCGGCAAAGCAGCAAATAGCGGTTACCCGTCTGTACGTTTACCAATCGAAAAAGTAGCTCAATTTAGATAATAAAAAAAGGTGCTGTATATTCAGCACCTTTTTTTATCCTCCACTAACGGGCGGAATAAATGCGACGGTATCTCCCGTTCCAATGGTTTCTTCATCTGTTACAAACTCTTCGTTGACTGCGGTCATCGTTTGCTTCAGAGAGGACAGCTTATACGTTTTTTGCACATATTCCTTTAATTCCTTCACTGTTATATCTTGCTTATCAACTGTTACTTGTTCCACTCCAGCCTCTTCACGTATAGCAGCGAAAAATAAGACGTTAATCATTTTTACATCTCCTTCATTGGCTTTCCTTCAGGATATTCTTTTGTTTCTAACTGATCTCCAATCCATTTTGTTCCGTCTTCCCAAAATTCCTTTTTCCAAATTGGCACAATTTGCTTAATACGTTCAATAGCATACTCGTTTGCTTCATAAGCTGTTTTGCGATGCGGAGAAGAAACGGCAATAACTACTGCGACTTCTGTTATATCAAGCTTCCCGATTCGATGAGTAATAGCTGTCAAAGCATCGGGCCACTTTTCCTGAATTTCGTCACCAATTTGGCTAAGCATTTTCACGGCCATTGGCACATAGGCTTGATATTCAAGAGAGAGCGTCTTCTTGCCTTTTGTAAATTCTCTTACCGTTCCAATAAATGTCGTAATAGCTCCCGCGTCTCTTCTAGAAACTTTTTTAATTATTTCATCTACGGCAATTGGCTGATTTACTACTTCAAATAAGTGCTGGTTCATCTTCTTTCCCCCACTTCTTTCAATAAAAAATTAAGATAAAGCTCGTCTTCTTGTAAGTGAAATATTGGATATGCTCGCTGCAATTCTTTTTTAAGCGGAACGTGACTGATCACGCATATAATATTAGTTAGAGAGGAAAGCAGAACAAGATCTTCTTCACTTCGAATCAAGACTGCTTTTGGATAGGATTCTTTTTTATATCCTTCAACAAAAATGACATCTGGCGAGAAAAATTGATAAAAATCAATCAGCTTTTTTAGGGTCCAGTCTTTACTATCTGCCGTAAGCTGAAGGATTCCACCTCCCTCTATACCTGCCACATCGGCACCTGCTTGCTGGTGGCGATGACTGTCTTTTAGCTCACTGCTGCTATCTGGAGGTCCGCCGTGTCCATGGTGCTTAATAGAACCTACACATAGATTGAATTGTTTCGCTCTTTTAATGAGCTTTTCCACTAAAGTAGTTTTTCCGCTGTTTTGAAATCCAACTACTTGTAAAACGGTACAACAAGCTACCAAGGCCATTCACTTCCCCGCATATCATCTAGCAATAAGACGTCAACCAGCATTCCTTCTTTGTATCCTCTCGTCCCTCCAGGAAATATAATTAATGTATCCGCATGAGCTAAAGAAGAAACAGCACTAGATTTTGTAAAGCTTAATGGAGAAGCAATCAGCTGTCCTTCCCTGTATGAAAGCCTGCCAGATACAAATCGCATAAAAGGATTTGGCTTTAAGAAGTCCTTTCCTAACAAAGCTTTTTCTTTCCGAAGATGAGGGGTTCTTTTACCCGCATATGTACTGATTACCGGACGAGCCAGAAGTTCAAAACCGACATAGCACGCTGTAGGATTTCCCGAGAGGCCAAATAAAAGCTTTTCTTCCATACGAGCAACCGTTGTTACACTGCCTGGTCTCATTGCTATTTTATTAAAAAGAACTTCGGCTTGTAATTGTTTATACACATCTGGTAGATAATCATAGTCTCCTACTGAAACGCCGCCCGTTGTAATCAGCATGTCCACTTCTGATAGTGCAGCTTTTACCGCATTGTAGCACTGACTTAAATCATCAGGCATAATACCAAAATAGTTCACTTCGCCTCCAGCTTTTTCAATTTGCGCACGCAGCATATGAGCATTGCTATTACGAATTTTGCCCCGTTCAACAGGATCATTCACTTCTACTAGTTCACTTCCAGTTGCAAGTAATCCAACTACAGGTTTTTTGAAGACAGCTACATTACTATAGCCAAATGTGGCTAAAAGAGCTGCTACTCCGGGAGTAATATACGTTCCTTTTGAAGCTAACACAGTGTCTTTTGTTGTTTCTTCTCCTTGAAAAGAAATGTTATCTCCGCTGTTAAACGAACGCTTGATTTGAACGATCGGCTGATTGTCTTTCGTATATTCTTTTGTTACTTCAAGCATCGCAACCGCATCGCAGCCTTTAGGAATAGGAGCTCCTGTCATAATACGCACAGCCTGCATCGCGCTGACTGTATGTTCAAAAACAGAACCCGCTCCTATTTCTCCTCGAACAGCCAGTTCTACTGGATGAAGTGATGATGCTTCTTTCGTATCTTGCGACCGAACGGCAAAACCATCATATGGAGAACGATCAAAAGCAGGAATATCATGATCTGCTATTAAATCTTCAGCTAAAAATCTGCCGTGAGCTTCTTCAAGCGCAATGATTTCTTGCTTTCTGTTTTTTGCATACTGCATCACTCGTCCAACGCATTCTCCGACAGGGATAGGAGTTCGCTTTTCTCTCATTCTTTTCACTCCTTTACTCATCCTAGTAAACGATAATATAAGCTTCTCGCAAATTGAATATCATTCGTTCCATGAATAAATACACGGCCATCTTGAAAAATTACAAAGCGCTGCTCTGGAAGCTGACATGACAGAAGATATGGATTGCGGTCTACTTTCCCCTGTTTTTTTAACCGTTTTTCCAATTCATCGAAGTTGTACAAATGGCGCTGCGAGGGTCTGATTTGAACCGTCTCTCTGCCGCACAGAACTTCTGTTTTAAGCTGATTTTCATACGCTAAGTACGGATATGTTTGGGTTGATCCGCAAGAAGAACATTTATCACTTTTCATTTTGCCCGTCTTAAATTCAGCATGCTGATTATTCCAGACGTCAAAGGTTAGAAATGTGTGGCGCAAAGCTTCAACATCTTCGACTAAAATTTTTAATGCTTCGGTTATTTGATAGGCTGCCACAATTTGAACAGCGGGACTAATAATTCCTGCTGTCTCACAGGTTGCTCCTCCGACAGGCACTTTTTTCAATATGCAGTGCAGACAAGGGGTTACATTTGGGATAACGGTATAAGTGGCGCCATAACTCCCTACACATGAGCCGTATATCCAAGGAACTTCATACTTATGTGACAAATCATTTAAAATAAAACGGATGTCGAAGTTGTCTGTCGCATCGATGATCACATCGGCTGTTTGGACGATACTTTCTAAATTAGCAGGCTGAGCATCCATCACCAGCGCTTCAATCTTCACTTCCGTGTTTATTTGACGCAAACGATTTTTTGCTGCTACAGCTTTAGGTAGTTTGTTTTGCGCATCTTGTTCTGTATAAAGCTGCTGACGCTGTAGATTACTCCATTCTACATAATCACGATCTACAAGAGTCAATTTTCCAATTCCAGCACGCACAAGGGCTTCTGCGCTAGCGCTGCCTAGAGCCCCTGCACCTACAACTAAAACATGCTTACTTCTAATTTGCTGCTGCCCTTTGTTTCCAACAGGCTGGAAAAGCTGCTGACGTGAATAACGTTCTGTCACTCTTTTCTCTCCCTTTCTCATTCAATCTCTGACTTCACTGTCTATTCCTTTGTCAAAGATATTTCTTTAAAAACATGCTATTATACACATAAAGCTACGCTGCTTTACGGAGGCTTTTTTGCATAAATATACAAATATATTTTGATGGAGGTATTTAATAAATGTCCATTGCAGGCATTGTATTAGCAGGAGGAAAATCTTCTCGCTACGGTCAACCCAAAATGTTTGAAACCTATAAGAAGAAATCATTTTACGAATATAGTATAGATGCATTAAAAGAAAATCACGTCACACCTATACTTGTGTCTACCAACCAAGATTTACTCCCTTATTTTCAAAGAAAGGATGTTGCATTTGCAGTTGAAAAATGCCCGTATCAAGGTCCTTTGTATGCAATTCATCACGCTTTAACTGCGATCGATTGCTGCGCTGAATGGTTCTTTATTCTTTCTTGCGATATTCCTTTTATTAATGCTGAGTTTGTTCATCACATGATCACACTGACCCAAACGGACTCACCTGACATTGTTCTTCCTGTTCAGCCTGATCACATTCACCCGCTTCTAGCACTCTATCACCGTAGAATGCTTCCTCTTATTGAACAACTCGTTACACAGGGTGAAAGAAGGCTTACGCAATTGTTGAATCAGACAAACGTCCTTCGCGTGCCTTTTTCAGCAGAAGATCCCACTTTTATAAATGTGAATCACCGCAGTGATTGGCATTTATAAAGCTTCTTTGAATTATCCACCAATATGAGACATTTCCACTTTTTCAGCGCCTTGGACCTGTCTTCCATTAGCTCGTTCGTCTGAGTAACGATCTTTCCGATGACTCCAGATATCAGAAATGGTGTCACAAACAGTATGATCAGAGGCTTCTGACCGTATCAGTGTGCGGAGGTCATATCCTTTTGACGCGAACAAACAGGTATAGAGCTTTCCTTCAGCCGATACTCTTGCGCGTGAACAAGTGGAACAGAATGAATCTGTGACAGATGAAATGATACCAATTTCCTCTTCTGTCCCGACGTATCGATACCTGGTGGCTACTTCTCCCGTATAATGAGGTGTAATTTCTTCAAGAGGCATTTCTTGTCCAACTATATCAAGAATTTGTTTCTTTGTTATAACCTCATCCATTTTCCAGCCGTTTGAATTTCCAACATCCATATATTCAATAAAACGCAGCGTATGTTTTTTGTCTTTAAAATAGTGGGCCATCGGAAGAATATCCTGCTCATTCTTGCCTTTTTGGACAACCATGTTTATTTTGACTGAAATCCCCGCAAGAGCTGCTGCTTCTATTCCTTCTAATACTCGTTTTACGCTTCCTCGGTTTCCATTCAACTCTTGAAATCTCACTTCATCAAGCGAGTCTAAGCTAACGGTTACTCTTGATAATCCCGCTTTTGATAAGGCTTCTGCATGCTTCTTTAACAGTGAGCCGTTTGTTGTTATGGCAATATCATCTATACCCTCAATTTGCTTCAGACGATTGATTAGATCTGGCAAACCTTTTCTTAGCAGCGGCTCTCCTCCCGTTATACGCACTTTTTTTACTCCTAGCGATGCGAATAATCTAGTGAGTCTCTCTAATTCATCAAACGAAAGAATGTTTTCGGCAGGTAAAAATGGATAGTCTGCCCCAAAAATTTCTTCAGGCATACAATATCGACAGCGAAAGTTACAGCGATCTGTTACTGACAAACGCAAGTCTCGTAAAGGACGCTTTAAAGTATCAACTATAGCGTATGACATCTGCCTCATCTCTCCTCTCTCTAGCTGTCAGCTTCTCCACAGCAGATTAACTCTCTCTTAAAATTCTTTCCGGGCATGTATAAATATTCAACGAATCATTTCGAATAAACCCTACCGTTGTAATTCCCAATTCTTCTGCTAGATTTAAAGCAAGTTCAGTCGGGGCGGATTTTGAAAGAACCACTTCACACCCGATCTTCGCTACTTTCAACAAAATTTCTGAAGAAATACGGCCGCTGAAAACGACTACTTTATCTCTAATTGAAATATGGTGTTTTAAGCAATACCCGTATAGTTTATCTAGAGCATTATGCCTACCAATGTCCATTCTGCTAAGCATAAAGCCATTTTTATCACAAATAGCAGCGTTATGAACGCCACCCGTTTCTTGAAACGTAGCAGCAGATTGCTGCAGCTTATTCATCAATTGAAAACAATCCTTAATTGAAAGTTCTACCGATATATCGTTCATTTTTTTAGCAGTCAGTGCATCATTTATAAAGACAAACCCTTGTCTGCTCGCCCCGCAGCAAGACGTGATATATCGTTTATTTTGAAGGTTTTGAAAATACGGGTTTAATTTATCTATTGTAACATGAACATACCCTTCTTTTTCTTGAACCCATATGTTTTTAATGTCTGTGTATGCTCGGATAACCCCTTCAGATGCTAAATAGCCAATTACCATATCTTCAATGTATTGTGGGCTACATACCATCGTGACAAACTCTTCTTCATTAATTTTCACAGTCACAGGAAACTCCGTTACAATTTTATCTTCCACGCTTTCCATTTGACCATTTTTAAATCTAAGAACTGTACGCTTCTTAACGGTCGAGTTCATGTGATGTCTCCTTTTTTAAATAATGTTTTTATCAAAAACGAATACGGAAACCGCTATATTTTCTTTTATTTTCATATCTGAAAATAAATTAACCAACTTTGCTCCTACCAATTCTTCTAACCCTTCCGGCGGATTCGATGCATATACATCTTGGATCATTTTTGTTCGAGCTAGATGAACCATGTCACATCCTTCAGCAGTGCTTGCAATAAATGTTTCTGTCGGAGTTAAATTTCCATACAGTGTTGAGACAGCCATATTTTCAACAAAAACCGTATGTATTCTTTCCGGTCCTTTTCCAAATAAATCTTTTCGAAGCTTCCGAATAATATCATTAAATTCATGAATAGTTTTTGACATAATCAACGCTCTCCCACCGATTAAAATTAAATTGTGCATTTTATTCCTACAGTTTTTTTATCATAAATCAACACTTCAAAAAATAAAAGCCTAAAATCTTTGCAGCAAAACTTTTGAAGAGAGTTGGGTATTTAAAAAAGTTGTGCATTTAAAAACGTAGCGATATAATTATAAATAACCGAGATGGAATAATAATAATGAATTGTTATTACTCTATCACTTTTTCTTAACGATATAAATGGGCCGGATTGGCATATTAGTAAGACCTGCTAGTAAACTATTCCACCATGATTGCACTTCCCTTATTTAATTAGGCGTGTGTATTCATGGTGGTTTTTTGTTTTTATATAAAGGAGGAAAACAAATGAGTCGTGAAATTATCACTGTTCATATAAATGGCAACGAATACAAAGCAGCTTCAGGCTCTACCATACTTGAAATTATTAATCAGCAAAGCATTGAGCACCCTCAGATTTGTTATGTTCCTGAAGTGGATCCTATTCAAACTTGTGACACATGTATCGTTGAAATGAATGGCGAGTTAGTTCGTTCTTGTTCTACAAAAGCTGAAAACGGCATGAAGATAGAATTACAATCAGCACCCGCAAAAGCGGCACAGACGGAAGCAATGGATCGTTTATTAGAGAATCATTTGCTATACTGCACCGTTTGCGACAATAACAACGGAAATTGTAAATTACATAACACAGCCGAAATGATGGAGATTGAACATCAAAAATACCCCTATACGCCAAAGGCCTCAGAGAATGAAGTCGATATGTCTCATCCGTTCTACCGTTATGACCCTAATCAATGCATCGCTTGTGGCCAATGCGTAGAGGTTTGTCAAAATCTTCAAGTTAATGAAACACTCTCTATCGACTGGGAAGCAAAACGTCCCCGCGTTCTCTGGGATGACGGTGTAGCAATCAATGAATCTTCTTGTGTGAGCTGCGGTCAATGTGTAACCGTATGCCCTTGTAATGCCTTGATGGAAAAATCCATGCTTGGAGAAGCTGGATTTATGACTGGGCTTCCAAAAGACGTTTTAAATCCAATGATTGATTTAGTTAAAGAAGTAGAACCTGGATACAGCGGAATTTTTGCTGTTTCAGAAGTGGAAGCCGCTATGCGCGAAACACGCACGAAAAAAACAAAAACTGTCTGTACATTTTGCGGAGTTGGATGTTCATTTGAAGTATGGACAAAAGGCCGTGAAATCCTTAAAGTTCAGCCTAGCTCTGATGCTCCCGCAAATGCCATTTCAACCTGTGTGAAAGGAAAATTCGGCTGGGATTTTGTCAACTCTGAAAAACGTATTACTAAGCCTTTAATCCGAAAAAATGGTGCATTTGTAGAGTCGTCATGGGAAGAAGCCCTCGACTTAGTAGCAAGCAGGTTAAGCTCTATTAATCAGCAGTATGGACATGGATCAGTTGGTTTTATTTCTTCTTCTAAGATTACAAACGAAGAAAACTATGTTATTCAAAAGCTGGCTCGCCAAATGTTTGAAACAAATGACGTAGACAACTGCTCTCGCTACTGTCAGTCTCCTGCAACTGATGGATTATTTCGAACAGTGGGAATGGGAGGCGATGCCGGCACGATAAAAGACATCGCAAAAGCTGGACTGGTTATCATCGTTGGAGCTAACCCTGCTGAAGGTCATCCTGTATTAGCAACTCGCATCAAACGCGCGCACAAGCTTCATGACCAAAAACTAATCGTCGCAGATTTGCGCAAAAACGAAATGGCTGAACGCTCTGACATTTTCATCAGTCCAAAACAAGGTACGGACCAAGTATGGCTAATGGCTGTAACAAAATACATGATTGACCAAGGATGGCACAATGAAAAATTCATCCAAGAAAACGTCAACTATTTTGAAGACTTTCACTCTTTGCTTGAAAAGTACACGCTTGAATATGCTGAACAAATTACGGGTATTCCAGCAGCAACGCTCATTCAAATAGCTGAAATGATTCGAGACGCCGATGGAACCTGTGTGCTGTGGGGCATGGGCGTAACGCAAAATACGGGAGGCTCTGATACATCAGCGGCTATCTCAAACCTGTTGCTTGCTACTGGAAACTATCGACGCCCTGGAGCAGGCGCTTATCCGCTCCGAGGCCACAATAACGTCCAAGGAGCATGTGATATGGGAACTCTTCCTGCTTGGCTTCCAGGCTATCAGCACGTCACAGACTCAGTCGCCCGAGCGAAATTTGAAAAAGCATACGGTGTAAAAATTAAAGATAAGCCAGGGCTTGATAATATTCAAATGCTGCATTCAATTGGTGAAGGAAAAATGAAGGCCATGTACCTTGTCGGTGAAGATATGGCTCTTGTTGATTCAAATGCTAACCATGTACACGAAATATTATCAAATTTAGATTTTTTTGTCGTCCAAGACATTTTCCTTTCGAGAACGGCTCAATATGCTGATGTTGTACTTCCTGCTGTTCCTTCTCTTGAAAAAGACGGAACATTTACCAATACGGAGCGACGTGTCCAAAGATTGTATCAAGCATTACCAACGCTCGGTGATTCAAAGCCGGATTGGTGGATTGTTCAAGAGATTGCCAACCGCTTAGGTGCGAACTGGACGTATACACATCCTGGTGATATCTTTGCAGAAATGGCTAGTCTATCACCTCTATTCAGCCAAGCCAGTTACGAAAACCTTGAAGGCTGGAATAGCTTCTTATGGGGGAGCTTAGAGGGAAAAAGCACGCCGTTACTTTACGTCGATGGGTTTAATTTCCCAGATAAAAAAGCGCGCTTTGCTTTATCACATTGGGTACTTCCTGCCGAATTCCCAGAAGAATATGATCTACACATTAATAATGGAAGAATGTTAGAACATTTTCATGAAGGGAATATGACCAATAAATCGAGCGGCATCCAATCAAAAGTACCGGAAGTATTTGTAGAAATTTCACCTCAGCTTGCCAAGGAGCGTGAAATTGAAGAAGGTTCGCTTGTCAGATTAATCTCACCGTTTGGAGCAGTAAAAGTACAGGCATTAATTACAGAGCGAGTAAAAGCAAATGAGCTGTATCTTCCAATGCACTCTGTTCATAAAGATTCGGCTATTAACTTCTTGACCGGACCTGCAGTCGACCAACGAACAAATACGCCGGCTTACAAACAAACAAAAGTACGGATGGAAGTATTAAGTAAAGGTGGAGAAACGCCTTTACCGTCTACAAATCCGCGTAACAAAAAACGTCATCCTCAAAATGGGGTCGAGGTTCAGCGTAAATGGAACCGTCCTGGCTACGTCCATTTAACAAGTAAATAGGAGGAGAAAAGATGGCACAACCTATTACAGAAATTAAGAAACCTCTTCTAAGCGAGGAAGAAGAAAAACAACAAAAATTAGAAGATTTAACTTCTCTGCTGGCAGATAATGAAGAAGCGTTGAACCGTATTATCGGTATTGTTGGCGAACTTAACGACATGGGTGTTCTTGAAGCTGCTGATTCAATGATTCAAGCGAAAGAAAAAATCTCAAAAATTGCGCTTCATCAAATTTCCAGAGAACCGGTAACCAATTTAATTAATACTCTTATGGGTGCAAGCAGCGGTTTAATGAAGGCAGATCCAGAGGTAACTGCTAAACTTGTAAATAGCGCAACAGCTGGTATGAACGAAGCGAATGAATATGTAAAAACCGGAAAAAAAGTAAGTGCATTAGCTCTTATAAAAGCGCTAAACGATCCAGACGTCAATCGTGCAATTGGATTTGGGCTTCACTTTTTAAAAGGAATGGGCAAAGCGTTGGAAGAATAAATGAAGCAGCGACTTGAAAGTTTTCCCCCTTTCAAGTCGCTGCTTTCTTTTTAGGAAGTCAAATTTAAAATGAACGTGATATAGTTATACTAAATTGCTTTACTACAACTAACTGAGGTGACACGATGCAACAATACTTTAAACCCTTATTCGCACTATTATTTTTAATTATGTTTACTGCTGCTTGTTCGAACGAAACAAATACCGATCAATCCGCAGCTCAGCACAAAAACATCAGCTTAACGATATCCGCTGCGGCCAGCTTAAAAGATGCGCTCACTGATATTCAAAAGCAATATGAAAAAAAGCATCCAAATATAGACTTGAAATTTAATTTTGGAGCTTCAGGCTCGCTGCAACAGCAAGTTACAAACGGCGCACCTGTTGATTTATTTTTTTCAGCAGCGGAAGACAAGTTTGATGCACTAGTAAAAGCAGGAGCTATCTCCAAAGAGAATGGTGCTGACTTGGTTGGCAATGACCTTGTGCTTATCGTGCCAAAGAATAATACGTCTGCTATCACAAATTTTGAAGATCTATCAAAGCCGACTGTTCAAAAAATTGCACTTGGAATACCAGAATCCGTTCCTGCCGGACAGTATGCGAAGGAGACTTTTGAACACATGAACCTCTGGAAAAACATTGAGCCAAAAACCGTCTATGCGAAAGACGTACGCCAGGTGCTTTCCTATGTAGAGACAGGAAACGTTGAAGCTGGGGTGGTTTATAAAACCGATGCCTTGATTTCAAAAAAGGTGAAGATTGTCGCTACTGCAGATAATAGCACTCACAAACCAATTGTATATCCTGTAGGCGTTATTAAGGATTCGAAACATCCACAAGAAGCAAAAGCTTTTTATCAATTTTTACAAAGTAAGACGGCTCTTGACACTTTAAAGAAATACGGTTTCACTGCAAATTGAGGCCGCTATGATTCAAGAATTTTTATCTCCTCTTCAGCTATCGCTTAAAATTGCATTAGTAGCAGGATTTGTCGTTATTATTTTAGGCACTGTTATAGGAAAACTGTTATCTAGGAAACACTTTAAGGGAAAAGTGATGATTGAAACGGCGTTAATGCTCCCGTTGGTGCTCCCTCCGTCCGTTGTTGGATTTTTATTGATTGTCATATTCGGGAAACACAGCCTGCTCGGCCGGGCAATTGAATGGGTCTTTCAACAACCCGTTATTTTCACATGGTGGGCAGCTGTTATTGCCTCCGTTGTCGTTGCGTTTCCGCTTATGTATCAATCTGCCAAAACAGGCTTTCAAGGCGTTGATTACGAAATTGAAGACGCAGCTCGAGTAGATGGTGCAAGCGAATGGAAAGTCTTTTTCTTTATTTCTATCCCTTTAGCTTCTAAAGCCATCGTAACAGGAGGAGTGCTAAGTCTGGCAAGAGCACTCGGAGAGTTTGGAGCCACTTTGATGTTTGCCGGCAATATTCCAGGTGAAACTCAAACTGTGCCTACTGCTATCTACGTAGCGATTGACTCTGGAAACATGAATCTCGCTTGGCTATGGGTTATTTCAATCGTCTTTCTTTCCTTTCTTATGCTGCTTTTTGTTCAGCTTAAACAAAAATAAAAGGATGCCTCTTTGTGTAACAGGCATCCTTTTATTTCTTTCCTGCTTTTTTCAATTTTACATAAATTATAAATTAAAAAGGAGCTAATCAAATGAAGAGCATACATTTGATTAACTCCTGTTATAAGTAAGGTAAGCCACCATACAATATGTATTGGTGGAGACGGTGGGAGTCGAACCCACGTCCAGAAATATCGCCACTTAAGCGTCTACGAGTGTAGTTGGCATATTGATCATTCGCGAGCTGTTCTGCCTACCAACAGGCGTCCCAGTCGCTAGTCTGATTATTCTCTTCCTTCGTCCTCAGACGGCGAACTCCGGCGTAGCCCACTTAAAGTGAGTCCCTTACCCTACCACATGGGCGATGGAGGGAGGAACCGCTAAGCTACTATTATGCAGCTAAAGCGAAGTTATTGTTAGATTTGCCAGTTATTATTGGCGTTGATGTTTTAACGAGGCCATCTCCTCGACTCGCAACCTAAGCTCGAACTACCCCTGTCGAATCCGTAACGTCCCCATATAAAAGGGAGTCGGAATGTGTAAGAAAAAATCTTACATCAGATAGCGACTTCAGTGTGCAAAATGAAATCTAACTGATAACAATACTTATTATATCACAAAATGAGCATTTTGCAATTGTAATATTTTGTAATGTTACATCTTTTGACGATCACGAAATGCTCGTTCGATATCGCGCTTCGCTTCTTTTTGTTTTAAGTCTTCACGCTTGTCATATTTCTTTTTACCCTTACCAAGCCCTAGTAAAACCTTTGCGTATCCATTTTTTAAATACACTTTTAAAGGAACTAATGAATAACCCGTTTCTTTTGAATAGCCAATTAGCTTGCTGATTTCACGCTTATGCAGCAATAGCTTTCGTGTACGCAACGGCTCATGATTGTATCGATTTCCTTGTTCGTAAGGACTAACGTGCATATTGTGTAGAAATACTTCTCCGTTTTGCACACGAGCAAAAGAGTCCTTTAAATTTACACGCCCATTACGAATTGATTTAATTTCCGTTCCTTGTAGAACAATACCCGTCTCATATGTTTCTTCAATAAAAAAGTCGTGGCGGGCTTTTTTGTTTTGTGCAATTAATTTCCCTTCACCTTTTGGCATAAAACGTTCCTTCCCTTCAGCCGTACTTACGTATATGTATGATATTATGTATCATTTTACTGTATGGAAATCTAAACAACAACTAAAACGTTTAATGGAGCTGTTTTGAAGCAGAAGGAATACCCTTCTGCTTCACTGCTGTCGATTTCGATTATTTACGCTTTTTCTTTTTGCGCTTAACATTTGGGGCACCCTCGAAGAATCTCTTTTTCTTTTTCTTCTTTGGCTTTTGAGTAGACCACTCTTCATTTTTGCTTCGGCTGCCCTCGCGAACTTTTCCTTTATCATCTTTGCGTGACTTTTGTTTTGCTTTAATCACTTTAGGACGGTCTTTAGATAAGCGTTTGCGACTTTCTTTCATTCCTACAATAATAAAGTCAACCGAACGCTCGTCTTTATTCACATCGGCGACTTTCACTTCAATTTCGTCTCCAATTCGGAAGACATTGCCCGTTTTTTCTCCAATCATCGCATAGTGACGTTCGTCGTAACGATAATAGTCATCTGTTAAGTCACTGACGTGAACTAAACCTTCAATCGTATTTTCTAGCTCCACGAACATTCCAAAGTTAGTAACAGAGCTAATAATACCATTAAATACTTCCCCAACTTTATCAGCCATAAACTCAGCTTTTTTCATATCGTCCGTTTCCCGCTCAGCGTCAACTGAACGACGTTCCATATTAGAAGAATGCTCAGCAACATCAGGCAGAAGCTCGCGCCATTTTTCTTGCGTTTGCTGATCTGTTTTTCCTTCAATTAAATACGTGCGAATGAGACGATGAACGATTAAATCCGGATAACGACGGATTGGAGACGTAAAATGCGTATAGAACTCAGCTGATAAACCAAAGTGGCCTAAACTTTCTGCTTCATATTTCGCTTGTTTCATCGAACGAAGCATAACAGTTGAAATAACCATCTCTTCAGGCGTGCCTTTTACTTCTTCTAAAATATCCTGTAGCGCACGCGGATGAATATCGTTTCCTGTTCCTTTCACCGTGTAACCAAAGTTTGTAATGAACTCTAAGAAACGAGTAAGCTTCTCTGCATCTGGATCTTCATGAATACGATAAATGAACGGTACGTTCATCCAGTGAAAATGTTCTGCTACTGTTTCATTCGCCGCTAGCATAAATTCTTCGATTAGCTTTTCAGCAACCGAACGTTCACGCAAAATAACATCGTGAGGATGGCCATCATCGTCTACTAATACTTTTGCTTCTTTGAAATCAAAATCAATGGCCCCGCGATCCATTCTCTTTTTACGAAGAATAGCTGCCAGCTTTTCCATACGCTCAAACATCGGAACAATTGGCTCGTAGCGTTCTAACACTTCTTCATCTTTATCCACTAAGATTTTGTTAACGTCTGAATACGTCATTCGTTCTGTCGTTTTGATGACACTTTCAAAAATTTCATGTTTCACTACTTCACCCTGTGGATCGATTTCCATCTCACACGAAAGCGTAAAACGGTTAACTTTTGGATTTAATGAGCAAATTCCATTAGATAAACGGTGAGGAATCATCGGAATAACTCGGTCTACTAAATAGACGCTTGTTCCGCGCTCTGCTGCTTCTACATCAATCGGAGAACCTTCTTTAACGTAGTGACTTACATCTGCAATATGGACGCCTAATTTGTAGTTTCCATTTTCAAGCTCTGTAACCGTTACGGCGTCATCCAAATCTTTTGCATCTGCTCCGTCAATGGTTACAATAACTTGATCACGAAGATCGCGGCGGTTGCCGATATCTTTTTCGTCAATCGTTTCAGGTGTATCAATTGCTTGTGTTAAAGCATCAGCAGGAAATTCTTGAGGAAGACCGTGCTTATGGATAACAGAAATGATATCGATCCCCGGATCGTTTTTATGTCCAAGAATTTGAACAACTTTTCCTTCTGCGTTCATGCGGCCTTCCGGATAGGTTGTCAGTTCTACTACTACTTTATGGCCTTCAACCGCACCGTTTCTTGCTGCTTTGGGAATAAAAATATCACCTGCAATTTTTTTGTCATCCGCAATCACAAAGCCAAAATTTTTGCTTTGCGTATACGTACCTACAATTTGCTGGGTACCTCGTTCTAAGATTTTTACAATGGTTCCTTCACGACGAGCACCTGATGATTCTGATGACACTCTTGCAAGCACAATATCTCCGTGCATAGCATTGTTTGTTTCAGTAGGGGGAATAAATACATCACCCGCATCTTTTTCTTCAGGAACTACGAACGCAAACCCTTTTGCATGTCCGCTTACTTTCCCTTTGACAAAATTCATTTGTTCCGGCAGCCCGTAGCGATCGTTTCTTGCTCGGATAATTAAACCCTTCTCTTCCATAATAACAAGTGCCTTCACAAACTCTTTGAATGACTCTGCATCCTCAGTATTAAATTCTTTTGCAAGCTCTTGGACAGTCAAAGGTTTGTAATTATCCCTTTTCATAAAATCCAATATTTCATTTATATAGGGCTGATTTTCTTCTTTCACATCATGTCCCTCCTTTTTCTTTATTCTTATTATCTCTATCACCAATCAAGTGATTCCAAAAATGCATATACATCCTCGTGAAGCTGATCACGCTCTTTATCAAAGGTAATGGTATGACCAGATTCTTCGTACCATTTTATATCTTTTGTAGGAGACTCGACGCTATTATAAATAATATTGGCGCTGTCTGTATTAATCATATGATCATGACGACCTTGTACAACAAATGTCGGTGCATAAATCATATCAACTGAATTTCGCACTTCAGCGATTAATTCCTGTAAAGACTTTAATGTGTTCATTGGTGTTTGCTTGAACTCTTCCATTTCTTGTTCAATCTGTTCAGACGATTTACCTTCACGCTTTTTATATTCGCGTGCATACGCTAAAACACCTTCATACATGACTTCTTCACTCTTTATATACATAGGGGCGCACATAGGCACAATACCCTTTATAGGTACAGTGTAACCTAATTTCAGTGAAAATACGCCACCTAGTGAAAGACCTACAGCGGCAATACTTTCATGACCTTTGCTTTTCAAAAACTCATAGCCGTCCATGACATCTTTCCACCAATCTTTTGGACCAGTATGAACAAGTTCTTCAGGCGCTACGCCATGTCCTTTGTAATGAGGTGCGTGGCATGTGTATCCTTTTTTCTCTAAAAAACGACCTAACATACGAACATCAGCAGAATTTCCGGTAAAACCATGAAGTAATAAAACAGCTTTTTCGCCGCCTTCAAATGTAAATGGCTTTGGTTGTGCAATTTTCATATATCATTTAACTCCTTTTAGTTATAATATCTGCAGTCCTAATAGAAAAAAACATGTATTTATGTGACGGTCATCACATAAAAAGAGATGTAGCCATCAACTTTTACGCTTTTATACTATATTTAGTACTTTTTTCTAAAGCTATATTATATCATTACTTAAAAATGAAATTAAAGTATTCAACACGCCCATTAAAAAACCACCTAATACATAAGTTGGTATACACCAAGTACATATGCATTAGGTGGCAGTCTATCCAGTAACATATTAAAGTTTGAAATAAGATACAGCAAGTGTTAACACAAAGAATAAGATAGATAACACTACTGTCAAACGGTGTAAAACTAAGTCAATTCCACGTGCTTTTTGTTTCCCAAATAACGTTTCAGCTCCACCGGAAATAGCTCCAGATAATCCAGTAGTTTTACTTGATTGTAAAACGACCACAACAATCAAAGCAATTGAAACAATCACTAGCAAAGTAATCAGCAATGTATGCACTAAGACACACCTCCTACACCAAGTAATAGTCCATCAGCGGGGTTTCTTCATCCCTTCTGATTGGCATTACCGGGGATAAAGTACGCGCACTACGCTAAGGTTAATTTATCATAAAAAACCCTCTCGTACAAGTAATGGCAGTGAAATACAACGGATTTTAACGTAAAAAAAACGGACGACAATCGTCATCCGTTTTTTATACTTTCAACTTATTTTTTTAAGTTGTAGAAAGATTTAGCGCCATCGTATACAGCTAGAACACCTAACTCGTCTTCGATGCGTAATAATTGGTTGTATTTCGCAATACGATCTGTACGGCTCATAGAACCAGTTTTGATTTGACCAGCGTTTGTTGCAACAGCGATATCAGCGATTGTTGCATCTTCAGTTTCACCAGAACGGTGAGAAACTACTGCTGTGTAACCAGCACGTTTAGCCATTTCGATAGCTTCGAACGTTTCAGTTAATGTACCAATTTGGTTAACTTTGATAAGGATAGAGTTACCTACGCCTTGTTCTATACCTTGAGCAAGTTTTTTCGTGTTTGTTACGAATAGATCGTCACCAACAAGCTGTACTTTTCCGCCAATGCGCTCAGTTAATAGCTTGTGACCATCCCAGTCATTTTCGTCTAAACCGTCTTCGATTGAAACAATTGGGAATTCGTTAACTAACTGCTCGTAGAAATCTACCATTTCAGCAGAAGTTACGCCTGTACGGCCTTCGCCTGCTAAATCATATTTACCAGTTTCTTTGTTGAAGAATTCAGAAGAAGCTACGTCCATACCTAATTGGATGTCTTTACCAGCTTCGTAACCAGCTTTTGTGATTGCTTCTACGATTACTTCTAATGCTTCACGGTTAGAACCTAAGTTAGGAGCGAAACCACCTTCGTCACCTACAGCTGTGTTTAAGCCTTTAGCAGATAAAACAGATTTTAACGCGTGGAATACTTCAGCACCCATACGGATTGCTTCTTTGAATGTAGGAGCTCCTACAGGTAAGATCATGAATTCTTGGAAGTCAACGTTGTTATCAGCATGAGAACCACCGTTGATGATGTTCATCATTGGAGTTGGTAATTGCTTAGCGTTGAATCCACCAAGGTAACGGTATAATGGAAGACCTACGAAATCAGCTGCTGCGTGAGCTACTGCCATAGATACACCAAGAATAGCGTTGGCACCTAATTTACCTTTGTTTTCAGTACCGTCTAACTCGATCATAAGGCGGTCAATACCGATTTGATCAGTTACGTCCATACCTACTAATTCAGGAGCGATAATTTCGTTTACGTTTTCTACTGCTTTTAATACACCTTTACCTAGGTAGCGAGATTTGTCACCATCGCGTAATTCTACTGCTTCGTATTCACCAGTAGAAGCACCACTTGGTACTAAAGCGCGTCCGAAAGCGCCTGATTCAGT
The DNA here is from genome assembly GCF_000832985.1 of Priestia megaterium NBRC 15308 = ATCC 14581. Classification (GTDB taxonomy): domain Bacteria; phylum Bacillota; class Bacilli; order Bacillales; family Bacillaceae_H; genus Priestia; species Priestia megaterium. Next base: position 1,874,571 of record NZ_CP009920.1, read on the forward strand.
ATATACTTCAACTTCAACTGTTGGGTTACCGCGAGAATCTAATACTTCGCGTGCATAAATGTCAAGAATTGCTGGCATTTTAAAACTCTCCTTTATAATTAATTATTTAATTAATGTTTTACCTGTCATTTCTTTTGGCTGTGCTACATCTAGAAGAGTAAGCATCGTAGGAGCTAGATCTCCTAGAATACCATCTTCACGAAGCTCTAAGCCTTGTTTGGTTACGATTACTGGAACAGGATTCGTTGTATGAGCCGTCATTGGATTACCTTCAAGTGTAATCACTTCATCAGCATTACCATGGTCTGCTGTGATGATTGCTGTACCGCCTTTAGCTAAAATTGCATCAACGATTTTGCCTAAGCACTCATCTACTGTTTCAATCGCTTTTACCGTTGGTTCTAGCATACCTGAATGGCCTACCATATCAGGATTTGCAAAGTTTAACAAAATAGCGTCTTGCTTATCGCCTTCGATTTCTGCAAGCAACGCGTCCGTCACTTCATAAGCACTCATCTCAGGTTTCAAGTCATATGTTGCTACTTTTGGTGAATCGATTAAGATACGTGTTTCACCAGGAAACTCTGCTTCACGTCCACCGCTCATAAAGAACGTTACGTGAGGATATTTTTCTGTCTCGGCAATACGAAGCTGCTTTAAGTTATTTTGAGATAATACTTCACCAAGCGTGTTATCTAAGTTATTTGGCTTAAAGGCTACATATCCGTCAACTGTTTCGCTGAAGTGAGTTAAACATACAAAATGTAAGCTTTTCGGATGTTTTTCACCGCGATCAAATGAACGGAAATCTTCGTTTGCGAACGTATTTGAAATTTGAATTGCGCGATCTGGACGGAAGTTGTAGAAAATAACTGCATCTTCGTCTTGAATTGTCGCAACTGGCGATCCGTCTTCTTTTGTAATAACAGAAGGTAAAACGAATTCGTCATAGATTCCATTTTCATACGAATCTTTTACGCACTCTTCAGCGCTTGTATATGATGGACCTTCGCCGTACACCATTGCGCGGTATGATTTCTCTACGCGCTCCCAGCGTTTATCGCGGTCCATTGAGTAGTAACGTCCTGAAAGTGTTGCAATTTCACCAACGCCGTACTCTTCAATTTTTTCATTAAGTTCTTTTAAATACGTTTCAGCAGATTGAGGTGCTACGTCACGGCCATCTAAGAAACCATGAATGTAGACTTTTTCTAAGCCTTCACTCTTAGCTAGACGCAATAATGCATATAGATGTTCAATATGACTGTGTACGCCGCCATCAGATAAAAGACCGAAAAGATGAAGGTTTGTACCCTTTTCTTTTGCGTGCTTTACAGCTGCTAGAAGCGTTTCGTTTCGTTCAAACTCGCCTTCACGAATTGCTACGTTTACACGAGTTAAGCTTTGGTACACAATTCGGCCTGCGCCGATGTTTAAGTGACCTACTTCAGAGTTACCCATTTGGCCTTCTGGTAAGCCTACAGCTTCTCCAGACGCCTGAAGTGTAGCATGAGGATACTCGTTCCAGAAACGGTCGAAGTTTGGTTTTTTTGCATGTGTTACCGCATTACCTTTATCTTCATCGCGTAATGCAAAACCATCTAAGATGATTAATGCTACTGGCTTTTTACTCATTACTTACCAGCCTCCAAAAGCTGTAAGAAAGAATCTGCTTCTAAGCTTGCTCCACCTACTAAAGCTCCGTCAATGTCTGATTGAGACATATATTCTTTAATATTAGCAGGTTTTACGCTACCGCCGTATTGAATACGTACAGCATCTGCAACATCTTGAGAGAATTGTTCTGCAACAACGCTACGGATGTATGCACAAACTTCGTTTGCACCTTCAGCAGTTGAAGATTTACCTGTACCGATTGCCCAAATTGGCTCATATGCAATAACCGTTTGCTTTACTTGCTCATCAGTTAGACCAGCTAATGCTTTTTGCACTTGATTAGCTACAACTGTTTTTGTTTGATCTTGTTCGTACTCTTCGTTTGTTTCACCGCAGCAAACGATTGGTGTTAAACCGTGTTTGAATGCAGCAATTGTTTTTTGGTTTACTGTTTCGTCCGTTTCAGCAAACATTTCACGACGCTCAGAGTGTCCTAAAATGACATAGTTCACACCTAAGTCTGCTAAAGCAACAGGGCTCACTTCTCCAGTGAACGCACCGTTTTCTTCAAAGTGCATGTTTTGTGCACCAATTTTTAAGTCTGTGCCTTTAGTCGCTTCTACTAAACGATCTAAAAATAGTGCAGGTGCACATACTACTGAATCTACGCTTTCAGGAGATGGTACTGCTCCTTTTACTTCTTCAACAAAGCTAGTTGCTTCAGAAAGTACTTTGTTCATTTTCCAGTTTCCTGCAATAATTGGTTTACGCATGTATAACACCGTCCTTTGTTTATTGTGGGTTTTCCCTTCACGCGTTAGATGTCCAAGAGGGTGCTGTTAAAAGTGATTCGGTCCCTTTTATCTCTTGGTCATCCATCTTCGCTGCTTGATAATTTTTTATATTATCAGTCGTCAGGTCGGTCCTCCGTCTTACTGAAACATAAACTTACTTATCGTTTAATGCAACTACGCCTGGAAGTTCTTTACCTTCCATAAACTCTAGTGACGCACCGCCACCTGTAGAAATATGGCTCATTTTATCAGCTAAGTTGAATTTTTCAACAGCTGCTGCAGAGTCTCCTCCGCCGATTACTGAATATGTGTCAGTTGCTTCTGCTAAAGCTTCTGCTACTGCTTTTGTTCCGTTAGCAAATGCATCTAATTCAAATACACCCATTGGTCCATTCCAAATAACTAACTTAGAGTTTTTGATTACGTCAGCATAGATTTCACGCGTTTTCGGTCCTGCGTCTAAGCCTTCCCAATCGCTTGGAATATCTTCAATTGATACAACTTGAATATTAGCATCATTTGAGAAGTCATCTGCTACTACCACGTCCACTGGCATGTAGAAGTTTACTCCGTTTTTCTTAGCTTTTTCCATGAAAGATTTTGCAAGTTCAATCTTGTCTTCTTCAAGAAGTGATTTACCTACTTCATGGCCTAGTGCCTTAATAAATGTGTAAGAAAGTCCTCCACCGATGATTAAGTTATCTACTTTATCAAGCAAGTGGTCAATTACACCGATTTTGTCTTTAACTTTTGCTCCACCAACGATTGCAGTAAATGGACGTTCTGGGTTTGATAATGCTTTTGAAAGCACATCAAGCTCTTTTTCCATTAAGAAACCTGCTACTGCTGGAATATGTTGTGCAATTCCTTCTGTTGAAGCATGCGCACGGTGAGCTGCACCGAATGCATCGTTTACGTACACGTCTGCTAATTCAGCAAATGCTTTTGCTAATTCAGGATCGTTTTTCTCTTCACCTGGGTAAAAACGTACGTTTTCAAGTACTAAAACATCGCCTTCGCTCATGCCGTCGATTGTTTTCTTTACTTCTTCACCAAAAGCTTCGTCAGCTTTTGCAACGTCTTTACCAAGAAGAGCTTGTAAACGTTCTGCAACAGCATTTAGACGTAACTCTTCAACAACTTCGCCTTTTGGACGTCCAAGATGGCTAGCTAAAATTACTTTTGCACCTTGTTCTACTAAATATTGAATAGTAGGAATAGCTGCACGAATACGAGTTTCGTCTGTTACTTTTCCGTCTTTCATTGGTACGTTAAAGTCTACGCGACAAAATACTCGCTTTCCTTTTACATCGATGTCTTTCAACGTTTTTTTGTTCATCGTTAAAAGGCCTCCTTAAGTATTTATGGTACTAAGCAAGTAGGCTTCTATGTAATCATCAATCCACAAACCACCGTAGATTTCATTTTATATATTGGCGCCTTTCTATATAAAGTGAAACTCCAGTTAGCTGCTTATGACGCTTTTTCATGTAGAAGCCAATACATAAATCAAGGAAGAGGGGGTATGCCCCTCTCTTCCTTAGCAAGTCTTATTATAGTCGTTCTATTTTCAGATATCCAATAAAAAAGAAAAGTCTAGTCGATTTCTGTCTTATTGAATAAAATAGAAGCGAATTTTAAGTTATTCTTATAGTCCTTTAGCAGCGATGTATTGAGCAAGGTCTACTACACGGTTAGAATATCCGCTCTCGTTATCGTACCAAGAGATAACTTTAACCATGTTACCTTCCATTACCATTGTAGATAATGCATCGATTGTAGAAGAGTTGATGTTACCATTGTAGTCACCAGATACTAGTGGCTCTTCGCTGTAACCAAGGATGCCTTTAAGATCGCCTTCAGCAGCTTCTTTAAGAGCGTTGTTTACATCTTCAACAGTTACTTCTTTGTCAAGTTCAGCAACTAAGTCTACTAAAGAAACGTTTGGAGTTGGAACACGCATAGCTCCACCGTTTAATTTACCTTTTAATTCAGGTAATACTAGAGATACAGCTTTAGCAGCACCAGTTGAAGTTGGGATGATGTTTTCAGCAGCTGCACGAGCACGACGGTAATCTTTGTGTGGTAAGTCTAAGATTTGTTGGTCGTTTGTGTAAGAGTGAACTGTTGTCATCATTCCGCGTTTAAGACCGAACTTGTCATTTAACACTTTAGCAAATGGCGCTAAGCAGTTAGTTGTACAAGAAGCGTTTGAAATTACGTTGTGGTTAGCCGCATCGTATTTGTCTTCGTTAACACCCATTACGATTGTGATATCTTCGTCAGATGCTGGAGCAGAGATGATTACTTTTTTAGCTCCTGCTTCTAAGTGTTTCGCAGCGTCAGCGCGTTTTGTGAAGAATCCAGTAGATTCAACAACGATTTCTACGCCTTGTTTGCCCCAAGATAATTGAGCTGGGTCACGTTCAGCAGAGATTTCGATTGTTTTACCGTTTACTACTAAGTTGCTACCATCTACTACTACTTCTGCATCTAATTTTCCGTGTACAGAATCATATTTTAAAAGGTGAGCAAGCATGTTAGCATCTGTTAAGTCGTTGATTGCTACTACTTCAACGTTATCATTTTTTAAAGCTGCGCGGAATACATTACGGCCGATACGACCAAATCCGTTAATACCAATTTTTACTGCCATGGGTATTTCCTCCTTGAATGTAAAAAGTATTTTTTATATGAGGGATTAATTAAAACCCCTTACTAACTCTTTTGCGGCGCCTTCATCTGTAATGAGAATCGAATCATGCGCTTGTTGCATAAACGCTTTAATTGCCTTTGCTTTTGATGAACCTCCTGCAACAGCAATAACACATTTATTGTTCTTTAAATCATCGAGTTGTATGCCAACTGTTTTAACTTTATGAACAACTTCGCCTTGATGATTAAAATAGTATCCAAATGCCTCACCTACAGCATGTCCATTTTTCACTTTTTCTAAGTCTGCTTGTGGTGTTTTACGGCGTTCTGCCATTGTCATAGCGTCTCCTATTCCGTGAACAACCATACCAGCGGACTTAATTAAATGAAGCATGTCTTTAATAGATGGTTCACCGATAATGGATCGGTATGCTTCATCACTAAGCTGATCTGGAACATGAAGCAAGCGATAGTGACTCATGGACTTTTCAGCCATCTTAGCACAAATCGTATTTGCTTGGTTTTGTACATTTTCACCTAGCCCTCCGCGAGCAGGTACAAAAAGTACATCAGGGTGTTTTAAATCAGGTGTCATCATTTCGGCAACGGCGGCAAGCGTCGTACCACCTGTAACAGCAACGGTATTTTTTTTACCAACAAGGCGCTCCTTGATACACGAAACAGATGCTCGACCCATTTCATTTTTGACCCAAGGAGACTGATCACTATCTCCAGATACAACAACAACTTCTGATAAAGAAAACGCCTCTTTTAATGTTGTTTCCAATAACCGAAGTCCTGAAACTTCCTTCATTACTTCTTCTAATTCAGCCAGAAGGAGCTCTCCCTCATTTGTAAGCGTCATTCCACTAGGGTAAATGTCAATCAAATCTTGTTCTTTTAAGAATGTTACTTCGCTTCGTAACACACGCTCTGTTAGCCCAAGGCTTACAGCTAAGTTTCTGCGGCCAATCGGCTGCATTAAACGTATGTATTGCAAGATTTGATAGCGCTTTTGCATAACTGAGAGAAGTTCAGGTAATAATTTTCGTTGTACTTCTATTAAAGAACGCATGTTAAAATCCCCTTAAGGCATAAACTCGCTGGACACATTTCGTCCCGTATAGACATATTATGTCCCACCTTGCGCAAAAAAAATTCACCCTGCTACAAAATCTATTCTAACAGGAGTGAATCCTTTATTCAACTCATGTGTTGCCTATTTTTAAAAGTAAGCGTTTTCTTAATGGAATACCTGTTATTTTTCCATATTCCACTTCTTCTCCGTCCATTTCTACTACAGGAATCGTAAGATGATATTTTTCCAACCACTCATCGTTTTTATAAATATCTCGTTCAATAAGCTGAAAGGGAAAATCCGACTGCAGCTCTGCAAGCAGCTTCTTTGCATCATCGCATAAATGACAGCTATTTTTGGTATACAGTACGACTTCCACATTCCCACTCCTTTACTGCGTGACAAAAAGTTTTCGTTGACTGGATGGTAGAACGTTTAATTGATCTCGATATTTGGCTACCGTTCTTCTTGAAATAGTAACGTTATAATTGCTTTGCAAGACGTTAGCTAACTGCTGATCTGAAAGCGGACGCTGTTTGTTTTCTTCTGATACTAGCTTTTTAAGCAGTTCTTTTACATGAGTTGTAGAAGTCGCTTCGTTGTTGCCCAGTTGAATACTAGTTGAGAAAAAAGATTTCATTGAAAAGGTGCCAAAAGGTGTTTGAATATATTTGTGCCGAGTAGCACGGCTAATCGTCGATTCATGCACGGACGTTTGTTCCGCTACTTCCTTCATTGTTAAGGGTTTCAAATACGAAGGACCCTTTTTAAAAAATGCTTCTTGTTCAACAAGTAAGGTATTCATTAATGCGTTTAATGTATCTTTGCGTGTGTGTAAACTTTTCATAATCCATTGAAATTCACGATATTTCTCTTGTAAATAAGAAAACATTTCTTGGTTTTGCCTGTTTTTCAGCTGGAGTTTGTATTGTTCATTCACTGAAAGGCGAGGTTCCAAATCCTCATTTGCATAAGCAACGACATTTCCATCTTCAATTTTTACAATAAAATCCGGTACAATGAATCGTTCATTGGACTTCATATAAAATGATCCAGGACGAGGATTTAATTTTTTAATCTGTTCATGTAATTGTTGAAGAGCTTCAAGTGAGATTTGACATAACTTTGAGATTTTCATCCATTTTTTATACGCAAATTCCTCAAAGTGATGTGTCAAAATTTGCTCTATTTTTTCTGTCCATTGATTATTCCTTTTTAATTGAAGCATTAAGCACTCTTGTAAACTTCTTGCCCCTACTCCTGCCGGGTCCATCTGCTGCACAAGCTGGAGAGCCTTTTCAACCTGCTCTTGACCTTGACCAAGCTGGTTAGCAAGTATAATTAACTCATCGTGCAAATAGCCAGCATCATCCAGACTATGAATAACAAACTCAACGGCTGCCTGCTCACATTCATCTAATTTTAATAATGCGGATTGATTCATTAAATGTTCGTACAGCGTTTCTTTAGGAGCTGGTATACTGCTCATATAATCTGTTGAATCAGAAGTTGCATGATTTTTTTGATTGTGAGATGTATAGACGGGCAGCTCTGAAAAATCTATAAGCGGATTTTGAAGCGCCTGCTCATGTAAAAACGCTACAATATCCATCGATGAATATTGTAAAAGAGAAATAGCTTGTGATAATTCTTTTGACATCGTCAGCTTTAACGACTGCTGCTGAAATAATCCAATCTCCATTATTTCTCCCCTCCCCTTTATCTATTTTACTATAAAAACGCTTTCAAAGAGCATGTAACTATTTTTTATATGTAATTTTTTCATCAAAAAATCTCCGTCAACCTTTGTTAACGAAGCGGTTCATCCTATTTTTAATTACTAACCATCAAAAAAGTAATAGAGCTATGTACCTTTATAACTTTTCATTATAATTCGCACCAACCACATGATCCGAGTAATAATCCGACATGACGTTCTCTTCGTCATGTCGGATTTTCTGCATGTGTATAATATATAGAAGAATTACTTATTGAATGGTCTGTGCCATTTGCATAAACTTGTCCAAGTTTTCTTCGTCGTTTTTCGTGAAGATGGTTAGCTTCATTGGTTTCTTTCCTTTAACCAACACAGCGTTTACCGTATGATCGCCAGATGTGGCTTCATACCAAACAGAATCTTTGAAGATTCCATTCTTTTCAAGATTCTTTTTCTCTGCTGCATTTTTATCAACTGCTGTTGCCGTTTGTTTAACAGATTGAGCAGCGTCGTCCATCGATGCTTTTGATGACATCATTTCGATACGCATAAATTGAGAATCATCTGAAGTTAATACTAACGCATCTTTTCCTGGTTCTTCACCCGTTAGTTTATAACCGTCCATTACTTGAATAGAATAATCTTGTTCTGGGCTTTTTGTTAGTTTTGTTTCTGAAGAAGACGTTGACTGTTCATCATCCGCTGTTTCGCTAGTTGATGATTGACTTCCTGAAGGTTTGGCTGAGACCTCAGAAGAATCCGCATCTTTTTTCGAATCTTCTTTTGCAGCGCCTGATGTTTGATCAGATTTAGAAGCTGTGTCCTGCTGAACATTTTCTGCTTGATCATTAGACTTCGGCTGAGCAGAATCTTCGTTCGTCCCGCATGCAGACAGCAATAGTGCTACCGATGCACTGACAATGAAAAGTTTGTTCATACATTTCATATTTATTCCTCCTCCGTGTTTCTTTTCCTTATATACTGTTTTATAGTATTCTGACAAATTCCGCAACCGGTACAATGGAATTAATTCTTGCTTCCTTACGCGTATAAGAGGGTATAGGAGGAAAATAAATATATTTTTTTGAGAAGATGAGCCTTTTTACTCAAAATAAAAAACGTTGCGTAATCCGCAACGTTTTAAGACGCCCTCGACAGGATTCGAACCCACCCTAAGAGAACCGGAATCTCTTGTGCTATCCACTACACTACGAGGGCATATTTGTCACAACTTCCATTATAGGAGAGAAAACTTCTCTTTTCAATAGAATACTACGTTTATTTTTTTTAGAAGGGGGAAAAATTTTAATAATGTCAAAGAGGAATACATAGTCTTTTAAGCGAATATGTGTAGTAGAGGTTCTTTTGTTTGACCTTTATTGACCATACGTGTATTATAGGTACATAACAAATTATTCTTGTTAAGGAGGAATTTAATATGAACTTAATTCCTACAGTTATTGAACAAACAAACCGTGGTGAACGTGCTTATGACATTTATTCACGTTTATTAAAAGACCGCATTATTATTTTAGGTAGTGCTATTGACGATAATGTAGCTAACTCAATCGTTTCTCAGCTTCTATTCTTAGCTGCTGAAGACCCAGAAAAAGATATCTCACTTTATATCAACAGTCCAGGTGGCTCTATTACAGCTGGAATGGCTATCTACGATACGATGCAATTCATTAAGCCAAAAGTTTCTACAATTTGTATCGGTATGGCTGCATCAATGGGTGCTTTCTTACTGGCTGCTGGTGAAAAGGGCAAACGTTTTGCTCTTCCAAACAGCGAAGTAATGATTCATCAACCTCTTGGTGGTGCTCAAGGACAAGCTACTGAAATCGAAATTGCGGCAAAACGTATTCTATTCTTACGTGAAAAACTAAATTCAATTTTAGCTGAGCGTACAGGTCAACCGTTAGAAGTGCTACAACGTGATACAGATCGTGATAATTTCATGACTGCTGAACGCGCTTTAGAATACGGTCTAATTGACAAAGTATTAGAAAACGACCCTAAATAAAAAAAGCCTTTCCCGGAGCGGGAAAGGCTTTTTTATGCATCGTTCTCTACGTAAGCTACTAACGCATCCATTGCTTCTTTTTCATCTACCCCTTCAACAATGAGCGTAATAAGAGAACCGTTATTAATCGCTAAGCTCATTAACCCCATGATACTTTTAGCGTTGACCACTTTCTCATCTTTCTTCAAGTACACATCAGATGTAAAACGAGTTGCTTCTTGCACAAATAGTGCGGCAACACGAGCTTGTAATCCCGTTTTTAATTTTACTTCTACTTGTTTTTCCATGATAAAATCCTCCCCCTTGCAATTCCCCTTATGTGACTGGCTGACCGGCGCGAAGCTTGTCTGCTATTTGGTCAATTTTACGCAACCGATGGTTAATGCCCGATTTGCTAATTTGACCTCCAGATACCATCTCACCAAGCTCCTTTAACGTAACGTCTTGGTATTCCACACGCAAACGAGCAATTTCTCTTAGCTTTTCTGGTAAGATGTCTAATCCAGCTGTTTCATCAATATAACGAATGTTTTCCACTTGACGAATAGCCGCTCCGATCGTTTTATTTAAGTTAGCTGTTTCACAATTGACTAAGCGATTAACGGAATTTCGCATATCTCGGACGATTCTTACATCCTCAAACCGTAAAAGAGCGTTATGGGCTCCAATGATATTTAGAAACTCCGTAATTTTTTCAGCTTCTTTCAAATAGTTAATATAGCCTTTTTTCCGTTCTAATGTTTTACTATTCAATTGAAATTCGTTCATTAAATTGCATAAAGCTTCGTTGTGCTCTTCATACAATGAAAAGATTTCAAGATGGTACGATGATGTCTCTGGGTTATTAATAGAACCGCCGGCTAAAAATGCGCCTCTTAAGTAGGATCGCTTACAGCATTTCTTTTGTACTAGCTCTGGTGAAATACGATGTGTAAACGTGAATCCTTCTTCTACAATTTTTAAGTCTTCCAAAAGCATTCTCGTTTTCTCTACTAATCGAACAATATACACATTATTTTTCTTCAATCGCATTTTCTTACGTACAAGCAGTTCTACTGACACATCATAATTTTTCTTAAGCAGGACATAAATGCGCCGAGCAATCGCTGCGTTTTCTGTTTGAACATCAACCGTGAATTTTTTATTCGAAAAAGAAAGTGAACCATTCATTCGAATTAATGCAGAAAGCTCTGCTTTTGCACAGCAATCTTTGACTTCTAAATTCGTTAACTCTTTTTTTGTTTCTGATGCAAATGACATAACTTCACCTCCAATCTACATACGGAAATGGTGTTAAACACCCGTATTCGCTTTACCTTGCAGCGATGTCAGCATAGAATACACAAGCTTTGCTACTTTTTTTGTATCATGCCTAATTACGCTGCCGTCATACTGAATAATTTGATCTTCAATCACTTCTAACCCTAATTTTAGCAATACTTCACGATCATATTCTACAGGCTGAGCCTGCTCTACTTGATATTTCTTTTTTAAAGGTGCTGGAATAGGTGCATTATTGACGATAATTGCATCTAAAAATGCACACGGCATATGATTGTAAAGCGCTTTAATATGATCACTTGCCTTAAAGCCCAATGTCTCACCCGGCTGCGTCATCACGTTGCATACGTACACTTTCTTGGCTTTTGTCGAACAAAGCTCGTTACAAATATCCTGCACCAGTAAATTCGGCAAAATACTTGTATAAAGACTTCCGGGCCCCAACACAATTAAATCAGCGCGTCGAATCGCTTTTATTGTCTCGACAAGCGGTTTCACATCGGCGGGCGATAAAAATACTTTATTAATTTTTTTATTAACTTCTGGAATTTTAGATTCACCTGTTACGATGGATCCATCTTGCATCTCCGCATGCAGCACAACACTTTGATTAGCTGCTGGAAGTACTTTCCCTCTGACGTTTAGTACTTTGCTCATTTCTCGTATAGCATGCACAAAATCGCCAGTAATAGACGTCATAGCTGCAAGCAACAAATTGCCAAGAGAATGGCCTGTAAGCTCATTTCCTGTATCAAATCGATGCTGAAAAAGCTCTTCAACTAGTGGCTCTACATCAGATAAAGCAACTAGCACATTTCGAATATCACCAGGAGCAGGGATTTCAAGTTCATCGCGCAATCGGCCAGAACTTCCCCCGTCGTCTGCTACGGTTACGATGGCTGTAAGATCAAGAGGGTATTCCTTCAACCCTCTTAACAGCACTGGTAAACCCGTTCCTCCCCCAATGACGACAACTTTTGGAAGCTGTTCACTGCTCATCTATGATTTTCCTTTCTCCTCTCAATGTCACGATGAGAAATATGAGTTTTGTATTCATTCTGGAAATGGTGACCTAAATATTCAGCTAATGTGACGGAGCGATGCTGCCCGCCTGTGCATCCTATAGCAATGACCAGCTGGCTTTTACCTTCTCGCTTGTATTGTGGAAGCATAAACGAAAGTAAGTCTACTACTTTTTCAATGAACTTTTGAGTTTCCGTCCATTTTAATACGTAAGAAGAAACCTCTTCTTCAAGCCCTGTTTTAGGACGCATATGGTCAATGTAGTGAGGGTTTGGCAAAAAGCGCACATCAAAGACTAAATCAGCGTCAATAGGTACACCATATTTAAAACCAAACGACATCACATTAACAGTAAAAACCTGTGAAGCGTGCGACGAAAACTGAGTTAAAATCTTTTCTCTAAGCTCTCTTGGTTTTAACTCTGACGTCTCATAAATAAGCTGAGCTCTTCCCTTTAACTCCTCAAGAAGCTCACGTTCCATACCAATTCCTTCTAAAGGTAAACCCGAAGGAGCTAGCGGATGTGAACGTCTTGTTTCTTTATAGCGTGTCACCAATACAGAATCTTTTGCATCTAAAAATAAAATTTGTGGCGTGACCCACGTTGTTTCACTCATGTTATCTAATGCTTCAAACAGGCTTTCAAAAAACTCTCTGCCTCGCAAGTCCATAACAAGAGCAACTTTATTCATTTTATTCCCTGACTCTTTCATGAGTTCTAAAAATTTCGGTAGCAATGTAGGGGGTAAATTATCTACACAAAAGAACCCTAAATCTTCAAAACTCTGAATTGCTACTGTTTTTCCTGCACCTGACATTCCAGTAATAATCACTAATTGAATATCGCTTACAGACCCAGTACTCATTTTCCATCCCCCTCAATCTATGCATACATGTCTATTTATCATTAACAAGGATCAATTCGATAAGATAATAACTCGAAATCCGTTGTATACGTAAAGTTGCCATAAATAACACCCGACCCTTTTGCTACATAATCGATAATGTGATGATCTCCCGGCGCCATCGGCAATTCACTTACTTCACTCAAATTATGCCAACCAAGTTTGCCTTCTTCTGATTCTAGCACATTTGTCCCATCAAAATCTGTAGCAAAAAAAGTAAACATCATCCATTCAGATGAAATTTGATCGTTTTCTTTCATCGTAAAAGTAAAGATACCTTTTACAGTGGGATTTTTCAAATAAATTCCCGTCTCTTCACGAAATTCTCTTACAACAGAGTCTTTTACAGATTCTCCTTGCTCCATTTTCCCACCCGGGGCCACCCACCAGTTTCTTCGTGGCTTTTGAAGCAACAATACTTTATCATCTTTCATTAATACACAATTTGTGACCCTTTGCATGTTTTCCACCTCATCATATGTATACTGACATTTTCTTTTATTATACTACGAAACAAACTTCTCTCACAACGGAGATGAACTAACTATTACTAAATTTTCTGAAAATAATCAATTGCTGTTATATACGTAAATCCAATCTGTTATAGTCACAAAAAAGAGGCATAGGAACACGTCCTATGCCCGACATACATATATTTTATAAAAGGGGGTCAATTACTATCTATATAGTACCCCATCAATGTTTCACAGGTGTTACAGAACAGTTAAAACCGAATTACGTTTTGTAAAAGGTTGATTTCAGCCTTATTGCTGAATAGCTTTTAACTTTTCTTTTAACTCTTCTACATAGTGCTGAGCCGCTTGAGCCGCAATGCTGCCATCACCTGTAGCTGTTACAATTTGACGAAGAGCCTTTTCACGAACATCTCCAGCTGCGAACACACCTGGTACTTTTGTTTCCATTTGCTCGTTCGTTTCAATATATCCTTCTTTATTCGTGATGTTTAGGCTTTCGAATGGTTTTGTTAGTGGAACCATTCCAACATAAATGAATACGCCGTCCGCACCGAACTCGCGCTCTTCACCTGTTTTGGTGTCTACTAACGTTACGCTGCCTACTTTACCGTCTTTTTCATTTACTTCTTTGACCGTTGTATTCCAAATAAAATCAACTTTTTCGTTGTCAAATGCACGCTGCTGTAGGATTTTCTGCGCGCGAAGCTCATCACGTCGGTGAATAATTGTTACTTTTGTTGCGAAGCGTGTTAAATATACGCCTTCTTCAACTGCAGAGTCTCCACCGCCTACAACGACTAGCTCTTTACCTTTAAAAAATGCGCCGTCACATACAGCACAATAAGATACGCCGCGGCCGCCTAGTTCTTTTTCTCCTGGCGCGCCTAATTTTTTATATTCCGCACCAGTAGCAACGATTACTGAACGTGTTTTATATTCTTTGCTGCCTGCACGAACTGTCTTGTATTCTTCTCCGTCGATGATTTCTTTAATATCACCGTACGCATATTCCGCACCGAATTTTTTTGCATGCTCAAACATTTTGTTAGAAAGGTCAGGGCCAAGGATATGGTCATAACCTGGATAGTTTTCTACATCTTCCGTATTAGCCATTTGACCGCCTGGAATTCCGCGTTCAATCATTAGTGTTGATAAATCTGCACGAGATGTATATACAGCAGCAGTCATACCTGCTGGACCTGCCCCAATAATAATGACATCATAAATTTTTTCTTCTGTCATTGCTTTACACTCCTTTTAGGAAATTCCTTCGTAGTTGATTCCAAATTTATGGATAATTATTTCGTTACCACTATCCTAATATGTTCTTCCTATTATCGTCTATTTTTTTGCTCAATTTAATAATGTATTCACAATTTTACTGTACTTTCTCACTGTTGCAGCGGAAATGGAATATTGTTTTGCCGCATCGGCTTGAGTAATAGCCTGCCTTTTTTCTTTCGCCCATATATATGTGACGGCTGCAGCCCATGCATTTACGTTCACATGCTGAAAATCATAGGATTGTTTATATACCTGTACATATACATAAAACCAAAAGCTTAAAAGATCTTGGGTATCACTTTCATTCTGCGATTCCATCTCCAGTTCAATAACATCTGCCACCTCAAAAATCACATGTTGTTTATCCTGCCATACATACGTATATACTTCATCCAAAAGTGTACTCATATGTATGGAAGACTTGATTTCTTCTAAAAGGAGCAGGCGCTGTTGTTCAGGAAGCTTTTTTGCCATATACAAGCTGTAAAGCTGATCGTGAACATTTTTTGTTGCACACTTCTTTTTCGCTGTAACATCCACTTTCGATTGAAAAACCTTCGCAGCTTTTTGACTGATGCGCCAAGGCTCCTCTCCTTCTTTATCAGGAACGTCTTCCAATGCCAGCTTCCACATTTCTTTAGCGAACGCTTCACGCCCGGTATAGTAAGAAGCATATGAGAGCCAATAATGAAATGAGTTGTCTCCTTGAAATCCTTGTGTATAAAGCTTTTTTAACCATCTGTATGATAGTTTGTATTGACCAATCAATGCAAATGTTGCTCCAAGCTTATAGCGGTGTTCAAATGACATTGGATAAACGCGGCTAAGCCCGTCTGTAAGCTCCTCAACTTCTTTATGCTTATGGCAATAATAATAGAAAATCAGCTGATTGCATAACGCATGAAGGTTTCCAGGGTTTTTCTCCAATACTTCATTCAGCAAATCCATTGCCTCATCAATTTTATTTAAATAAAAATAAGCTAACGCTAAATTATTATATGCAGACCAGAATTCTGGATACTCATCAATTATTTCAGTTAACAAATCCACTGCTTCTTCAAAATTTGTTGCTTCAAGCAGTCGTTTTGCTTGTTCTTGTTTTATAATCAGCATGTCCCCTAGCTGATTTTTAGGCTCTTCATCTTCTTCATCCACATCAATTGATAGTAAATCTAACAGATCTGTAGCCGATCGAAAGAGGTCACCATTTGGAAAATGCTCAATGTAATACATCGCGTATTTTTTTGATTCTTCAAACAGTCCAAGATGCGCATAGCTGTTGGCTATATAGTAGTAACAGCTTCCTAATGTATCGTCCATATGATGAATCACATGGAGAAAAAGCTCGTTGGCATCTTGATAATCTCCCTGCTCCGTTAAAGCTACTCCAACGTTTGTAAGAAGCTGTGGATTACGGGCATTTTCTTTGTTTGCACGCGTTAAATACTTGAGCGCTTTATCCGACTCCTCTTCTTCAAACGCCTGCAGCGCTTTTTCGAAATAGAAGTCACCCGTTTGCGAAAATGGAATTACTTGTGCCATTTTTTGAATTACTTTTGAGTGTTTTTCCATTAAGCCCTCCAAATAAGTTGATAATTTCGACGTTCGTAGTATATCACATTTGCCAAGAAGTTTAATACCTCTATTCAAAAAAGGAGCCTGTAAGCAGTCGTTTCTTGACGCAAATAAGAGAAGGTTTTGCCTCTTTTATCTAAAATGAGACAACTCCTTCTCTCTTTTCACTATGTAGCTATTAGCTAGAGTGACGCTCTTTTAATACTGATAGGACATCGTCTAAAGGCAGCTTTTGCTCACGAAGTAAAACAAGTACGTGGTACAATAAATCTGCAACTTCCCACTTCAGTTCATCATGGTCACGATTTTTTGCTGCAATAATCACTTCACCAGCTTCTTCTCCTACTTTTTTGAGGATTTTATCTACGCCTTTATCGAATAAGTATGTTGTATAAGCTCCTTCTGGCATTTCAGCTTCACGCTTAGCGATTACTTCTTCTAGCTCATTAATAATAGCAAACCGATTATCGTTTTGTTTATTTTCGCCAAGAATTGTTTCATTAAAGCAGCTGTAAGCGCCCGTATGACAAGCAGGACCTTGAGGCTCCACTTTTACAACAAGAGAATCAGCATCACAGTCATATGCCATGCTCACAATTTTTTGTGTGTTTCCAGAGGTTGCCCCCTTGTGCCACAACTCTTGTCGAGAACGGCTGTAAAACCATGTTTCACGTGTATCAATTGATTTTTGAAGTGATTCTTCGTTCATATAAGCCAATGTTAAAACTTCTTTGCTCACAGCATCTTGTACAATAGCTGGCACAAGTCCATCACTGTTGAATTTAATATTTTCAATCGTCATCGAATGCTCACTCCTTGTTGTTTTGCATAGCTTTTAATTTCTTTTACAGATGTTTCTTTATAGTGAAAGATCGAAGCCGCCAAAGCCGCGTCAGCTTCCCCTTTTTCAAACGCATCGACAAAATCTTGACCATTTCCTGCGCCGCCGGAAGCAATAACAGGAACGCTCACCGCTTGGCTGACTGCTTTGGTTAATGCTAAATCAAACCCTGACTTTTCACCGTCTTTATCCATACTCGTTAACAAGATCTCACCCGCACCGCGCTTTACTGCTTCTCTTGCCCAGTCGATTACTTCCCAGTCCGTTGCATTGCGGCCTCCGTGTGTGTAGACTCGCCATGATTGTAAGCTTTCATCGTACTTAGCATCGATGGCTACCACAATACACTGAGCTCCAAAAAAGTCGGACCCTTCTGTAATCAGTGTTGGATTGAGTACGGCCGCTGTATTTAATGACACTTTGTCTGCACCAGCACGAAGCATTCTTTTCATATCTTCTAATGCATTAATTCCTCCGCCCACCGTAAAAGGAATCGCTAGCTGAGATGCTACTTCTTCTACAACATGTACCATCGTTTTGCGTCCTTCATGAGAAGCAGAAATGTCTAAAAAGACTAATTCGTCTGCGCCTTCTTCGTCATAAAATTTCGCCAACTCTACAGGATCTCCTGCATCTCGAAGTTCCACAAACTGAACTCCTTTTACCACACGGCCGTCCTTTACATCTAAACAAGGAATGATTCGTTTTGTAATCATTACGCTTTCACCTCTTGAAGTGCTTCAGCTACTGTAAACTTATTTGTATAAAGTGCTTTCCCTACAATGGCACCAATAACGCCGTCAGCTTCATATTTCTTTAGTGCATCTAGATCAGCAAGTTTACTAACTCCCCCTGATGCAATCACACCTTTTCCAGTAGCCTTAGCCATCTCAACAATTCCTTCCACATTAGGACCAGACAGCATACCATCAGTAGAAATATCCGTGAAAATAAATGTTTCCGCACCAGCATTAGCCAATTCTTTTCCTAGTTCTGTCGCTTTGATTGTAGATGTTTCCACCCAGCCTTCCGTCGCAACATAGCCATCACGTGCATCAATACCAATAGCAATACGCGCACCATATTCCTTCAGCATTTTTTTCACAAATTCAGGATTAGAAATAGCTGCACTTCCTAAAATAACACGGTCAATTCCGTTTTCTAAGTAGTAAGCAACGTCAGCTTCTGAGCGAATGCCTCCTCCAATTTGCACACGTACATCTAATTTCTTTTTCACGCCTAGCACAAATTCATCATTCACGCGCTTAGCCGCTTTTGCGCCGTCTAAATCAACCATGTGAATCCACTGAGCGCCTTCACTTGCGAATTGTGTGGCCATATCTACCGGAGAATCTCCGTACACCGTTTCTTTTGAGTAATCTCCTTGAAGCAAACGGACGCACTTTCCTCCGCGCATATCAATGGCTGGATATATTTCAAATTTGCTCATACGATGGGCTCCTTTTCTCTACGAAGTTTGCATAATTTTGCAGCATTTGCATTCCGATTGCACTGCTTTTTTCAGGATGGAATTGAGTGCCAAATACGTGTTCTTTTCCAACAACTGCTGGAACTTCGACATCATAAGGACTTGTTGCTAAAAGCACGTCTTGATCATTTGTTTTTACGTAATAAGAGTGAACAAAGTACACGTGACCTTCACTGATTCCATCAAGCAGAGCAGATTGCTGATGAAAATCTAAAGAGTTCCAGCCCATATGCGGAACTTTATATGTCTGTCCTTCGGCAGTAATGCCGGGAATACGCTCGACTCTCCCTTTTAACAGTTCCAGCCCTTTTGTTACACCGTTCTCATCGCTTTCTTCAAATAAAAGCTGCATACCTAAACAAATTCCAAGCAAAGGCATTCCTTTTGCTACTTCTTCTTTAATAAAGTCCGTCAGCTTTGTTTGATTCAGCTGTTCCATCGCATCTTTGAATGCTCCAACCCCAGGAAGAATCAGCCCTTTTGCCTTACTTAGTTCTGCAGGATCTGCGGAGATAATATAGTCATAGTTTAATCGTTCCAGAGCTTTACTTACGCTGTATAAGTTGCCCATCCCATAGTCGATAATTCCAATCATTTACAACATCCCTTTCGTCGAAGGCACACCTTTGACACGCGGATCAATCGTTGTCGCTTCGTCCAAAGCACGTGCTAATGCCTTAAATACTGCTTCAATAATGTGGTGCGTATTTTTACCGTAGTGTACAATTACATGTACATTCATGCGAGATTCTAATGCGAATTTCCATAAAAATTCATACACAAGCTCTGTATCAAATGTACCAACGCGCGACGCGGGAATATCACCTTTAAATTCAAAATGAGGACGATTGCTTAAATCTACTACGACTTGAGCCAACGCGTCATCCATTGGTACAAAAGCATTTCCATAGCGTTTAATTCCTTTTTTATCACCGAGCGCTTCTTTGAACGTTTGACCAAGGCAAATACCGATATCTTCCGTTGTATGGTGATCATCAATCTCCGTGTCCCCGTCTGCTTTTACATCAAGGTTAAACTGTCCGTGTTTTGTAAATAAATCGAGCATATGATTTAAAAAAGGAACGCCTGTATCAATGTTCGCTTTTCCTTCTCCATCGATTCCAATCGCTAATGCAATATCCGTTTCGTTTGTTGTACGTTTAATACTTGACTCTCTCATTGTGAAACTCCTTTCAACTGTGCATGTAATAAGTAAAGAAAAGAACATTTCTACTCTTTTCTTTTAATCTCCACCTTATTTTTTAAAGCGTTCTTCAACCGCCCTTGCATGAGCTTCTAGCCCTTCTAAACGAGCAAATGCTGAGATTTTCGAGACATTTTTCTGGAGAGCTTGTTGGCTGTATGAAATGATACTAGACTTTTTCACAAATGAATCAACTGATAAAGGACTTGAGAATTTTGCTGTCCCATTTGTTGGAAGAACATGGTTTGGTCCCGCGAAATAATCGCCAACAGGTTCTGAGCTGTATCTTCCTAGAAAAATAGCACCGGCATGACGAATGGAACCTAAAAGTTCAAGTGGACTTTCAGTCATAATTTCTAAATGCTCAGGAGCTAATTGATTAACAGCTTCAATCGCTTCTTCTAATGACCCGGTCACATAAATAGCGCCATGGTTATCAATAGAAGGTTTTGCAATTTCTTTACGAGGTAAAGATTCCACTTGTCTTTCCACTTCTTCTTTAACAGCTTCGGCTAATGTCATCGAAGGTGTAACTAAAATACTTGAAGCTAATTTGTCATGTTCTGCTTGAGACAATAAATCAGCGGCCACTTCGTTCGGCTTAGCCGTATCGTCTGCTAGTACGACAATTTCACTAGGTCCAGCAATTGAGTCAATGTCTACTAAGCCATATACTTCTCTTTTCGCTAATGCAACAAAGATATTACCTGGCCCTACAATTTTATCGACGGATTGAATTGTTTCTGTTCCATAGGCAAGTGCTCCTACTGCCTGAGCTCCCCCTACTTTATAAATCTCTTTGACCCCAAGCTCACTCGCTGCTACCACTACTCCAGCAGGAAGCGCGCCGTCTTTTCCTGGAGGTGAAACCATCACGATACGTTTTACACCTGCCACTTGAGCAGGAATGACATTCATCAAAACTGAAGAAGGATAAGCCGCAAGGCCTCCCGGTACATAAACACCTACTGCATCTAAAGGCGTTACTTTCTGCCCTAAAATGGTGCCGTCTTCTTTTGTTGTCATCCAAGACTGCTCGACCATTCTTTCGTGGTAATCACGAATGTTGTCAGCAGCTTCACGAATGATTGACAGCATATCTGCATCAACCAGCTCATAAGCACGCTTCTTTTCTTGTTCTGTCACAAGCAAAGAAGAAAGCTCAATGCCGTCAAATTGGGCTGTATACCTTTTTAAAGCTTCGTCTTTTTGCTCTTGCACCTGCTTTAAAATATTTACGACAATTTCTCTTTGAGCACTTGTCCCTTGATCAATCGTACGCTTTAAGCTCACTTGTTCTGTTACACGTGTAATTTTCAATGTATGTCACCTCTTTTATACAGGTTGAACCACTTGGGCTAAACGATTCACTAAATCATCAATTCGTTCGTCTTTTAAACGATAGCTCACAGGGTTCACAATCAAACGCGATGTAATATCTTCAATATGCTCCAATTCAACAAGTCCGTTCTCTTTTAGTGTTTGTCCCGTTGATACAATATCAACGATCCGATCAGCCAGGCCGATTAAAGGCGCTAATTCAATTGAACCATTCAATTTTATAATTTCTACTTGCTCTCCTTGCTCCCTGAAATAAGTAGATGCTACATTTGGATATTTGGTTGCCACTTTTTGAGCAATTTCTGATTTTTTAGCATTAGGCAAACCGGCAACGGCCAAATGACATTTACTAATATTTAAATCCAACAGCTCATAAACATCTCGTTCTTCTTCTAACATTACGTCTTTACCTGCAATACCAAGATCCGCTACTCCGTATTCTACATAAGTAGTAACGTCCATTGGTTTTGCTAAAATAAAGCGCATGTTCTCTTCAGGAATATCTACAATCAGCTTGCGCGAATCGTCAAATTCTGGCGGCAATTGAAAGTCTGCTTGACGCAAAAGTTCAGCTGCTTCTTCAAAAATACGTCCTTTTGGCATTGCAATTGTTAATAGTTCACTCATTATTGTCCCCCCTTGCCTCGTTTTCCAATTAGAAACGTGACTTCTTCAAACTGTGCAGTAAATACATCAACATCATCAACGCCTGCAATTTCCTGAGTCACTACCCGGTATCCTTGCTTGCGCTGCTCAGTAGCTAAAGCTAACGCCTCATCCAAACGCTCCTGGCTATATAATATGCCGTATACTGCTGAAGGCTCATATACTTCTTCGCCCAGCGCTTCAATTAAGCGGTCAAGCTGAATTCCAAATCCTGTAGCTGGTGTTTTAGACGCAAATTTTTCAAGAAGCTGGTCATAACGTCCTCCATTACCGATATGGAAACCAACGTTTTCAGCAAAGACTTCAAATAAAATACCTGTGTAATAGCTCATATGACTGACTAAGTTAAAATCAATTTTAATTTCATCCGTTACACCGTATGCATCAAGCATATTCCATAGCTTTTTCAAATCACCGGCTGCTTTTTTACCAGCTTCGTTTTCAACTAGTTCAACCGCTTCTTCAATCTTCTTTTCATCTCCGCGCAGGTTAAGCAGCTGAAGAAGACGCTGTTTATCAATAGAAGATAGATTCAAATCTTTTACATGATTACGATAGCCCACATAATTTTTCTCATATAAAAAGCGGCGAAGCACGTTAGCACGTTCTTCATTTCCGACAATTTCTAAAAAAAGCGAATTAACAAACCCGATGTGGCCAATTGCCACTTTAAATGATTTAAGTCCCGCTCTTTTTAATGCGCCGATCATGAGAGCAATCACTTCAGCATCGCTGCTCATCGTAGCGTCTCCAATTAGCTCAACGCCTATTTGTTCAAACTCCGCCGGGCGGCCACCCTCACGCTGCTGAGCTCGGAATACATTTGCTTCATAAGCTAAGCGCAAAGGAGAATTATTTAAAAGTTTTGAAGCGGCCACACGTGCAAATGGTGTTGTTACATCCGGTCGCAGCACAAGCGTATGCCCTTCTTTATCTAAAAGTTTAAACAATTGTTGATCTAAAATAGCTGATGCGCTTCCTACCGTCTCGTAGTATTCCACAGTAGGCGTTGCCATATATTGATAGCCCCAGCTGCCGATTTCATCTGCCAGCTGATTGCGAACTTGTTTTTTCTTTCAAAAAGAGCTGGCAGGGTATCTCTCATTCCAAGGGGTTTTTCAAACATAAATAACTTTGACATTCCGACACGTCCTTTAAGCTTGATTTTATCTATTAAGGAACCATTGATAGGTTGATTTTACTTTATCACACTAATGTATTAGCGAAATAACAAATTAAAGTTATTGATAGTTTACACCCGATAAAGTCAGCCGTCAACCGCCAGCTGTTCAAATTTACAAAAAAAACCACAGCTTAGTTCTTGCTAAGTTGTGGCTTTAGGTTCTGCTTCCCTGCGCTTTTCCATTTCTTCTTTTGTATAGATGACACGCATAGGGTTACCTCCAACAAAGAAACCGGGTGCTACATCTTTATGAACCACCGTTCCAGCCGCTACAACCGCTTTGTTGCCGATTGTTACGCCTGGAAGGATGGTGCTATTTGCTCCAATCATCACTTCATCCCCAATGATGACATCTCCAAGACGATATTCCGTTATCAGATATTCATGAGCGAGAATAGTTGTATTGTATCCGATAACCGTATTGCGTCCTACTTGTATTTTTTCAGGAAACATAATATCGAGCATCACCATAAGGGCAAAGGATGTTTGAGGTCCTACTTTCATCCCTAAGCACACTTTGTACAGCCAGCTTTTCATCGAAAGAAAAGGTGTATAGCGAGCGCATTGAATGATTAGGAAGTTGCGCACTACTTTCCAAAAAGGCACGGTCTTATAGACATGCCAAAGGGAATTAGCTCCTTTAACCGGATAGCGCGTCGTTTTTCTCACTGACGTTCTCCTTTTAATATATCAATTAAATCCGTCATATTCTCTAAAATAATATCAGGATTATAAGAAGCGATATGATCTCTTCCTTTTGCACTCCAAGCAACTCCAGCTGTTTTCGTATAAGCTCTTTGGCCAGAAACGATGTCATGATGGTTATCTCCCACCATCAGTGCTTCTTCAGGTTTAGCATCCAGCAGCTTCAGTGCTTTTTCTACCGGCTCAGGATGCGGCTTTGCATTTGTTACGTCTTCAATTGCGACAATCGTATCAAAGAACTGCTCTAACTTCGTTAACTTAAGCCCCATCATGACCGTATTTCTTTGCTTTGTTGTGACAATACCTAATTTATAATTCTGCTCGTGCAGCCATTTAACTGTTTCAAGTACGCCTTCAAATTCTTTAACAAGCAAATCGTGATTGGCTAGATTATGCGTGCGATACATCTCAATCATTTCGTTTACTTTCGTTTTATCCATTTCTACAAACGTGTCGTATAAAGGAGGTCCCATAAACTGTAAAATATCTTCACGAGTATATTGTTCAGGATAATAGTGATTAAGCGTATGAGTAAACGAGGCAATAATTAATTCATTTGTATCAATTAACGTACCGTCTAAATCAAACAAAACCGTATTAATCGTCATTATTCATTTCCTTCCCTTGCGTCAAATCAAGTTTGTGTAAACCTTGTAGCTTTTCTTCATTTACGCCTTAGATTGTGCTTCTTCATTCTCTAAGTATTTCTGTTTACTCATTCCCGTCACGCGGCGGACAATAATTAAAATAATGGCTATTACAATCAGTGCAAGTGAAACAACTTGAGCGATTCTGAGTGTATGCGTCAACATTAAACTATCCGTGCGAAGCCCTTCTACAAAGAAGCGTCCAACTGAGTACCAGATTAAATAAGATAAGAAAATTTCTCCTTTTCGCAGACTGGTGCGGCGAAGTACCATCAACAGGATAAATCCGGCAAAATCCCATAATGATTCGTATAAAAACGTAGGATGATAGTATGTACCATTAATATACATTTGGTTAATAATAAAATTTGGAAGGTGCAACCCTTCTAAAAAAGCACGGGTAACCGGCCCCCCATGTGCCTCTTGATTCATAAAGTTTCCCCAGCGCCCAATGGCTTGGCCAAGGATTAAACTAGGCGCAGCAATATCAGCCAACTTCCAAAATGAAATCTTTTTTACTTTCGAATACACAATGGCAGTTAATACGCCTCCGATTAAGCCACCATGAATGGCAATCCCACCTTGCCAAATCTGAGGTATTTCATTTAAATGCTTTGAATAGTATCCCCATTCAAAGGATACATAATAAATTCGTGCACAAATAATAGCTATTGGCACAGCAAATAAGATAAGATCAACAAATGTATCTTTTGATAAGCCTCTTCTTACACTTTCTCTTGTCGCAATATAAAGACCTAATAGAACACCTGCACCGATAATTACGCCGTACCAGTAGACCGTTAGAGGGCCAATTTCAAGGAAAACGCGATCTAACGGCTGAATAGTTGCTTCCACAAGTTAACACCCTTTCTTATAAATCTTCACGGTCTCCTTCTTCAATTACATCTGTTAGACGTGCAGAAAATTGTTCTGCTGCGTTAATACCCATACGCTTTAAGCGGAAGTTCATTGCTGCCACTTCAATGATAACAGCTAAGTTTCGTCCCGGACGTACTGGCAATGTAATTTTTGTAACGTCTGTATCAATAATTTTCATTTTATCTTCTTCTAAACCAAGGCGATCATAATGTTTCTGCTGATCCCATGTCTCTAACTGAATAACAAGTGAAATTCGCTTATAGCTTCGTACAGCTCCTGCGCCGAATAGCGTCATCACATTGATGATCCCTAGTCCTCGAATTTCAAGCAAATGCTCGATTAAACCAGGCGCATTTCCTACAAGCGTGTCTTGATCTTCTTGACGGATTTCCACACAGTCATCGGCTACTAGACGATGTCCCCTCTTAACAAGCTCTAGAGCTGTTTCACTTTTACCAACGCCGCTTTTTCCCATGATTAATACACCAATTCCGTATATATCAACTAATACGCCGTGCATGGCAGTAGTAGGTGCTAGCCGGCTTTCAAGAAAATTCGTTAAATGGCTGGAAAGTCGCGTTGTTTTAAAGCTTGAACGCAACACAGGAACTGATTCACGCTCTGAAGCTTCGATAAGTTCTTTCGGTACCTCCATTTCGCGCGAAACAATGATAGCCGGCGTGATATCTGTACACATCTTTTCCATTCGAACTTTTTTTTGTTCATCATCTAATTGTTTAAAAAATGATAGTTCTGTTTTACCTAACAGCTGGATACGTTCTGCTGGGTAATATGTAAAATAACCTGCCATTTCAATACCTGGACGTGAAATATCACTTGTTGAAATAGGACGGTCGATTCCTTCTTCTCCGCTAATAAGCTCTAATTTAAATTTCTCAATGATGTCTTTTGTACGTACTTTAACCACCGTGCATCCTCCTTTTATGAACAGTCATATACCTGTTCATGTCTACAGTATATCCAACTCTCGCTTTTATGTCGCGTTTGGTTCTAGCCATTTTATTTTATCATTAATACGGAAAGAAAAGAAAAAAAAGATGGCATAGGCTGCATCGCCTTACCATCTTTTTTAGAAAATTAAATATTGCAAGAAAGTTATCTTCTATTTTGAAGCGGTTCAACAATCACTCGTTGAATAAGCGCATTTAAAAGCGACATAATTACTGAGGCTAAAAGTGCTGTACCAAACCCGTCAATATTAAAAGAATCTCCCATAACACTTTGTGTAATCATCAGCGTAATGGCATTAATGACGAATAAAAACAGCCCAAGCGTAAGAAATGTCACCGGCAGGGTAAGTAAAATTAAAACCGGCTTAACAAACACGTTCAAAATAGATAGAATCAAGCTCGCGATAATAGCTGCACTGACTGATTCCAAGTGGAAAGTGTCGATATAACCTGCAATTACGATTAATACGAGGGCATTGATTAAAATACTAATGATTCCACGCAATAACATCTTTAGAAATCTCCTTCTTCATTTGGAACTAAAAACACAAAAATCATATATAAAATGACCGGAGTACCTACTGTAAAAAATAAACTGATGATAAACAATACGCGGAGTAGTGAAGCATCTATTCCGATATACTGAGAAATACCGCCGATAACACCCGCAAGCTTGCGATTTGTTCGCGAACGATACAACTTTCGCACGTTAATCATCTCCTTTGTTTTTTTACTAAAACAAGTGTTTTCTATTTTATAACAATTGAGCCCGTTTTGGATTCAGCTAACAATTTATAGCCTTTCGGCGAAGCGACATTTGCTTTGAAACGAAGTTGTTTCATCACCGTTTC
Organism: Priestia megaterium NBRC 15308 = ATCC 14581; assembly: GCF_000832985.1. Taxonomy (GTDB): domain Bacteria; phylum Bacillota; class Bacilli; order Bacillales; family Bacillaceae_H; genus Priestia; species Priestia megaterium. Next base: position 1,901,779 of record NZ_CP009920.1, read on the forward strand.
TTTTTTCTCATCTACTATTTCCATCTCAGGAAGTGTACACGTAAAATTCCCAAAGTTAGATTTCAAATCTCCATCAACGGAGAGATGAGGCGGCGTATAGAGCGTAATGCTTCCTGTAGTCGTTTTGAAAAATGCTTTTTCAATGCGCTCTCCTTTTAAATACGTATCGATATCTCCGTTAAATGTCTGAACATCAATCTTTTTTGTATCTCCATCAAATTTAACCGTTCCATTGATTGTTTCAAGCTCACATTTCGAAGCGAGTATCCGAGAAAGTTCCATATGCCCGTTTGATGTCTCCATTTCAAGAGAATGGCTGTTCACATCGTAAAAGCGGATGGTACCATTAGCTGTTTTGGCTTTCAGGTCTCGTACGCTTAGTCTTTCCCCATCGATTGAACCATTAAACATACGGAGCTTGACGCGTTCATATTCCATTTCTGGAATATAAATAATCGCTTTCACTTTCATTTGCTTTTGCTGAATTGCAAAGCGCAATTTGCCATTTTCGATCGAAAATGCCGTATGCTGCAAGAAAGTGCGGCGCGCTTCATCCGAATTTTCTACTCTGTAGATAGCAGCTTCACACTCTATTCGTACTTCTGTACTTCCCCAAGGTCGGAGTTGAACACTTCCATTTGCTAAATCTACGTCAATCTCTTGAATATATGCTTCTGATTGTTGAAAGATGTGCTGAACGTCAATCGAAGGACCAAAGTTAAAATCTAAATCTCCTTCTTTTACTTTTTTTACCGTTTGATCTACAAATGTAAATAATTTTTCCTTTAAAGAGCTTTGAGATGACTTAGAAGCGTACGTTTTTTTCTGTTTTCCTCCTACATAAGGGGATAGCTCAGCTTTATCAGGCGTAGCATAGGAAGAATCATTAGCTGAGTCTTTTTCCAGTGAATTTAGCAAAGTTAAAGCCTCATCTACGCTAAGTTTCCCTTCTTCTACCATCTGTAAAATTTGTTTGCGCTTTTCACTCATACCTTCCATCTCCTCTTTGCGTTTTAGTCATTTAACTTTTATCTGCTTAATATTTGTATCCCTTTTACAATATTCCATACAAACACAACAACATTAACTAAAGAAACAACAACTAAAGCTACAATTAAAAGAATAAATACCGTTCCACTAGAGCCAGTAAGAGCAGGAAGCAAGAAAAATAAGAACAAGATCGCTGTAGCGATAGGTAATAAATGTGACAAAAATGCAGTTTTTGCATGTTTCTTTACTTCTATGTTATGAACAACAAAATAAATAATAATAGGTAATAAAAATGGTGCAAAGAAAACGCTAAAATAATTTAAGGAAGATAGTATGCGATTTCCTTCCATAATAATCAGCTCCTTATATCATGTATTACGGTTTAATGAGTTAAAAAGTTTCATTCTTTATAAAAAAGACACCAATGCTGGTGTCTTTTAACGAGTTAATGCCTCTGCTTTTTCAACTTTCTTCTCCATACGCTTACGGTCACGTTCTAAAATTGGCTTCAAATAATGACCCGTATAGGATTCTTTTACTTTTGCCACTTCTTCTGGCGTACCCATAGCCACAATTTGTCCGCCTTTATCTCCACCTTCAGGCCCTAAATCAAGCAGGTAATCAGCAGCTTTAATGACGTCTAAATTATGTTCGATCACTAGAACTGTATCTCCATTTTCAACTAAACGCTGGAGCACTTTTAATAATCGTGCAATATCATCGACATGAAGACCGGTAGTCGGTTCGTCTAAAATGTACAGCGTTCTTCCTGTTGAGCGGCGGTGAAGCTCTGAGGCTAACTTTACACGCTGTGCCTCTCCACCGGATAAAGTAGTAGCCGGCTGTCCAAGCGTGATATAGCCAAGTCCTACATCGTAAATTGTCTGCAGCTTCCGCTTAATCTTTGGAATGTTTTCAAAGAAGTGAAGCGCGTCTTCAACGGTCATATCCAACACATCTGAAATGTTTTGATCTTTGTATTTCACTTCTAAAGTTTCACGGTTATATCGTTTGCCGTGGCAGACTTCACAAGGGACGTATACATCTGGCAAGAAATGCATTTCAATTTTGATAATACCGTCTCCTCGACAAGCTTCACAGCGGCCGCCTTTCACGTTAAAGCTAAAACGGCCTTTTTTATATCCGCGCACTTTTGCTTCGTTTGTTTGGGCAAATACATCTCGAATGTCATCGAATACACCTGTATACGTTGCAGGGTTCGAACGAGGCGTACGGCCTATGGGAGACTGATCAATATCAATGACTTTATCTAAGTGTTCAATGCCTTTGATTTCTTTATGTTCTCCTGCTTTGCTTTTTGCTTTATGCAGCTTTTGCGCCAATGATTTATGAAGGATATCATTTACCAACGTACTCTTACCTGATCCGGATACACCTGTAACAGCCGTGAACATACCTAACGGAAGCTTTGCTTTTACATTTTTTAAATTGTTTTCTTTTGCTCCTATAATTTCAATCATTCGATCTTTATCTATTGACCGTCTTTCCGCTGGAAGAGGAATAAACTTCTCTCCTGATAGATATTGACCCGTTAAAGAGTTTTCATCCTCCATCACTTCCTGAGGCGTACCTTGAGAAACAACAGCACCCCCGTGTACTCCGGCTCCTGGTCCGATATCAATTAAATAATCAGCTGCCATCATCGTATCTTCGTCATGTTCTACAACAATCAACGTATTTCCAATATCGCGCATATCTTGCATCGTGCGAATTAAGCGATCATTGTCACGCTGATGAAGACCGATAGAAGGTTCATCTAAAATATAAAGAACCCCCGTCAAGCGAGAACCAATTTGAGTAGCTAAACGGATCCGCTGTGCTTCTCCTCCTGAGAGAGTTCCAGCAGAGCGGTTTAATGTTAAGTAATCAAGTCCCACGTTAATAAGAAAGCTTAGACGCTCACGAATTTCACGCAGTATCATATCCGCAATCTTCATGTCTTTTTCAGATAGGCTGAGACTTTCAAAAAAATCATATGCTTCTTTTACTGAGAAGCGGGTTGTATCTCCTATATGCTTTTCGTCAATGAGCACCGCTAAGCTTTCCCGTTTCAAGCGATTTCCTTTACATTTTGGACAAGCTTGCTGAGCCATGTACTTTTCCATTTGCTCACGGATATAATCTGAACTTGTTTCATGATAACGGCGCTCTACATTCCGAAGCACGCCTTCAAATTCGATATGATTTTCTCTTACTTGGCCAAAATCATTTTCATAGCGAAAGTAAATTTTTTCTTTACCGCTGCCATATAATACTTTATCAAATAAATGTTCCGGGATATCTCGCACCGGCACGTCCATATCGATGCCGTAATGTGTACATACGGCTTCAAGCAGCTGCGGATAGTATTGAGAACTTGTTGGCTCCCAAGGTGCAATTGCGTGCTGACGAAGCGTTAAGTCATAGTTAGGAATAACTAAATCTTTATCCACTTCTAATTTCGTGCCTAACCCGTCACAAGTTGGACACGCCCCGTACGGACTATTAAATGAAAACATGCGGGGCTCAAGCTCTCCAATGGAGAAACCACATTTTGGGCAAGCATGATGCTCACTAAAAAGCAGTTCTTCTTCACCTATCACATCAATAATTACTTTCCCTTCTCCAAGGCGAAGAGCTGATTCCAAAGAGTCCGACAAACGAGCGGCTACACCTTCTTTTACAACAACGCGATCAATCACTACTTCAATGGAGTGCTTTTTGTTTTTTTCCAGTTCAATTTCTTCTGTTATTTCACGCATTTCTCCGTCTACTCGAATGCGAACGTACCCTTCCTTTTTAATATCTTCTAACACTTTTACGTGGGTGCCTTTTCGGCCAGATACCACAGGTGCCAGTACTTGAAGCTTTGTGCGTTCAGGGTACTCTAAAATTCTATCTACCATTTGCTCAATCGTTTGAGATGTAATTTCGATTCCATGATTAGGACAAATCGGCTTTCCTACACGAGCAAACAAAAGGCGCAAATAGTCATAGATTTCCGTCACAGTTCCGACGGTTGAACGAGGGTTTCTGCTCGTTGTTTTTTGGTCGATTGAAATAGCAGGCGACAATCCTTCGATTGAATCTACATCCGGCTTATCCATTTGACCTAAAAACTGTCTTGCATATGCCGAAAGCGACTCGACATAACGTCTTTGTCCTTCTGCATAGATTGTATCGAATGCCAAAGAAGATTTACCAGAACCTGATAACCCTGTTAATACCACTAATTTGTCTCGTGGGATTTCAATATCGATATTTTGCAAATTGTGGGCTCGTGCACCTTTTACCACGATTTTTTCCATCGCCATGTTTTATCACCCTTCCGCTTTTAATTCTAGAATCAAGTCACGAAGCTCAGCTGCGCGTTCAAAGTTAAGCGCTTTGGCTGCTTCTTTCATTTCTTGTTCCATTTCTTCTACGAGCTTTGCTTTTTCTTTTTTGTTGAGCTTATCAAATGCCGGTGCTTCTTCATACGTTTCTGTATCTTCTGCTACTACTGTTGCACGAATTGAGCCTCGAACTTCTTTTTGAATCGTTGTCGGTGTAATACCATGCTCTTCATTGTAAGCTTCTTGAATACTTCTACGACGCTTGGTCTCATTGATAGCAATGTCCATGGAGTTTGTGATGCGATCTGCATACATAATGACATGTCCATTAGCATTTCGTGCAGCACGTCCGATGGTTTGAATAAGCGATCGTTCTGAACGTAAGAATCCTTCTTTGTCGGCATCTAATATGGTTACTAACGAAACCTCCGGAATATCTAAACCTTCACGAAGTAAGTTAATTCCTACAAGCACATCATATTTTCCAAGCCGCAGCTCTCGGATAATTTCAATACGCTCGAGCGTCTTCACCTCAGAGTGAAGATATTGAACTTTAATGCCAATTTCTTTTAAGTAGTTCGTTAAATCCTCAGACATTTTCTTTGTTAACGTCGTAACGAGCACTCGTTCATTTCGCTTAATCCGATCATGAATTTCTCCAATTAAATCATCAATCTGTCCTTCAATTGGTCGAACTTCAATATTTGGATCCAATAATCCCGTTGGACGGATAATTTGTTCAATCACATCAGGTGCCTTCTCAAGTTCGTAAGGACCTGGTGTTGCAGAAACATGAACAATTTGGTTAATATGCTGTTCAAATTCATCAAATTTAAGCGGGCGGTTATCTAATGCGGACGGCAAGCGGAAACCATGGTCTACTAACACTTGTTTACGTGCTTGGTCTCCATTGTACATTCCTCTAACTTGAGGAATCGTAACGTGTGATTCATCCACAACAAGAAGGAAATCTTCAGGGAAGAAGTCCAGCAGTGTATAAGGTGTAGAACCAGCGGGACGAAGCGTTAAATGACGAGAGTAGTTCTCGATTCCCGAACAAAAGCCCATTTCTCTCATCATTTCTAGGTCGTAGCGCGTGCGCTGCTCCAAGCGCTGCGCTTCTAAAAGCTTGCCTGCTTCTTTTAGCTTCTCTAGCTGTTCTTCTAGTTCTTTTTCAATATTTTGAATGGCAACACGCATTTTTTCTTCTCTCGTGACAAAGTGAGATGCCGGGAAGATAGCTACATGTTCACGATCACCAATGATTTCTCCTGTTAGAGCGTCAACTTCTCGAATGCGGTCAATTTCATCGCCGAAAAACTCGACGCGAATACAGTGTTCATCTCGAGATACAGGGAAAATCTCCACAACATCACCGCGAACGCGAAACGTTCCGCGTTTAAAGTCAATATCATTTCTTTCGTACTGTACATCTACTAGCGTACGAAGCAGCTGATTACGCTCTTTCTCCATTCCTACTCGAAGAGATACGACCATTTCTTTGTATTCTTCCGGAGACCCTAAGCCATAAATACAGGATACGCTGGCAATAATAATGACATCTTTTCGTTCAAAAAGAGAAGAAGTTGCCGAGTGACGAAGTTTATCAATTTCATCATTAATGCTTGCATCTTTTTCAATAAATGTATCTGTTTGAGGTACATAGGCTTCAGGCTGATAGTAATCATAGTAACTGACAAAGTATTCGACTGCATTATTAGGAAAAAACTCTTTAAACTCACTGTACAATTGACCAGCAAGCGTTTTGTTATGAGCCATAATTAATGTCGGCTTATTTATTTCCTTAATAACATTAGACATGGTGAAGGTTTTTCCCGTTCCTGTAGCACCTAATAAAACTTGATGCTGCTTACCTTCTTTAATTCCTTTCACAATCTTTTCAATTGCCTTTGGCTGATCACCTTGCGGTTGATATGGGGATACTAATTCAAACTGATCTTTCAAATGAAGGCCTCCGTTTCCATTTTCTTGTTTTATCTATTTTTTATTACGATATGTAAAAACCGAAAACACGAACTGATATTCGTATTTTATCACTTTATACTCATAAATGAAACTAATCAGTATTAATCTTATATAGTGTTTGTTTGTTTTTATTTTTTACCCTGTTACTTTATTACCCACTAAATTCTTATACTACCCTTTTCGAAGGAAATACAACTCTTTGGATGAAAGCAATAAAAGAAAGTAAGCTGCATGATTGTTTGAAAAAAATAGGCTTTTGCGCCAATTTCTAAATTATGATACAGTATAAAAAATATGTACTGAGAGGGGTTTAGTATGGCAAGCGTTGATCAAGTTCTTATAAATAACTCCTTTATAACAGTTGAAGAATCAACTTCTTTAGCTAAAGTGACATCTGAACTTTCCAACTACGACTTCGTTGTAGTCACAGCAAGTACCTTTTATGTAATACAAAAAGATGAACGATACCTTTTAACAGGTCATGACGAGGCATCGTCCATAAAAAAAGTAATAGCGGATACAAATTGGCCTTCATCTTCTACTTCTACGTTAGCCAATTTACAAGCCAACACAAACTGGAACAGACCAGTCCTCATTCAAGCAGAAAACCAAGAAACCACAATAGGACTTGTAACACCTTCACAGTGGATTACACATTTGCAGAGCCAAAATGAGATATTAGCTTCCTATTTTGATACATTGGCAGAAACCATTAATGATGCAGTGACAGCGGTCGATAATGAAGGAAATGTAATCTTGTGGAATACTGCTGCGGAACATACGTATAAGATTCAGAGAGATGATATTATGGGGAGAAAAATCGGAGAGCATTTCAAAGATGAATCCATCATTCTACATACGATTCTAAATGAAGGGCGTCCTGTGCGCGGAACGTATCATCGTCCTAATGAACAAACTCACGTGCTCATCAATGCATCTCCTATTATAAGAAATAACCGAGTCATAGGTGGAGTCGCAACCGAACATGACATTACCAATATTGTACGATTAAATGAAGAAATTGATGTGTCTCTTCTCATTCCAAAAGATAATCCATTTTCTTCTTTCGCGGGTATCAGTCCTGAAATTAAGCAAGCCGTTGACATTGCCAAAAAAGTGGCATCTACAGATATGCCTATTTTATTAACAGGAGAACCTGGTTCTGGGAAAGAAATGCTGGCTCAGGCCATTCACTACGGCGGATCCAAACATAAAGAACCTTTTTTATCTTTAAACTGCGCGACTATTCCATCGGGACTCTTGGAAATTGAGCTCTTTGGTCATCAAAAAGATGTCTTTTCAGAAGATCCAACAACCATTGCAGGAAAACTCGAGCAGGCTCATAACGGGACGCTATTTATTGAAGAAATTGATAAAATGCCTCTTGAAATTCAAGTTAAGTTTCTCCGTTACTTGGAAGAACGATCCTTTTATCACGTTGGAGGCACGGAAGAAATTCAAGTTCAAACCCGAATTGTAGCCTCTACCACGACGCCTTTGGAAGAGTTGCTAAAAGCCGGTGAATTCCATGAAAACCTTTACTATTTGCTGACCGTCATTAATATTATCATTCCGCCGCTTCGAGACCATAAAGAAGACATTGAAGCATTAACTCAGCAATTTGTACAGGAATTTAGTAAAAAGTATAAAAAGAAGGCTCCTTTCATCAGCTCTGAAGTTCTCGAAGCCTTTATGCAATACGATTGGCCAGGCAATATTCGCGAGCTGAGAAATACGATTGAACGAATGACTTTTCTAAGTGATCAGTCGTTGATTACCCTTACGCACCTTCCTGACAACCTGAAGGATGCAAGTTCTTTCACAGAAGTTCAAAAAGAAGAAGATTCTCTCCAAGAAGCTAGGCTAATAGAAGAGACTCTTCAAAAAACCTATGGAAACAAAAGTGCAGCAGCGGATCTGCTTGGCATTTCACGCGGCACCCTTTACAACAAAATCAAAGAATATGGATTAAACTAATCAAAAAATTCGACACGAAGCCAAAGATGCTTCGTGTCGAATTTTTTGATTTCCTATAGACTGAACTTATTTCTGTTTTCTCGCTGTCATCTTCCCTTGTGTAAATAATAGAAGATAATCATACCCTCCGGCTTTCGAGTCCGTTCCGGACATATTAAAACCGCCAAAAGGATGAACACCAACTAATGCTCCTGTACATTTTTTGTTAATATATAAGTTACCGCAGTGCATGGTAGCTAACGCCCTTTGAATTCTCTCTTCGGTTTCAGAGAAAAAGGCTCCCGTCAAACCGTAATCAGTTTCATTGTAAATCTCAATGGCTTCTTCCCAGTTAGCTGCTTTTGTCAACGCAAGGACCGGTCCAAAAATCTCTTCTTGCATAATTCGTGCTTTTGAATCCACATCTTTGAATACTGTAGGTTCTACATAATAGCCATTTCCGGGAGCTTTAGCTCCCCCGGCAATAAGCTTCCCTTCTTCTTTGCCAATTTCAATGTAGGCCAATACTTTTTCATACGCTTTTTGATCAATAACAGGTCCCATAGAAGGGTTGTCTTCAGGCAGTCCGACGGTTAATTCTTTTGTTAATGCGGCTACCTTTTGGGCAACCTCTTCATAAACAGATTCTACAATAATCGCTCGAGAGCCAGCGGAACACTTTTGGCCTTGAAATCCAAACGCAGATGCTACGATCGCTTGCGCTGCCGCGTCTAAGTCTGCCGTTTCATCTACTACAACGCCATCTTTTCCTCCCATTTCAGCAATGACGCGTTTCAGCCAAATTTGTCCAGACTGTACTTTTGAAGCACGTTCATAAATGCGACATCCTACTTCTCTTGATCCCGTAAAAGAAATAAAACGAGTTTGAGGATGTTCGACTAAATATTCTCCAACTTCTATGCCATCTCCAGGGATAAAATTTAGAACACCAGACGGAAGACCGACTTCCTCCATTAATTGAACAAATTTCGCAGCAATAACCGGTGCAGAATCAGCTGGCTTTAAAATAACCGCATTTCCAGATACAATTCCAGCTACAGTCGTTCCAGCCATAATGGCAAGCGGAAAATTAAAAGGTGAAATGACTACTCCTACTCCTAAAGGAATATACGTCATCTCTGTTGTTTCACCTTCTACCGGCGTTAAAGGCCGATGCTCATTCGTTTCACTTAAACGAATCATTTCTCGCGCATAAAATTCCATAAAGTCAATAGCTTCCGCGGTATCCGCATCAGCTTCTGCCCAGTTTTTCCCCACTTCATAAACGAGCATGGCAGAAAATTCATACTTTCTTTTTCTCATCAGCTCTGCTGCTTTGAATAAATAATCAGCACGTTCAGCAGGCGGGACGTGCTTCCATGATTGAAATGCTGCTGATGCTTCTTGCATTGCCTGCTCAGCATAAGCTTTAGTGCCACGGCTTACTCTCCCAATCACTTCATCTACTTTTCCCGGGTTCGTAGAGACAATCACTTCTTCTGTTGAGATTTTATCCTTTCCAATCGTGAGAGGATATGTTTGTCCCAATTCTTTTTTCACTTTCATTAACGCCGCTTGCATCGCTTGTTTATTCTCTTCTAACGAAAAATCAGTAAACGGTTCATTTTTAAAAACTGAGATTTTTGTACTTACTGTCATTTCAACCAGTCCCCTTTAATTAGAAATTTATTTCGCGAAGTTTTTCAGCACGAACCATACGTTGGCGGGACGTTCGGCTAGGCGTCTCATGAAATACCCAAACCAATCAATGCCGTAAGGAACATAAACCCTGACTTTATATCCTTCTTTTACTAGACGGTCCTGCAGCTCTACGCAAATTCCATAAAGCATTTGGAACTCAAATTGGTCATTTGAAATACCATTTTCTCTTACTAATCGTTTTGTGTACTGAATCATTTCTTCATCATGACTTGCTACAGCTGTATAGTGACCATTTAATAAATGCATTTTAATGATTTTTTTATAGTTTTCATCTACGTCTTTCTTTTCTGGAAATGATACTTCTGGTGATTCTTTATAAGCTCCTTTTACTAGACGTAAATTAGCTTGATATTGATGTAAGTCATTCATATCTTGTTCTGTACGATAAAGATACGCTTGAATCACAATTCCAACATTATCAAATTCTTTGCGTAATTCTTTATACATATCAAGGGAGATTTGGCAGTGCAAGTAGTCTTCCATATCAATTCGAACAAAAATATTATTCATTCTGGCCGTGTGTAGAATTCTGCGCATATTTTCCATACAAAGCTCTTTGCTAATATCCAATCCTAAAGAAGTCATCTTTAATGATAAATTTGATTGAACGCCCGATTCTGCAATGGCTTCTAGTGTCTGAATGCACATGGCAGTAGACAACCTGGCTTCCTCTTCTGTAAAAACAAATTCTCCTAAATGATCAAGTGTAACAACTTTTCCATTATTGTTAAGCTCCTTAGATGTTTGAATTGCTGATTCGGTTGAGTCTCCAGCAACAAAACGAGCTGCCCCCATCCTCAATCCATACTTTTTAGCTAATTTGTTCATTGAATGATTTTTGCCAAGCGACTGAAACATCGTTCTCATTAATACTTCCATCAATCCTAAACCTCCTTTTATTTTTTAAAATTAAAAAAATAAACTAAATTTTCAGATTAATAATTTTATTTTTCTATACCCTCCTCACATTTCTGTACACTTATTTAAATAAATTTATACATAAGTGTTTAAAATATTTTACAAATAAACATATTTGTCTAATTAATTTGATTATACTCGCTCATTAAATGAACCGAAACAATATTGTTATAAGTTCTAACTCACTTTTTTACACACAAAAGCTCTCCACGTTGTGCAGAGAGCTTTTGTGTACAGTTTAATAATAAGCGATTAACTTATCATCAAACCAACAATCTTTATTTTCCAGCTGCTAGCATGCTTTTTGCATATATAAAACCGATGGCTGCTGAAAGTAAATCTATTAAAATAATAAGCGGATAATCTGCGTACCCTTTATATACAGAAACAGCTATCAACAAAAGCGTCAGCCCTGTGGCAACATATAAGTTATATGTTACTCTAGCAAACAGAACAAGCAATATGGCGGGTAGAAAAACTGCGGCAATCGTTTTGACTTCCACAAACATTTCTCCTTTTTATCCGTCTTTTAACCAGCTTGTGAATCACGTTTTGTATAATTGTGTACAAACAAAATACCTAGTTCATGATGTTCGTTGTCATACAATGCTCGCTGAGTAAAGCGAACTTCTCCATTTTCGTCAATAACTTCTAGCTTACAAAAAGCACGGTTATTAACTTGTAATGCTTCATAAAATTTATGGACTTCAGATACAGCGATTCCATTTACCTTAATAATCACTTCTCCTACTTTCAAACCCATTTTCTCTGCCGGAGAATGAGGGATGATTCCTAACACAACCAAACCTTGTGTACGCTTAGTAAATAGTGCGGGCGCTTTTTCATCGCTCAGACGCTGCTGCAAACGAATCCACTCTCTTCCTATGATCGCTAGAATAACAACAGCTACAGCGGCAAGAGGATAAAAAATGGCAGCAATCGTAATGACCGTTAATCCCACGCCTAATGCTAATACACGCTTACCGGTAAATTCAATAGATTTAAACGGCACCATACTTTGAATTCGCTGATAAAAACCGATAGCAAAAGGAACAAAAAACAGGCTAAATGACGTTCCGTCAATAGATAACACAGGCCACCATGGAAACACAGACGTAATGGCGCTGCCTGGAATTAAGACAAAAAGCGGGACAACCCATAATTTTTGAGAGTAATGAGCTCCAATTTCCTGCCCTCTTTTACTTTTCACAATGGCTGGAGACGTACCTTTTGCTCCAAATTTCCAAATTAAATATCCTTCTGCTAATACAAGCAGAGACATTAAAATAGTCAGAGAAGGTAAATCTGCGTTATGAGCTTGCACAGACCACGTTTGAATAAATCCTTCACCGAAACCAGATGCCGGAATAACCAAGGTTGCAAGCACAGCCAGTCCTACGGTGTAAGAAGGAGAAAGCCATTTAAACGTCCAAGGGCCGCTTATGATAAAAGTTAAAACAGCTACAAGTACAATCATTCCTATAGATACATAGACACCTAGCAACACGGTAACAACGGATAAAATCAACCCAATAATGATACCTGGAAAAAATAAATATTTTGCTTCTAAAATAAAATCAAACACGCGAACATGAAAATTCTGACGCTCTCTCTTGACGCGAGAAAGACCTACAAAAAACGAGACGAGCAGAAATAAATAAGTTAACGGATGTAAAAACAAACGTCCGATACCTTTTAAAAGCTCTAATGCAAAATCCATTTTTTCACCACCTGTATTTTTCACATTTTTATTACAACATTTACGATTGATTGTTATGTATCATAGGCTTCTTTATTTTATCAAAATGCATCACTAACCGACAATGTTGTTTTTACTAAAAAAGTTCCGTGCTTTGGAAAAGCACGGAACTTTTTCTACTTCTTATTGACTAGCTAGCTTTAAAGCCGTTTGAAGCTGACGATCTTCATCTTTTGATTTAATTTTTTCTAGAAGTTTTGTTTGTAAAAGCGCTGCTGTATCTTCATCGATTTCACCTGTAGCTTTTTGCTTATTGGTTTTTTGGAATGCAGTTACAGCTGTTTCTGTCTCTTTACTAAAGTATCCGTCTGTACGTCCAGGTTCAAAGCCAAGGCCTTTTAGCATCACTTGAGCATTCTTCACTTGGTCACCTGTCATATCACGTGTTAATGGCTTTTTATCAACTTGAATTGGATTTGCATAATAATAATCCGGCTGCTTGACTTCTACTGTTGGCTTTATACCTTTTTCGTTAATCCAGTTTCCATCAGGCGTTAGCCATTTATAGAACGTTAATTTTAAATTACTGCCGTCTTCCATTGGAACAGCTTGTTGAACGGTTCCTTTTCCATAGGATTTTTCACCGACTAGCTTGTATCCTCCTGCTTCTTTTAATGCCCCGGCAAGAATTTCAGAAGCGGATGCACTCCCTCCATCAATCAAGGCCACAATTGGATAATCCTTTTGCTTTTTCATTGAAGAAACCACTTTTTGACGTTCACCGTTACGATCTTCAATTTGGATATATGGCTTTTTATTCGTTACTAATTTATCAAGCATTTTTTCAACGCTCGTTAAATAGCCACCAGGATTTCCCCGAACGTCTAGAACTAAGCCATCGATATTTTTATTTTCAAGTTTTTTCAACTGTTTCGTAAATTCGTCTCCCGTTGATTCAGAGAATGACGTAATTTCCATGTAGCCAATTTTTTTATTGTTTACATTTTTAACAGAAGAATAGACGGTTTCAATTGGAATCTCATCTCTTACAACTTTTACTTTCATCGTTTCTTTCACGCCCGGTCGTTGAACATCTAATGTCACGGTAGAGCCTTTTTTACCGCGAATTTTTAATACTGCTTCATTCAATTCCAGACCCGCGATACTTTTACCATCGATCTTTAAAATCTGATCATTTGGTTTTAATCCTGCTTTTTCCGCAGGAGATTGTTTAAACGGAGCTACGATTGTTACTTTTCCATCTACCATGCTTACTTCAGCGCCAATTCCCTCAAACGATGAATCAAGAGACTGCGTGAATTGCTGTGCCGTTTTCTTATCCATGTAAGATGAGTGAGGGTCTCCTAAGGTTTGTACCATCCCTTGGATTGCGCCATCTAATAATTTTTTGTCATCTACATCTTTGTAATATTTTGAAGATATCAGTTCATAAGCTTGCTTGATTTTGTCTAGCTCTTCCTTTTCCACTTTACTATCATTTGAAGAAGTTGTAAGGGGGGTACTGACCGTTCCAGCATTTGCATACTGAATGCCAAAATATGTACCAGCTGCTCCAACAACTAAGGAGAGTGCCATTAATAGTGCAACGATTTTCCGATTCAAGTTCTTTCATCCTCCTCAACCTTAAGCCATCTCTTCTTATTATAATAGATACAACCAAAACTATGTAATAAAAAGGATGCATGTGTTATTTGTAGCAAAAGGCACCACACAAATCAAGTGCGATGCCTTTTTGTTAAACTATATGTTGAGCTTGTACCACGTATGCTAGGAACTTAAAATTTAATATAACTTTCAGGGTTTACAGCGGAACTTTTACCTTTCCAATCGCCTTTATGCAATTCAAAATGCAGGTGAGCACCAAACGAACGTCCTGTGTTCCCTATATAACCTAATTGTTGACCTTTATTGATAGATTGACCGCTTGAGACGCTGTAGCTCTCTAAATGGGCATAAACTGTAACCCACGTCTGACCTTCTACATTGTGACGAATAAATACGGCATTACCAAAAGAAGAAGAGTGATATGCTCTAATTACCTTTCCGCTTGCTGCGGCTACAACTGGCACACTTTCTCCTCGCTTTCCAATATCAATACCATAGTGTCCTCTTCCAAACGTTTCTCGATACCCAAAATGAGATGTTACCGGGCCCTTTGCTGGCCTCATAAACGACCCGCTTGTAACAGGGGGTGCCTCCTCCGTTGCCCCGGCTTTTTCAATTTCTTGCTGTTGAGCTTGTACTGCATTTTTTTGATCAGCTAAAATAGAAGCTTGCTCTTCTAATCCAACGGCTTCTTCATTAAATTCTTTTTCCTGATCTTTGAGCGTTTGCATGAGCTGATTCTTTTCATCCACTTGTTTTTGCAGCTGCGCACGAAGATTTTTAAGCTCTTCAAGCGCTTGATTTACTTCCGTTAGCTTGTTTTGAACTTTTGTTTCTTTCTCTTCTTTTGCCTTTTTATCGGCTTCATGCTGCATTAACAAATCACGGTCAGCCCCTACAATTGTCGAAACCGCACTCACTCTGCTAATAAAGTCTCCGAAGCTTTCAGAGCCTAGCAGTACATCTATGTAATCCACAGACCCGCCATTTTCTTGTAAAGCCCGAGCACGTTTTTTTAATAGCTCATTTTGTTTTTCAATTCGTTTTTTTACAACGTCAATCTCGCTTTTCAGCTTTTCGACGTCTTGCTTTGCTTTTTCTACTTCAGATTCACGGCTGCGGATATCTGCATTCGTTTGTCCGACTTCTGAATCCAAGCGCGCAATCTCAGCTTCTTCATTTTTTTGCTTTTCTTGAACCTCTTTTAATTTCTCTTTATTTTGATTAATATTTTGGTTCACATCATCACTTTTTTTCTCTAAATCACTGAGTTTAGTAGTGCTGGCACTTTGTGCATAAGCAATTTTTTCATTACCTATCCAAGCCGCACTTAGTCCAACTAAAACTGCTGCTGTCATTACTAATGTCTTACGTGTCATTTGTTTCTCCCCATCTGCACATATTTCCCCGTATAAACGGGCATTAGCAAGACCCCCATTAGCACTTTTTTCTATTTTTATGTGTAATTACACAACAACCTCACATTTGATAAACATCAAATGTGAGGTTGTTGTAATCTATTATGTTAAAAATCTATTCTTATTTTCGCAAGAACTTACGGATGGATAATGTACTTCCCCACATCCCAATTAGACCGCCGATTAACAGTAACAGTAGCGATACTTGAAGCACGAATGGAAAGGCAGGTAAAAGTTCAAAGAATCCATCAAATTTAGGTTGAACTTCATTATATAAAACGCTGTATACACCGATAATAACTGCAATTGGCACAATAGAACCAAGCAATCCTAAAAACAGACCTTCAATAAAGAACGGCCAGCGAATAAAGGAGTTTGTGGCTCCAACTAAGCGCATAATTTCAATCTCTTCACGGCGAGCTACAATCGTAATTTTAATTGTATTTGAAATTAGGAACATTGCTGTAAATAGAAGCCCTAAAATCAGCACTACTCCGATATTACGAGCTACTTTCAGCACTTTAAATAACTTTTCAACTTGATCTTGGCCGTATTGAACTTTTGCTGCATACGGATATTTCTCAATTTGTTTAGCTACTTTTGCGACATCAGTCGGCTCTTTTGTTTTAACAACAAATACATCATTTAATGGGTTTTGCTGTTCAAACGGTTCAAAAGCTTGTCCTTCATCACCCATACTATTAATCAAATCTTTTAACTCTTTATCTTTAGAAGAAAACGTCACCGTATCAACTTGCTTAATTGCATCTAGCTTTTCCTTCATTGCTTTTCGATCATCTGCTGTCGCTGCAGCATCAACGTGAACGCGAATTTCCACATCATTTTCAATCAATTTAGCAATGTGGTTTAAATTCATCATCAACATAAAAAATACGCCTACAAGCAAGAGCGTCACGGTAACAGCACTTGCAGATGCGAATGTCATCCAGCCGTTTCTTCCTAAACTTTTAGATCCTTCACGTAAGTGGCGACCGAATGTCCTAGCCTTCATATCCGTATTCACCTCTTACTTCATCGCGCACAACATTCCCATTTTCAATCGCAATTACGCGCTTTCGAATTGTATTTACAATTTCACGGTTATGCGTTGCCATTAAAATAGTCGTACCGCGTTTATTAATCTCCTCAAAGATATCCATAATTTCCCACGAAGTCTCCGGATCAAGATTCCCTGTCGGTTCGTCGGCGATGACAACCTTAGGACTATTCACAATTGAACGCGCAATAGACACACGCTGCTGCTCTCCTCCAGATAGTTCATCAGGGAAAGAATCGATTTTACCCTTTAACTTAACAAGCTCTAGCACCTCTAGCACTCGCTTTTTAATTTCTTCGGGACTTTGCTCAATTACTTCTAGTGCAAAAGCAATGTTTTCGTAGACCGTTAATTTTGGAAGCAGCTTGAAATCTTGAAAGACTACACCAATATGACGTCTAAAGATAGGAACTCTGCTATCTTTTATTTTTGCTACATTTGCACCGTTTACAATGATATTTCCTGAAGAAGGCTTTTCTTCACGATACATCATTTTAATAAAAGTGGATTTTCCTGCTCCACTTGGTCCTACGATATAAGCAAACTCACCTTGATTAATCTTGATGCTAATGCCATTGATTGCTTTTACACCGTTCGGATACGTTTTATATACATTTTGCATTTCAATCATAAGTAATCACCTAATCAAGTGTGTTATTTTAATACTATGTAAAACTTGTCAAAATACGACAAAACTCTACAATTCAAACCAAAAATTCGACTCTTCTCACGCGCTTTCTCATTATAACATCACTCTTCGTGAAAATAAGCCCCAAAAATATTACATTTTTATTTCAAATATGACATAAGTAGGATATTTTTAGCAAGGTATGAGAATTTATCCTTATTTATAATTCTGTTGTTTTTTGCTGTTCATTTTTTACGAATATCGTTAGACAAAGCAGATTCATGTCTACTTTTTTTACAAACAAGGTATGATAAATAAGAAAAACGATGAGGAGGGATAACATGATCACCATTTATGGAAGTTCACGAGAAAACGGAAATACGGAGGAATTAGCTAAAGCAGTCTTAAAAGATATCAATACGGAAGAAGTTTACTTGCGCCGGCATACCATTAATCCCATTACTGATATGCGTCACGATGAACTTGGATTTACCAATCAACAAGATGATTATTATGATATAGCGAAAAAGATGGCAGCGCACGACACTATTTTATTTGTTACGCCTCTTTACTGGTACGGTATGAGCGGATTAATGAAGAACTTTGTGGATCGTTGGTCTGAAAGTCTTAGAGATTCGACAATCAACTTTAAAGAACAAATGAAAAATAAGCGCGTGTATGTATTAGTAGTAGGGGGCACAGGTGCATCTGTAAAAGCTCTTCCTCTTATTATGCAATTTCAATACATTGTCGATTTTATTGGCTCTTCCTTTAGCGGATACATCATTGGAGAAGCCAATGCACCTGGAGACATAGCAAAAGATGTCAAAGCTCAAAAGCAAGCCATTGTCTTAAACCAAGAATTAAAGCAGCTTTAACACAAAAATAAGACGGGTATCCGTCTTATTTTTTCTTTGCCAGCCAAGCAGCAACTTTCTTTGCATCTTCTTCATTAATTAGTCCCTTTGGCATACCGCCTTGACCATTATTGATAATGTTTTCAATTTCAGCTTCTGAGTGCTTGCTGCCTACATGCTGCAAGCTTGGTCCATTCGCTCCTCCTAAATCTACTCCGTGACAGCCTGTACAGTTTTTCTTCACAATGTCTTCTGCACTCGCTGAAGATTCACCAGCAGATTCATTTTTAGAGCTTCCTCCGCCGCACGCGGACAAAACAAGCGCTAGACCGATTGTTAACGTCAGTAATACTTTTTTCAAGCCTTCTCCCCCTTGCTGTAGAGTTTTCACTCTATTATAACCTACTCCAGAATGTTTAAAACACTCTGTTTACAAGGACTTTGTTTCAATTTCATGAATTCTCTCATCACACTTATGTATACGATTAAGCAATTGATTCGTTTCCTAAACGTTTTTTGTATACTACGCGTGAAATTGTCACACTGAGCTCATATAAAAGCAGAAGCGGGACAATGACTAAAATATCCGAAATAAAATCAGGAGGAGTAATAAGTACGGATATCACAATTAAAGCAAAATAAGAGAGCTTCCTTGCTTTAGCTAATCTTAATGGGTTTAGAACCCCTAAGCGCGTTAAGAATAGAACAACTAAAGGCATTTCAAATAAAAACCCAAACGGTAAACACAGATTAAGCATAAAACGGAAATAATGCTCCGCCGTAAACATCAGTGAAAACTGATCATTCGATAAGCCCGTTAAAAATGCTAAAACCATTGGAAATAAAACAAGATAACCGAACCCCAGTCCGCTTACAAACAAAAGAAAAAAGAATGGAATGAAGGTAATCAGAACCTTATATTCTTCCTTTTTTAACCCGGGTGAAACAAACCGAAATACTTGATAAGCAGCTACTGGAAGTGTAAAAGCCAGCGCAAAAACAAATGCAATCACCATATAAATCCATACGATTTCACTTGGTCCAAGTACCGCAAGCTTGCCGTCCAAATCTTTTACTAGCCAGTGATAAATATCTTGCACAAATACAAAACTAACAATAAGTAAAACTACAAATGCACAAAGTGTTTTAATAATACGAACACGCAATTCTTCAAGGTGCTCCATCAAGCTCATTTCTCCCATTGTCTTTCTCTCCTTTCTGACAAGTAGAAATAGACGAGTTTCCTCGTCTATTTCCTTACTTACAATGTGGATTCCTTCCCTTTTTGTTCAGAAACGGTTGCGGTCTGCTTTTCTTTAACACTTTCATCATCTGATACGAGCCCTTTTGCTGCTCCTTTAAATTCAGTTAATGTTCGTCCAAACGCTCGTCCAACTTCCGGCAGCTTAGACGGTCCAAAAATTATTAACGCAATGACTAAAATAATAACCAAACCAGGGATTCCAATATTAGAAAACATACTTGACCTCCTTTTTCTTACTTAGTTTACTGCTGAACTTTTTCTTTCTTTTTCAACTCTTGTTTTTCATGTGCTTTCCCGTGTGCCCGCATACGATCTTCCTCTACTTCCTTAGAAATCTTTAGTCCACGCGGCACGTTATTTACTTCAACTTCCGTCATACCTTTTCCATCTTTTTTATATTGAAAGGAAGCTCGAGTTGAAATTTCTGCACCAGGCTCTGTTACAAAAGGCACAACGCGATAATCGGCTTGCCATATATCAGGAGTTACCGTACACCTTACATATCCTCTATAATCATTAAAAAATGTGAGGTGTGGATTTTGACTTAAAATTTTATCCGTGTCTGCTCGTTTATCTGCTCCGTTCCCTCCGGAAGTGATGGAGGTGCCGATGAACTCTGCACCAATAATTCTTGAATTAAGGTTAGCAAAATCCGCGTATAAGTTAGAAGCCCAGTTAGCGTGTACATCTCCAGTTAGTACAATGACGTTGTCCAACTTTTTCTTTTCAATAAAATCAATGACGCGCTGACGATTCGCCGTATACCCATCCCATGCATCCATGCTGTATGTAGGCTTAGCAGCCGTTCCAAATTTTCTTGGCGCAAAGAAAATTTGTTGAGCCAGTACGTTCCAATGACACGCTGACTTTTCAAGATTAGTAAACAGCCATTTTTCTTGTTCATTCCCCAATAGCGTACGTTTGGGATCAAGAGATTCTGGCGTTTGCGGCTTTGTTCCGTCTCCGTTTGCTTGATCGTCTCTGTATTGACGCGTATCCAACACTTGAAAAGAAGCTAATTTCCCATATGAAAAGTCACGATATAATCTCATATCCGCTCCGTGAGGCAAGGATGTTTGACGCAAAGGCATGTGTTCGTAATAAGCTTGATAAGCTGCCGCACGGCGTTGAATAAATGCTTCTACTGATTGGCCTTTTTCAGGAATTACATTTGCATAATTGTTTTCTACTTCATGGTCATCCCACGTCACAATCCATGGAAAAACAGCGTGAGCAGACTTCAAATTGGCATCTGCCCTGTACTGAGCATGCCTGTTTCGATAATCTTGCAGCGTTTGAATTTCTGCGCTGCTGTGAGTACGAACGTTTCCGCTTGCAGCCACGTACTCGTTTGGTCCATATTCATAGATGTAATCGCCCAAATGAACGACAAAATCTAATTGTTCTTTAACCATATGCTCATAGGCTGTAAAGTACCCATGTTCATATTGCTGACACGAAGCAAATGCAAACGTCATACTGGCTACTTCTTCATTTGCTGAAGGAAGTGTTTTTGTTTTTCCAACCGGGCTTAACTCATGGCCGCTTTTAAATCGATAATAATAAATATGACTCGGCTTCAATCCTTTTACATCAACGTGAACCGAATGAGCAAGTTCAGGTCTAGCCACTTCTGTTCCTCGTTTGACAATTCGATGAAAGTCTTCATCTTCACTAAGCTCCCATTTTACTGGAATAGGTTGATTAGGCATTCCCCCGCCATTCAATGGGTCTGGTGCTAATCTTGTCCAAAGAACAATGCTATCTGCTAAAGGGTCTCCTGATGCGACGCCTAGAGTGAACGGATAACTTAAAAATTTAGGCGCTGCAGCTGAAACTTCTACTGCATTTAAACCAACAGACTGAGCAATTGTTAAGCCAAGTGATACTCCCGCTACTTTTCCAGCTCCTTGTAAAAAACGCCGTCTATCAAACCCTTTACTCGAAGAAAAGCTATTCTGTTTCACTTGCTCTATTAATTCGTTTAACGATTTATTTTCCACTGCACATGCCCCTTCCTCATGATTTAACTCAAATTATAAATACTGTTTGTAAAAGGAATATAAAGGATTGTAAAGAAGCACTTACTGCAAAACAGGTATTTTTAACCATTTTATTTCATTGACAAAATAATTGAACTGACGACAGCAACCTTTAAATTTCTTCATTTTCTTAATTTTCTTTTTAACAATAGTTCTTTACGCTCGTTTTTCTTCATCCAAATTTTACAAAGTCCAACAACTAAAAAAAGGCAGCATACCTAAGTATGCTGCCTGCCTCTTAATTAAATATGAGAACGTAAATACGCATCGATAAACGGATCTAGATCTCCATCCATTACGCTTTGCGTGTTTCCGACTTCCGTATTTGTGCGGTGATCTTTTACTAATGAATACGGATGGAATACGTACGAACGAATTTGACTTCCCCATCCAATATCTTTTTGTTCTCCGCGAATTTCAGCTAGCTGTTCTTGCTGCTTTTCAATTTCTAATTGATACAGCTTAGATTTTAACATCTTCATTGCTTGCTCACGGTTTTTAATTTGTGAACGTTCTGTCTGACAAGATACGACTACATTAGTTGGGAGGTGAGTAATACGAACAGCTGAATCTGTTGTATTGATATGCTGACCTCCCGCACCACTTGCACGATACGTATCAACCTTCAAATCTTCCGTACGAATATCAATTGAAATTTCATCATTAAATTCCGGCATTATGTCGCACGATACGAATGATGTATGACGACGGCCTGATGAATCAAACGGAGAAATACGAACGAGACGATGAACGCCTTTTTCAGCTTTTAAATACCCGTACGCATTATGACCTTTAATTAAAAGCGTTACACTTTTAATACCAGCTTCATCTCCAGGTAAGTAATCAAGCGTTTCTACTTTGAAACCTTTTTTCTCCGCCCAGCGCGTATACATACGTAGTAACATTGAACCCCAATCCTGTGATTCTGTTCCACCAGCACCTGGGTGCAGTTCTAAAATGGCATTATTTTTATCATACGGCTCGCTTAAAAGCAGCTGTAATTCAAAGTCATTCATGCCTGATATAAGCTCTTTTAATTCACTAACTAGTTCTTCTGCTAAATCTTCATCGTATTCTTCTTTTACAAGTTCATGAGACACTTGCAAATTTTCATATGTTTCATCCAAGTGGTTAAATTGATTTACTGCATCTTTCAAACCATTGGCTTCATTAATAACAGTCTGAGCTGCCTGCTGGTCATTCCAAAAATTTGGATCAGCCATAGTCTCATCTAATTCATCGATACGAGCTTGTTTTGTATCGAGGTCAAAGAGACCCCCTAAAGTCCGCTAATCGCTTAGCTGTTTTGTCAAGTTCTTGCTTAATTTCTACTAAATCCATGAGTTGAACACCTCTATTTTATTTTTGACGCACAGGAAGGAAATGAGAAGACTCATTTCCTTCCTGTACTAATTCATTCTATACTAATTGACTCTTACTTTATGATTCTTTACCGCAGCAGTTTTTATACTTTTTGCCACTTCCGCAGATACAAGGATCATTTCGGCCAACTTCTATTGCATTTACTTTTGGCTTCTTCTTAGCCGGCGCGTCTCCTTCTTTTGGATGAACAGCCGCCTGACCTTGCGCTACCTCTTGACGCTCAAGGTTGTTGTTAATTTCTGCTTTCATGATATACTTCGTCACTTCTTCTTCAATGCTTGCAATCATATTTTCAAACATCGCAAAACCTTCCATTTGGTATTCGCGAAGAGGATCTGTTTGGCCATACGCACGAAGGTGGATACCTTGGCGAAGCTGATCCATCGTATCGATATGATCCATCCATTTAGAATCAACTGCTCTAAGAACAACAACTTTTTCAAATTCACGCATTTGTTCTTCAGGGAGCTGCTCTTCTTTTTCATTATAACGAGCTTTTGCATGATCTACCAGCAGTTCTACCATTTCTTCAGGCTCTTTACGGCGAAGATCTTCTTCTGTGACTTCACCTTCCTCAAGAACATTAGCATTTACGTAATCAATAATCGCTTGTAAATTCCATTCTTCTTCTAATTCTTCACGCGGTGTGTTTACTTCAACCACACGCTGTAGAGTTGATTCAATCATACGTTCTACAATCGCACGCAGGTTGTCTGAATCAAGTACTTCAAAGCGCTGTTTGTAAATAACTTCACGCTGTTGACGAAGCACGTCATCATATTGAAGCAATTGTTTACGCGCATCGAAGTTATTACCTTCAACGCGTTTTTGAGCGGATTCAACAGCTCTTGTTACAATTTTACTTTGAATTGGCTGTGAGTCATCCATACCAAGGCGATCCATCATTGCCATCATATTATCTGAACCAAATCGGCGCATTAATTCATCTTCCATGGATAGATAGAATTGAGATACCCCTGGATCCCCTTGACGTCCAGCACGTCCGCGAAGCTGATTATCAATACGGCGTGATTCATGACGCTCTGTACCAATTACAGCAAGACCTCCAGCTTCAACGACACCTTCACCTAGTTTGATATCTGTACCACGACCGGCCATATTTGTTGCGATTGTTACCGCACCTTTGTGACCCGCATTTTCGATAATATCCGCTTCACGCTCATGCTGTTTTGCATTTAAAACGTGATGAGGAATGCCTTTTTTCTTTAATAAAGCTGATAAAATTTCAGATGTTTCAATCGCAACTGTACCAACAAGAACAGGCTGTCCTTTTGCGTGGCGCTCAGCAATATCATCTACTACCGCATTAAACTTGCCTTCCATTGACTTATAAATTAAATCTGCTTTATCATCACGTGAAATTGGCTTGTTTGTCGGAATAACAACAACGTGCATATTGTAAATATTACGGAATTCTTCTTCTTCCGTTTTAGCTGTACCCGTCATACCTGATAATTTTTCATACATACGGAAGTAGTTTTGGAATGTGATCGTAGCTAACGTCATGCTTTCATTTTGAATCTCAACATTCTCTTTAGCTTCGATAGCTTGATGCAAGCCGTCGCTAAAACGTCTTCCTTTCATTAAACGACCAGTAAATTGGTCAACGATTACGACCTGATCTTCATCAATTACGTAATCCACATCATTTTGCATCGTTACATGTGCTTTAAGCGCTTGGTTGATGTGATGGTTTAGCGCTACGTGTGAAATATCAAATAAGTTTTCAATGCCAAATGCGCGCTCTGCTTTTGACATACCTTCTTCGGTTAGCTGAACGCTTTTTGTTTTGATATCAAAAGTAAAATCGGTTTCTTTATCAAGCGTGCGAACGAATGCATTAGCTTGAATATAAAGAGCAGTCGATTTCTGCGCGCTGCCGGATATAATAAGCGGCGTACGTGCTTCATCAATTAAGATAGAGTCAACTTCATCGATTACGGCAAAATGAAGCGGACGTTGAACCATTTGTTCTTTGTAAAGCACCATGTTATCACGTAAATAGTCAAATCCGAGTTCATTATTTGTACTATACGTAATATCCGCTGCATATGCTTCTTGCTTTTCTTCACGCGTTAAATGGTTTAAATTTAAACCTACTTTCAAGCCTAGGAATTCATATAAACGACCCATTTCACTAGCGTCACGGCTCGCTAAGTATTCATTGACTGTTACTACATGTACACCTTTTCCTGTAATGGCGTTTAAGTATACAGGCATAGTAGCTGTCAACGTTTTACCTTCACCCGTTTTCATTTCCGAGATATTCCCTTCATGCAGAGAAATACCCCCCATTAGCTGAACTTTGTACGGATACATGCCTAACACACGTTTCGCTGCTTCCCGTACAACCGCAAAAGCTTCATCTAATAGGTTATCGAGCGATTCGCCATTTTGGTAGCGTTGTTGAAATTCAGCCGTTTTTTCACGAAGCTGATCGTCTGTTAAAGACGCTATTTCAGGACCTAACGCATCAATTTGGTCCGCCATTTTTTCTAAACGGCCGATTTGGCGCTGATTGCCGTCAAACACTTTTTTAAATAATCCAAGCATATTAAAACGCTCCTCTATTTATAATCAGTACATTTTATACTATTTTCATTCATATCTGTATCTTTCATTATAAAACATTCTGAGTAAAATTGTAACATTGCAGCTAAACAAGTAGCAACTTGTACCCTTTTTCGTCTGTCTCTTTACTAGTACTACTCTATTAACAAGTTATTTTCTATTGTGATTTCCCCTGCCTCACTCTTACAATAAAAAAGGGGAATGTAGAATGAATATTCAATCGATTACAAAAGAACAAGCTTGGGAAGTCCGACATACCGTCATGTGGCCTGATAAAGATTTCAGTTATATTCAGCTGAAAGATGATCCATTAGGCATTCACTATGGACTGTTTGAAGAAGGAGAGTTAAAATCAGTTGTTTCCTTATTTATAACAGGTAATGAAGCTCAATTTCGAAAATTTGCTACTCTCAAAGAAGAACAAGGAAAAGGATATGGCAGTCGTCTACTAGAGGAGGTTTTTCTCAAAGCTAAGAACCTTGGGGTACGAAAGATCTGGTGTAACGCACGAGAAAATAAAGTCTCTTTTTATCAGGCATTCAACATGAAAGAAACCACGCGTGTATTCACCAAATCTTCTACGCGCTATGTAGTGATGGAACTATTTTTTTAAGCAGCTAAAAAGCAGCGTGCGGAGGCACGCTGCTTTTACTTTACTGCTCTTGTTTAAGAGAGCCTATAATCTTAGTTTGGTTCAATCAATCCATATCGTCCATCTTTTCTTCGATATACAACGTTTGTAATGTTGGTCTCAGCGTTTGTAAACACAAAGAAACTATGTCCTAACATATTCATTTGCAAAATAGCCTCTTCACTATCCATTGGCTTTAAGTTAAATCGTTTTGTACGAACTAGCTCTAATTCATCTTCTTCAGTTGCAACTGCTACGTTCGCTTCGCTTTCTAATGCTGCGAACAGATACTTCTCAGCGCCTTTTTCACGCATTTTTCGATTTACTTTTGTTTTATGTTTACGAATTTGACGCTCTAATTTATCTAGGACAAGATCGACAGCTGCGTATAAATCACTGTGTGTCTCTTCAGCTCTCAATACGAGATCATTCATTGGGATTGTGACTTCTATTTTTTGATCGTTATTGTAGACTTTTAAGTTTACATTTACGTCAGCAGTTGGTGTTTCGTCGAAATAACGCTCTAACTTACCAAGCTTTTTCTCTACGTATTCCCTAATTGCTGGAGTCACCTCAATGTTTTCACCGCGAATGTTATACATCATGTTCGAACTCCTCCTTTAATCCATTGCTATACCTCTACAATTCTACAATACCCGACACAATCCCTTCCTAAACTATTAAAATTTTTTGAAAATTTAGTTAAAATTTATGGAACCTGAGAAAAGTTTATGAAAAAACCAAAAAAATAGACCTTCTTCATAAGAAGAAGGGTTGTATTTTTTTACGCAGGATTAATTTTTTTTATCGTAAAACATTCCATCAAACGTTTTTGTTTCGTAAGGGTTTACATATCTGTTACTATGCTTTTTTTTCGCTTTTAGCAAACGGAGATCTACCATAATTTGATGCCGAATTAAGATGAGCTTTTGATCAATTTCCTTATTCATTTCGACAATTTTCTTACCAATCGATTCATTATCCCTACTTTTTGGCGGCAGTTTCTCTATGAGGTCACGTCTTTTTAATAGAAGATACTCTAACTTTTGAATGCCTTCTTCTCGATTTTTGTCAGAAAATGTTTGAATAAGCCGATAAATCTCATCAGTTAGCTGATATAGGTCGTTAATCATATTTATGCTTGACCGCCGCTTCCATGGACTTGCTGGCGGTGAAGCTGCACGACTTGCTTCCATGTATCGCGGAATTCTGTTACATATTGTTCCGCTTCATCCAAGCTTGCTGTGTCATTTTTTGTATTTGCTTCAATTAAACACTGGTTAATATAGTCATACATAGCCATCATAGACTTAGCAACTTGCACGTTTGTATCAAGGGTAATCATTAATTCTTGAATAATATTTTGTGCTTTTAACAGATTCGTATTTTTCAGCTCAATATTTTTTTCCTGTATGCCTGTTCGTGCAAGTTTGATAAATTTTAAACACCCGTTATACAGCATAAGCGTTAACTCTCCTGGAGAAGCAGTCTGAACAGCTCCTTGCTGATACGCTTGATATGGATTATTTGCTGCCATAAACGTTCACTCCTTCTTAACTAAAATATTGCGATAACTGCGCGCTTTGAGCATTTGCATTTTGAATAGCTTTTTCCATTGCTGTAAACTGACGATAATACCGGTCCTCTACTTGTGTGAGCCTGCTTTCAAAACTAGTGATTTGGCTATTTACGCTTTTTAAATTCCGCCCAAGTAAAAATTGTTCACTTGTCCATGTTGAACGGCCAGCGCGCTGCTCAACTTTGGATACGGTTTGAGTAATCGTATCTCGTAAACGTCGTACAACCCCTTTTTCACTTGTTGTACTTCCACTTTTCATAAATAAATCCATCACAGACTGAGGATCTTTTTCAATTGCTTCTTTTAATTTAGTTCCGTCGCCTTCTATGACTAGCTTGCCTCGATCGGTATAGTTTGCGCTAGTTGAAATGCCAATGTCGGTTAGCTGCGAAAATCCTCCGCTCATTCCTGATACAGAGGCATACCAGTTAGAACGCATTTGGTTTAGCCCGCTTGATAAAATTGAGTCTCCTTTTAACAAACCGCTTTTCGCCTTTTCATCCCACTGCTCAGCTTGTTTATCGGTTAGTTTTTCTCTTTCTTCATCAGTCAAAGGCTGATAGTTCCGGTCTCTTTCTTCCGTAATCTTCCCATTAATTTTCTCAATCAGTTCATTGTATTTGGTCACGAAATCTTTAATTGTATCAAATACTTTTTGCGTATCATTACTTACGTTAACGCGCACATCTCCTGTGAAATTGTTTTGAAGAGTATAGGTAACGCCTCCCGTTGTAAATGTATTGGACTTACGAGTTGTTTCTAGACCGTTTAGCGTGAATTTTGCGTCTGTTCCTTTGGCATCACCGGCGAGCTGTAAAAAGCCCGTCAAAAATCCTCCTGAAAAAACCATGTTTGAACCATCCGCACTATCAGCAGAAGATAAATTTCCTGTATCTTTACGAGTCATGACAACTTTATTTGTTCCTTCATCGAAAAAGGCTGAAATGCCTACTTTTGAATTGCTGATTTGTGTGAGAAGGGTGTTTAATGAGGTGGAACCGTCAAATTCAAATGGCGTACTTCCCCCATCTTGAATATTTCCTGTTGCTTTGCCTGTACTATCATAAGTTGTCACAGAAAAGTTCAGCACATTTTGCTGATACGAGAACGCTTCAATTGTACTGCCGCTTGTTAATGTTGTACCAAACGTCATTTCACCTGTGTCTTCGTTAATGAATACTTCATTAGAATTTATAATTCCCGCCGCTGTTCCTATTCTTACGGTATAGGCTTTACTTGTACCATCCGTGGTAACAGATATAGAGTTTAAAGTGCCTGTGTTCTGATTTACAGCAGAAACAGCACCTTTAGCTAATTTCACTGTACTAGTATCCGCACTTAAT
Organism: Priestia megaterium NBRC 15308 = ATCC 14581; assembly: GCF_000832985.1. GTDB lineage: Bacteria > Bacillota > Bacilli > Bacillales > Bacillaceae_H > Priestia > Priestia megaterium. The sequence continues at coordinate 1,930,805 of NZ_CP009920.1, forward strand.
GTTATGGCAGCTTGTTCCACTGTTTTCTCAGTCCACACACTTGAATCCATCGACCCGCGTTGAGACCACAAGCTTTTCGTCGGATCTATACTAGAATCAATACTAGTGCTAATACTCTGAGCAGCAGTCGCCATTGTCACGTTTGAAAGAGTATAAGAGGCATTTGCTGCTGAGGAAGTAGCTGCTGCTTTTACTTTCGTTTCATCCGATGAAGATACCGTTTTGGATGAATAAGAAGACTGCAAGGTCATATTAAAAGCGAGATTATTAAATTCTGATAACAGCAAGTTCATAGAGCGATAATCATCTCGCTGCCACTCTAACGTTTGCTTTTGTTTTTTCATTTTATCAATAGGCATACGTTCAGCCTTCATTAAATCACTGACCATTTGATCAATATCCATTCCACTTGCTAGCCCACTTACTCTTACCACTTACCATCACCACCGTTTTTTTATTCATCTATCCATCAACTGTTAGTCATAAAATATGAGTGTATTTTTTCGAATCTTCTTATTCGTTCATAGGTTCAACACTTCTCTATTTTGTATCGGTAAAACAAACATTTTTTTCATAGGTCAAATGGTGCAAGATAGAAAAAGCTCACTTATTTTTCTACAATAAGTGAGCTTTTTATTATTGGCCAAGCAAGTTCAGTTTCTGGGATAAATTTCTTTGAATATCCTTAGGAATAAGGTATGGTGCTAGATTTATAATATCTCGTAACGAATCAATGGTTACAGAGGCAGATAAATTTATATATTCATCCGTTGTATCTGCTTGCTCAAACGAAATGGAATCTGGCAAATTATTGAGCAGAGTAATTTCATTCATTTCTTTATCGACCGTGACATCAGAAGCCTTATCAATATTTAAGCGATCCCAGACAAGAGACATCGGAATCGGCATTCTTCCTAAATGCACGCTATTCACCTTTAAAACAAGCTTTCCATTTTCGGCATTTGGTGTTACGTCAACTATAAACTGTGATTCCATAAAAGATACTACATGTTTATTAATATAAAATTTTATATGTTTTGGAAGCAACACAGCTTCTGCTCCGTCAACCGTTTCATCATTTTCGTAAAGGTAGCTGCGCAAATAATCATTAACATCGCTCTCGCTTAATCGGTATCCTAAAATAGGAGAGCCTCCGTTCAGTTCTAGCGACGTCGCATGAGCGGACTTTTCTTGTGCCAGTGAAGATAATGAAGCAGTCTGATCAAGTTTTTCAATATTTCTGACTGGACTAACGAAAAAGTACAACCCAACTAAAAGGATAATAAATAGAAAAATAACAGCTATAAATTTTCTCAAACACATGCACCCTCTCAAACATTCTTCTTGGAATATAATACCGATTTCTCTTTTATCATACAAGATAAATAAGATGTATGTCGAAAACTTGTATAAAATGTACGTATATACCAGACGTCCCAAACGGTGAATAAGTCTACGATGAATAAATCAAGTCTTTTTAGACTTAAAAAACGACAATTTTAGTAACTTAAAGTCGATTTTTATAGGAATTTGATAATTGGCACACTTCTTGCTTATTATAAAGGTAAGGGGAGGAATTTCTATTTATATTTTCAGAATTTACTTTATTTTCTAATAGTATTTCGATAATTTTAAAGGAGTGAATACGATGGGAAACAAAACAGAATCACACGGAAAGTTAAAGCAACGTCACGTTTCCATGATTTCCATTGCAGGTATTATCGGAGCCGGCTTATTTGTAGGAAGCGGATCCGTTATTAATGCAACAGGCCCAGCAGCAGTAGTTTCATATGCAGCAGCCGGACTGCTAGTCGTTCTATTGATGCGTATGCTCGGTGAAATGGCTATGGTAAACCCAGATAAAGGCTCATTCGCAACATATGCTCAGCAAGGAATTGGCGCATGGGCAGGTTATGCTGTCGGATGGCTTTACTGGTTTTTCTGGCTAATTGTAATTGCGATTGAAGCCACTGCAGGAGGAGCAATTGTTCATGAATGGCTCCCTTCCGTACCAATTTGGCTTTTAAGCTTAATCTTAACCTTTGCATTAACTTTAACAAACTTGTTCTCTGTCAAATCATTTGGAGAATTTGAATATTGGTTTGCTATGATTAAAATTGTGGCAATCGTTGCTTTTATGGGAATCGGTTTAGCTATCATTTTCGGATTAATCCCAGGTACATCTTCACCTGGTCTAGCTAATTTAACGGGCCACGGAGGCTTTATGCCAAAAGGTACGAACTCTATCTTTTTGGGAGTTATCACCGTTATTTTCTCTTATTTCGGGGCGGAAATTGCGGCTATTGCAGCTAGTGAATCAGAAAACCCAGCAAAAGCTATCACAACTGCTATTCGCAGTGTCGTATGGCGAATTTTAATTTTCTATATTGGTTCAGTTGCTATTTTAGTAACTCTTTTACCTTGGAACTCAGCTGATTTACTAAAAAGTCCATATGTAACTATGTTAGAAATGGTCAATATTCCAGCAGCTGCACAAATTATGAATTTAGTCGTATTAGTATCCGTTTTGTCTTGCTTAAACTCTGCTTTGTATACGAACTCACGAATGATTTTATCATTAGCTCAAAAGGGACAAGCTCCTCGCGCTTTAGCAAAAGTAAGCAAATCAGGCGTGCCGGCAAGAGCCGTATGGATTAGCACAGCTGCCGCATATGTATGTGCTATCTTTAGCTTCGTTTCGCCGGATAAACTCTTTTTATTCTTAGTTAATGCATCAGGAGCCATTGCTCTTATTGTGTACTTAGCTATCGCTATTTCTCATTTACGCCTGCGTAAGAAAATGATTCAAACCAACCAGCCAATTAAAGGAATGAAAATGTGGTTGTTCCCGTATTTAACATACGTAACAATTGCTGTTATTACCGTGATCTTCTTATCGATGGCATTTATTGATTCGATGCGCTCACAGTTTTTCTTAACTCTTGGATTAACCGCTGTGGTTCTTCTTTCATACTCGTTCATCAAAAAAACAAACAACAAGCGACCTGACGATCAATTTTCCGAGTCAGAAAATATTGCAAAATAAAAAAGCCGCAGATGCGGCTTTTTTATTTTGCTTTTGATTATTTCTCAACCGATAGGTCACGATGAAGATTTCGAAGCGGCTGAGGAGGGCAAATACGTCGCGTCGCGTAAGAAACGATAAAAATAGTTAACAACCCGCCTACCATCGCAAATGTGCGAAACGGAAACATGACCACTCCATCTTCAATCATCGGATACGGAAGCAGCGCTTTTAAATGAAGCAGCGGTTCTCCTCCACCTATTCGAAGAACAAGAGACACAATAAACCCAGCCAAAGATCCGTACCAGTTAGCTCCTTTAAAGAATAAAGCACAAACCAACTGCGGAAAAAGTATACAATACACGAGGTCCCCTGATAAATACCATAAAGAGTAGACACTCTCAGAGTTCAAAGCAATTAGAGTTGCTCCCGTTCCAATGATAATGATAGAACGTTTAATAACTTTATCTAACTGCGCCTGTGTCGCATTTGGTTTTACAATCGGACGATACACGTTCCAGGCTGCCATCCCCGACGCTGAAAGCAACGAAGCCGCTACTGCAGCCATAACGGCAGCAGCTAGTCCTCCAAGTGCAATCGCTCCTACTAAATCGGGCGTTAGGTATTTAAATACATACGTTAGAATCATGGACGCACTCTCAGGGCTTGACGCTCCAAATGAAGACCAGTCTGCACTATAACCTATCATTCCTATTAAAGTTGGAGGCAAGGCCGCTAACGCGCAAAAGATGCCGGCTGTAATAGATAGCCACATTGCTGCTTTTTCGTTTTTAGCAGATAACACGCGCTGAAAATAAATCTGCCATGGAATACCACCAAAAATAAGTAAAAATGTGCTATCCCACCATTGCCAATATGTATTTCCCCATTTCGGATCTTCCCAGCCTTTTATTGGAGGAAATAAACGAAGAGAACCAGTCATGCCTTCTGAATAAGTAGAAAAAACGGCTCCCACTCCTCCCGTATTCGAAAATGCAAAGGGAAGCACCAGAAATAGTCCTAAAAACATAATAGAAAGCTGTAAGATATCGGTATGTGCTACTGCCCACAAGCCGCCAATCACGGTGTATGCAATGGCAATAAGTGCGGAAAGAATGATGGAAATTGAAAAACTGAGGCCTAAAATCACACCGAATGTTGTTCCTAAAGCAGTTAAGATAGCTGCGCTCCAAAACAGCTCTCCCAGTATAGCTGGAAAATAAAGAACCGTAGCCATTTTCTTACCGAAACGAGATTCTAGAGGATCGAGCATTGTCATAAACTCAAACCTTCTCATCTTTCTAGCAAAAAAGATACCGCCTAAAATCAAGCTGATTGAATAACACCATGGCGCTTGAGTCCATGTCAGCCCTGAGGAATAAACGGTTTCGGCCGTTCCAGCAATATACCCTCCACCTACCCAAGTGGCGGTCATTGTGAACATTGAAATCCATAGCGGCATAGATCTTCCTGCAACAAGCATATCATCTGATTTTCCTTTTTTACTTGCAGCGGCTCGAGCACCAATAAAATAAATAACACCATACATAATGAACATTAAAATGAGGCCTGGCCAATAGAGATCTGGATTATAGAGAGAATAGATAAATGCGACAACCATAAAGATGGAAAATCCTATAATAGTTGTCCATAAGGGGGTTAGTAGACGGTCGTTCCTGTTTGATTTCCCTGAAAAGTCAGAAGTCTCATTCGACTTTTCAGGCCTGGCTTGTTGTGTGTCTGAACGAAATGGCTTTTTAGCATTTTGCATCGTCTCACATCCTTTAAATTGATAAAGAAATCTAAAGACATAATTGTCCTCTATTCCTTTTTCCTACCAGCATACAATTAAACCTAAAAATAGATTTTTTAGAATAAAATATAAATAGTTGGATTATAAATACCAATGCGAAGGGGAGAAATTACGTTTATATAATTATATTAAAATAATTTAAATTGACTTTTTTTATTATTTTGCTAAGAACTCATAATTATTTTCATCTTCCATCTAAACTCCTTTCTTAATTTCCACATTCAAAATCCTTTGTTTCTCAAGGTTTGTATGCAAGCAGATATAGTACTATGGTTAATATATCTGCTTGTTTAAGATATTGTCAAAAAAGTTTGAGTGTTTTCATATAAAAAAAGAATAATATTCTCATAGCTCGTACATAAAAAAACCTTTTGTATCAAGGGACATAGCAATCAGTGATTTTTTATTACTTTTTGTTAAATTTTTTCTTAATATCCGAATGATTAGTCTCTTCCAGAGAAGATAATCTAATAAATTCTGAACATTTTGATTTTTTAGATTTGACTAAATTAAATAGCCGGTGCTATAATTCGAATTGTTAAGAACGTTAAATATAAACTTAACAAATTCTATTATTTGGAGGTCGATGCTATTGGAACAAACACTGACGCTTGAAAAAATGCACATAAACGGCGAATGGGTTGAAGCACGCAGCGGCGAGAAAAGAGAGATTATAAATCCTTTTAATCAAGAGGTTATCGCTGTCGTTACAGAAGGAAATCGTGCTGATACTGTAGCAGCTATTGAAGCAGCTAGAAAAGCTTTTGATGCAGGTGAATGGTCTAAATTCACAGCGGCCCAAAGAGGTTCTTTACTATTTAAAGTAGCGGAAGAAATTCGTAATGATCGTGAAGAACTCGCTAAACTTGAAACCTTGAATACTGGAAAAACCCTCGTTGAAAGCCTGGCAGACATGGATGGAATTGCTGATGTCTTTCAATACTATGCTGGATTAGCAGATAAAGATGGTGGACAGATGATTGAGTCACCTAATCCCGATTCTGTTAGCCGCGTTGTCCGCGAACCTGTAGGTGTATGCAGCCAAATTACTCCTTGGAATTATCCTTTATTGCAAGCCTCTTGGAAATTGGCTCCGGCACTTGCTGCTGGGAACACAATTGTTATTAAACCAAGCGAAATCACCCCTTTAACAACTATTCATATGATGAAAATTTTTGAAAGAGTTGGCTTTCCATCAGGCGTCATTAACATTGTACTCGGCCCCGGTGCGACCGTTGGACAAGAAATGGCAGAAAGTGACTTAGTAGATTTAGTTTCCTTTACAGGCGGCGGTGTATCTGGACGTAAAGTCATGCAGGCTGCCGCAGGCAACTTTAAAAAAATCGCTCTTGAACTCGGTGGGAAAAATCCGAATATCGTCTTTGCTGACGCTGACTTTGACACTGCGGTTGACTATGCATTAAATGCGGTCTTCTTTCATGCCGGTCAAGTTTGTTCAGCTGGTGCGAGATTACTCGTTCAAGATGATATTCACGATAAATTTGTTTCAGCAGTTATTGAACAAGCCAAAAAAATTAAGCTGGGAGACGGCATGGATGAAGCCACTCAAATGGGACCCGTCATCTCAAAAGAACACCTAGCTAAAGTGGAACATTACATTGAACTTGGGAAACAAGAAGGTGCTTCTCTTGTTTTAGGAGGCAAACGTCCAACTCAAGAGTCTTTACAAAAAGGTTTATTCATTGAACCAACTATTTTTACAGACTGTCATGGAGATATGAAAGTTGTCCTAGAAGAGTCATTTGGTCCAATTATGACCATTGAGCGCTTCAACACCGAAGAAGAAGCGGTGGCACTTGCTAACGATACAATCTATGGATTAGCTGGAGCCGTTTGGACAAGTGATATGAATCGAGCTGAACGTGTAGTGAAAGCACTCCGTATGGGAACAACTTGGATTAACGATTATCATCCCTACTTCCCGCAGGCTCCTTGGGGAGGTTATAAGCAATCTGGGATCGGAAGAGAGCTTAGCCACATTGGGCTAGAAGAATATACGGAAATTAAACATATTTATACGAATACGAATCCACAGCCAATGCGCTGGTTTCAATAAAATTCAAGGGGGAATGTAAAGATGTTTATGCGATTTGAAAGAATGGAACGTTTAAAAAGTTTTGAGATGCCAACGGTTGTAAAACATGGAATTGGTGCTGTTAAGCATACTGGAGAAGAAGTAAAAAACCTAGGTGTATCTAAGGTTTTACTAGTAACAGATCCTGGTGTAAAAAAGGTAGGTTTAGCAGATCCTGTAATCGCTAGTTTAAAAGAAGCGGACGTAGACGTTATTCTATTTGACCAAGTAGAAGCCAACCCTTCTATTCACGTGGTAGCAGACGGCACAAAAATGTACAAAGAAAATGGATGCAACGGACTAGTAGCTGTTGGAGGCGGAAGCTCAATGGATACGGCAAAAGCTATTGGTGTAGAAGTAGCTCATAATGCTCCCGTCTTAGATTATGAAGCAGCTGAAGGAAAAAAACCTTTAACAAAACGTATCCCCCCTTTAACAACCATTCCTACAACTGCGGGTACAGGAAGTGAAGTCACACAATGGGCTGTCATTACGGATCCTGTTCGTGAGTTTAAGTTTAATACAGGTGGACCTTTAATTGCTGCCCACTTAACAATTATTGATCCAGAACTTCACGTATCTATGCCTTCACATATTACGGCCGGTACAGGAATTGACGCCTTAGCTCATGCAATTGAATGTTATACATGCCATTTTGCACAACCAATGACAGACTCTGTTGCTTTGTTAGCTATTGAGTACGTTGGAAAATACTTACGACGTGCAGTTGCAAATGGACAGGATATCGAAGCACGCTATGGAATGGCGCATGCAGCTATGCTCGCTGGCCTTTCATATGGAAGTGAATCTGCAGGAGCAGCTCACGCGATGGCTCAAACATTAGGAGGCATTTATCCAATTGCCCATGGCCCTTGCGTAGCAGCAATGCTAGGTCCTGTAATGGAATATAACTGGATGGGCGAGCCTGAAAAATTTGCGCGCATAGCTCAAGCTTTAGGAGTTAATACACACGAATTAACGCTTGAAGAAGCAGCTCAAGCAGCTGTTCGTGAAGTATATCAACTAGTTAAAGATGTACAAATCCCTTCTTTAGAAGAACAAGGTGTTCCAAAAGAAGCGGTTTCTCGCTTAGCTCAAGAAGCATTTAATGATCCACAAACAGTTGGTAACCCTCGTGATTTAACTGTAAAAAGTTACGAATGGATTTATAATCGCTGTTTTGAAGCTACACCATTAACTGTATAAAAATGATAAAAAGGCTGTTGATTCTTCAACAGCTTTTTTTATTTACTCTTTCGCTAATTCTTCATTTAAAATATCGATGATTCTTCGGTCGTCAAAAACTTTCACTACTTTTTTCAAGAAATGATAATAATTTTTGGACTCTATAATCTGCGCTAAATTACGCTTTGCTTTTACTGCGATCTCCTCAGGCACATCTTCATCATTTAAGAGAATCTGCAACTTGTTTTCCGCTTCTTCGATTGCCTCTAAATTAACTGAAATTTCTCTTTGCCACTTCTTACAGAAAAACGAAAAAAAGGACTTAGAAAAATCTTTTTCTGCTTCATATAAGTCTTTTCGAACACCTTTTTTCCACACTTTGTGGACCATATCAATATTTTGCAGTGAACGAATGGATGTACTCATCGTTGGTTTACTCATACCCAATTCTTCACTCATTTGATCTAATGTAACAGGCTCATCCATAAAATAAAGCATGCCATACAGCCTTCCTACTGAAGGTGTGACCCCATATAAATCCATCGTATCAGCTAAAGCGCTGACAACTACATCTTCTGCTTCTTTTAATAAATCATGATACTCTTGAAAATCACTCATTTACTCTTCTCCTCTTTTGTTAAATTTATTTGAATTATACTTAATAAATTTAATGATACATGATAAAAAGGAAAAAAACAGAAATTTAGTTCGATTTTTTTGATAAAAAAGAAGCCTTTCTCTTGAAGAGAAAGACTTAAGACATAGTGGGGAATACTATATGTTTATCTTTCCCGATTTAGATATTATTTATACCGTATATTTTTGATTATTTTCAAACTGATCGTTTTATTTCTTTTTCGGTAATTGTTTCAGCATGTCAATAGCATGTAATGTAATTTGAGAAGCACTTTTATTTTCGTTACGTATTTCTTCATAAATCTCTTGTCTATGAATATCTACAGACTTTGGAGCTTGAATTCCTAACTTTACTTGATCACCATTAACTGCAAGGACGGTCACTTCAATTTCATCACCTATTTTGATTGTTTCATTTAACTTTCGTGTTAAAACAAGCATGGACTCACTCCTTATCTATTCCTCTTACTCAAATAACCTGTGCTTCGTTTCGTAAGCTGTATTCATTAAAATCACTTGCTTAGCAAGCTGTTTCTTTGTATTAATAATAACAGGCGCCTGCAAATTAGCCGTTATCTTTTCCACCGAATTTGACATCGTAAGCAATACGTAAACAGCTGCATCTTCCACTTGTTGTAATTGAAGCTTTTCGATTTCCTGAGGTTCTAGTTGAAAATCATAATCTAAAAAAAACTGAAATGGATCCGTGATAATAAAAGCTACTTCTTTGGTTTGAATAGACTGCAGAACTTGGAAAGCTTCGGCTTCTGGAAGTGGTAAAATAACAAATTCAGTTTCTTCCAAAAAACCTGGAATCCCTTGATTGAATGTCAGTGTTTGTTGATTATCTATTTCTATATCTCCATGATAGCTTGTTGAAATTTTCATCTCATCACACCTTTGCTAATTGATTTTTTCTTGTTATCTTTTTTCATTGTAAAAAAGCTCCTTCTGTTTAGAAGGAACTTTTTAACGCAAGAAATCTAGCAGCGTAGGCTGAATAATTTGAGCCCCTACTCCCAAAGCAGCACGATGCACGCTTTCTTGTACGGTTAAATCCGTAATGACTTGTTCAATATCTGCATCTTCATTATTTGAAAGCATCTTAGTAGCCGTAATTTCCTGTGAATCAAGGCGGTTTTCGATCAGCTCAAGCCGATTGCTTCTTGCTCCCAATTCAGATCGCTCCGCTAATAGCGTAGACAGCTGCGTGTCTACCTGTGTAGAAAGATCTTTTAGTGAGTTTACATCATTTTGCTCAAAAGCTGTTTGAACATTGTTCATTAAGTCAAATGCACCTTGTCCAAAAATGTTTTCAGGGTGAATATTGACTCTTAACTGGATACCTTTTGAGACTTCAACTGAAAAAGGATCCAGGTTAATATTCGATTCTATCATACCGCTTGCATTCTCACTTATAGGCGCTGTTCCTACATTTACACCGTTAAAGATATAGTTTCCTGCCACCTGCGTATTGCCTACTTGCATATAATCCAGCTTTAACTGTTCAATTTCACGTGCAATCGCTTGACGGTCATCACTTTCATTCGTACCGTTTAACCCTTGCACGACCAACTCCTTAGTGCGCTGAAGAATGGAATTGACTTGTTCAAGTCCTGATTCTGAACTATCAAACCAAGACTGTGCTTCTGTTAAATTACGTTTATATTGATTTACTTCAGAAAGATTCGAACGATAAGCCATTCCTTTAGTAGCCACTACCGGGTCATCAGAAGGACGAGTAATTTTCTTTCCCGTTGATAATTGGTTTTGAAGTGTTTCCAGCTTATTATAGCTATTGCTAATCTGTTTTAACGAATTAGCCGCTAACATTCCTTGTGTGACGCGCATCTTTACCTTCCTCCAGTTCCAAGACCGTTTACAATTTTATCAAGCATTTCATCAATCATAGTCACCATACGGGCACTAGCGTTATATGCATGCTGAAACTGAATCATATTGGTCATCTCTTCATCTAATGAAACTGCACTGATAGACTGGCGCCTTTGCTCTACAGCTCCCTGAAGGGTTTCTGAATTACTTTTTAAGCGGTTGGCTTGTTGGGCATCTACTGACATTTGGCCAATAACAGATTGATAAAAGCCATCTAGGGAAACAGCTTGATTCCCGGAATTAATAAGCACCTTTTGACGAAATTGAGACAATAGCTGAGCAGTTTTTCCATCTCCTTTGCGACCAGTTCCATCATCCCCAGAGGAGCCCGAAGAAGCAGCAGCAATATTGTTTGTGTTTTGTTTAATTTTATCAGCAATAACAATTCCAGTTGCAGCCCCTTCTTTCTGAGAAATCTCATTAAAAAAGGACATACCAGTATCACCATCTAGTGTGACACCTTGTTGGTGCTTATCATTAAACCAATTTACAAATTCATATGCCATTTCATCTAAATCATCAATCATTGAAGCGTAAACACCTGTTTTATTACCACTATTATCTATATATCCAGAAGCCTCAATTAACCCTTTAAGTTTTCCTTGAGGAAATGACTCAGGGTTCCGTATCTCATCCCCTATATGAATTTCCGTCACATAGGAATCTTGATTTGTTTTCAAACTGATGGCATTTACTTGATGAGTTTTCCCATCTAAAAGAGTAATAGGCCCCTGAGACGTTTGAAGCTGAACCGTTACCACTCCTTCTGACGTTGCAGAAGCGTTCCCGCTGCTTTTTGTATACTCTAAAGAAACCGGCATAAATTTAGAAATCTCATCTAGCAGCCGATCTCTTTCATCATACAAATCATTAGGCAAATAGCCATTCGGTTCTACGTTTTGTATTTGTTGGTTCACATTACTTATTTGCTCTAACAAAGAATTCACTTGTGTTACCGCTACGTCACGCTCGTTTTGTAAATCACTTTGAACCGTTTTTAAAGAAGTAGATAAATAAGAGAAAGTATCGCCTACTGCTTCGGCTCGTTCAATCATAACAGACCTGGCTCCTGCTTCTGAAGGGTGTGAAGCTACATCTTGAACGGACTCAAAGAATTGATTAAAAACAGCTGAAAGTCCATCTTCAGTAGGTTCATTCATAATTTCCTCCATTTTTTCAAGAGCACCAGCGCGCGCATCCCAATACCCCACTTTAATGGTTTCATCTCGATACTGGGTATCTAAAAATGTATCACGTATTCGCTCTACCGTGCTGGCTTCTACTCCCATTCCTATTTGGCCCGCAGTTCCAGTCTGATTCATCCCTGGGGCTGGATAAGCTGGGAACGTTTCTAAACTTACTCGCTGACGCGTATAGCCCGGCGTATTTGCATTAGATACGTTATGGCCAATCGTGTAAAGAGCCGCTTGTTGGGCATCCATTCCTCGTTTAGCCACCTGCAAACCATGAAATGTTGAACTCATTCTGCTTTCCTCCGTTCTTTATGCCTTCGAATTAAAAATAGAGTTTGATTGAAACGATCTATTATTTGTTTTTGTGTAATTGAACGAATCCTCTCGTTTCGATGGAACAAGAAGGTCTAGTTCGGTATGAATCAGCTGCAAAGACTGTGTGAGCAGCTGATTGTTTAAGTCATTTGCATACTTTATATCTTGAATTATATCTATTAGCTGTTTTTGAAAGGGTATCAAGATGGAGTACTCAGAGAATGAGCCTGCTATTTCTTCAATGGAGCGAGCAGCATGTCCGCTTTTTTCCATCGCTTCTATACGTTTTGTTTCCAGTGCAGAAATAGCAGCTATATGAGATTGCTCTTTTTGCAAAGAAGCCGTCAATGCCTTTACATCTTGTTTAATAATAAAGTTCGTTTTCTCTTTAACAATGACAGACAAACTTTTGTGAAGCGTTACTTGTTTTTCTAGTATCGTTTGAATTTCTTGCACGTTCAATCAATGTCAGTCCTTTTATTTTTTATAGAAATCTACAATACTTTTAGCAATTTCTTTTCCGTTAATTTCGTATGTTCCGCTGTTAATTTGCTGTTTTAGTTTCTCCAATTTTTCAAGTCTTTCTGGAGATGGTTCATTTCCCTGAAGTTTCTTCGCCTCAGATGAAATATGAATCTGATCTTGTGGATTCTTTTTAGAGACCTGTTCTGTTTTTTCTGATTGTTTTTTGTACGGATTTATTCCAAATAAGTTCGATGGGTTAATCTTCATCTCTCTCACCTCTTTTTATATTTGTATCCGTTATCTCTATTCATTATATCGGAATTTCAGCCTAAACCTTTAGCATCGGCAAAGAAGTTGAGACCATTTTCACAGTCCACCTTAAACATAGGTCTATAGATAGAGAATCTGCAAACACTCCGCACACTTTTACTCTTTTTTCCTTTCGTTAGAACGATAGGTGGGACGCGTCGGCTCTTCATTTGAACGAATTATCTCATGATTATGCTTTTCTAACCCATGTTTAATTTCTTGAGAGCATGAATGACAGAGTTTACCTTCTCGAATCTGAGCGTTGCATTGCATGCATGGATAGCTTATGTTTGGAAAGTTCGTTAGCACTAATCGACCTTGTCGAATAAATTGATGAATTAACGAATCTGAAACGCCCGTTTCTTTCATTACTTCGTAAGTCGTTGCTGTACGATTTGCTCTCTTCTTCAAGAATGAAGAAACACGTTGAAACAGAGCTTCTTCTTTGTCAAAACATGATTTACATATGTTTATTGATCCACTTTTTACAAATAAATGACCGCATTCCCTGCAATTATCTAACGTTCCCATATTCGAAACTCCTCATTTGTTTTTTATTTTACTATCGGTCAAATTTTTAAATTATACATCTTCATGCGCGAATTAAAGTGAGCGAACGAACTGAACGTGCTCCAGCTTCCTGCAAACAATTTGCCGCTTGGCGCACAGTTGCTCCTGTTGTATAAATATCATCAATCAAGAGAAATTCTTGATTCGTAACCATTGAGGAATCGACTACTTTAAATTCCAGTCTTTCTGCCAGCCGACTTCGCCTATTTTTCTTTGATTGCTTTGTTCCTGAACAGCGAACAAGAGGCATTTCTATGTTGCCACTGATCAGTTCAGCTAGCGCTAAAGATTGGTTAAACCCTCTCTCATATAATCTCTCGTCCGTTAAAGGTATAGGAACTAGTATAGCTTTTGGATTACATTCTTTTTTATAAAACTTATACCACTGCTCCTTGAATGCTTGGATAATTTCATAATCTCCTTGAAATTTAAAACGTTCTATTATGCTTTGCATAAAATCATTGTACGCATAAAGAGAACGGTTAAAAAAAGAAGCATCATTCCATTTCTGACAGTCCATACATGTGTCTAGCTCATAATGAGAAGAAGCCAGGTCTGCAAGAGAACGGCCGCATCCCCTGCAAATGCTGCTGATGATGATGGGACATTTTTGCAAGCAAACAGTGCAAATTCTGTCCGTTGAAGAAGGTTTTAACAATGACCTCCAATCGAAAGAAGAGACAAGAGGTTCAAAACAAATCAGACATATTGTCATCGATCAACCAGCCCTTCCTTATAAGCTAGAGCATTCATATATTCAATATGCTCTTTTGCTTTTCGTATAGACAGAGACTGCCCATAATGAAAAAACACCACGTCTCCCGTTGGAAATTGAGCACTCCTCCCCACTCTTCCTGAAATCTGAACAAGAGCACTTTCAGTAAAAATCGTTTCTTCTGCTCCCAATACTGCAACATCTATGTTGGGAACCGTTACGCCTCGCTCTAATATTGTTGTCGTTACTAAAATAACGAGCTGCCCTTCTCTAAATTTCATTACTTTTTCTTTTCGCTGGGAATCTTCAGCATGGACACCGTCTACCTTTTCCGTCAACTTCCGAATCATGTCTGTGATCGGAGCAATCCACTTAATTTGCGGGACGAAGATAAAGCATTGTTTCCCTTCATTTATTCTTTTTTTCAGCCATTTCTCAACATTAGCAGGCAAAGTATTTGTTTTCATTTTTTTCTTCCAATTGCCACACCATTCAAACCGGGGAACAGGAATAAGCATTCGGTGATAGCGGGCTGGAATTTTAACTACTTGTTTTTTACCTTGCTCAACGTCTTTTTTTAATGATTCATTTGGAGTCGCTGTTAAATAAATCTTTGATGCAGCGTGTTTAGCTGCTTTTGCAACAGCATAGTGCAGCATAGGCTCTGTCGAATACGGGAATGCATCTACTTCGTCAATAATCAGCACATCGAATGCTTGATAATAATGCAGAAGTTGATGAGTGGTGGAAATAATAAGAGAGGATTCATGAAAACGGTCTGTGCTGCCTCCATACATAGCCAGCACAGACATATCCGGGAATGCTGATTGAATTCTTGGCTTTAACTCAATAACTACATCTGTTCTTGGAGTAGCAATACAGACTTTCTTTCCGCTGTTCAACGCTGCTTCAATACCTTTAAATAAAATTTCCGTTTTTCCTGCTCCGCAAACAGCCCAAATTAACAGCTCTTCATCCTTTTTTATAGCTTGAATGAGTTCATTTGAAGCACGTTCTTGAGCTTTAGACAGCATTCCTTTCCAATTCATCACGCTGCTTTTTGGCAGGACATTACTTGTTGGTCCTTCCCAGTTTATAAAAGGTGTGCACTCACTTACTTTCCCCATTGCAATACATGCTCGGCAATAGCAGCACTCCTGGTGACATCTACTGCATGGAAATGAAGCAAAATAAAAGGGGCTATCACTTCCACACCGGTTGCATTTATATCCGTTTTCTTTCTGGGTAAGTGCTTTTTGATAGGAAATATATCCGTTTAGATAATGTTCATGAATGAGAGATAAAGGATAGGGAGTCTGAGTTAGCAGAAGCTGCTTTCCGCTTAGAGAGCGCTGAAGATCTAAAGAGTAGGGGTATGAAGGATTTAAAGGTGGAGTTCTCCACGTATCGAGTTTTGAGAGAGGAAAAGCAGCTGGGCTAGGTACTTGAACGGGATTTAGCAATTCTTGTTTAACAGTAAAAAGCATATCTTCATTCCTTTCCATGTTTATCGTACACATCTATATACGCAAAAAAAGGTGTTTTTTCCTGCAAAAAACCAAATCAAATGATTTGGTTTTCGATTACTTTTTATACCAGCCTATACCGATGGCACCTTCACCTAAATGCGTGCCAATCACAGCGCCAAAATAAGAAAGACTCCATTCAATATGAGGATATTCTTGTTCTAAGTCTCGTTGAATTTCTTTTGCTTCATTTTCACGATTAGAATGAATAACTACAGCTTTCATAGGTACATTTTCTTTTGCATCCTCATCAAGAAGCTCCGTGATTCGTTTTAACGCTCGCTTACGCGTACGAATTTTTTCAAATGGAACAATTTTTTTAGATTCAAAATGCAGCACTGGCTTTACTTGAAGCAGACTGCCGATAATAGCCTGAGCAGCATTTAGGCGACCTCCACGCTGCAAGTGAGATAAATCATCTACCATAAAATACGCACGCATTGATAGTTTCATCTCTTCAAAACGCGCAATGATTTCGTCAGGATGTTTATTTAATTGGACCATCTCGGCTCCTTCAATCGCATAAAAGCCTTGAACCATACAGCTGATTTCTGAATCAAATACGTGCACGTCAAAGTCTTCTACCATGCTACCTGCCGTCAAAGCTCCCTGATACGTTCCGCTAATTCCACTAGATAACGTAATAACGATAGCAGCATCGAATTGATCTCGTTTTAACTGTTCAAACAACTCTACAAATTCTCCGATAGCAGGCTGAGAAGTGGTTGGAAGATTTTTTGCTTCTTTAATTTTTTCAAAATATTGATCTGCAGTCATATCTACTTCTTCACGATATGTTTCTTCACCGAAAATAACGCTTAGCGGCACCATATGTATATGATAGTTTGATTGAATTTCCTCTGATATATAGGCGGTACTATCTGTAATAATTGCTGTTTTCATAAGATAGGGATCCATCCTTTGTTATATAAAATAATTTCACTCTATTCTACAACATTTAGAATTAAAATGCATGTAACGAGAGGTTTACCTATTAGTAAAAGCTCCCTCACGTATACATATTGATTAACAAACCTTGAATTTCTCCAACCCGCTTGAGTAAATTTAAACTGTCTTTTTCTTTTTGAAGGATATCATTTGTCAAGTCTACTAGTTTCGTATCCACTTCTTTCACTAACTTATATACTTTAGTCGTTCCTCTATGATTAAATCCTCTTTCTTCATGAAGTTCAAAACCATTTTTAACGGCTTCGTTCATAAACTGCTTCACAAGCGTCTTGTATTTCCGCAAAGAATCAATAGTTTGACTTTTCACTAACTGCTTTCCCTGTTCTTCAATTTTATTTATCACTTGAGTTAAATGTTCATAGGTTAGTTCGTTTTGTTTCTTGGCCATTACTCCTGTAAATGAAACCGAACCACTTACTTCTTTTTCTCTAATGAGATTCATGGAAGAAGAAAGACTGTTAATTCGCTGTACCTCCACTATGTATCTCTCCTTTCTCTGTTAGTATACACTCCATTCAATTTAGACTTTTAGATATGCTAGCTGGATTAGCTGAAAGTTTCGAGAGGCATCTGATGCTTGGATATGATGATTCCCCTTTAGCTAACAGTGATGCTTATGTGCTGTTCATAAGAAGACAGCTTGTTTTTTCGGAGCGAAGAGGTAACTTTAGGCGTCGCTTTTAACACTTCATTCCAAGCGTTAGAAAGCTGCTTCATCATTTGTTGAACTTCACATAAAATAAACGTATCTTTTTTAAAATTAGCCTTAATTAATCGCTCAGACATATAGTTGTACAGGGTATCTAACTGCTCTGCAATGATACCTGCTTGATATGTTAAGCCAATTCCTAGCTGATATAAAATATCGTTGCACTGTTTAATTTTTTCATTCGCTGTAAAATAATCGCTGTGTTGAATTGCTATAACAGCTTCATCAATATTTTGAATAAATTTTTCATACATCATAGCTGTTAGCTCTTGCGGAGATTTATGATAGATTAATTCTTCCGTTATAAAATTCAGCTTCATCACCTTCTTGTCTTCTTTAAATCAGTTTTCTATTTATTTCACTAAAAGCTAACTTATAAATTTTTAAAGGACACCAGTTGAGGTTTGAATAAATTTTTCTAAGACCTCATATGTATCTCAATGTATTAAAGACCTTTTCTTACAAGAGCATGCATCAACTTGATGGACATTATTTTGAGGTATGGATGCTTTCGTCGAAGGGTGTAGGATCCTTAAGATTCCCTTTATGCTTAAGCGAAGTTAAAGGACGAGTAAATGTGTAAAGGTATCACCCTTTGCCTTCCTAAAAGATATTTTCTCCCCTTAACTTATCGGTTGTTTTACTCTCTCATTAAACATGCCTTTTTACCTACAATTTCAAAAAAATTTATAAAAAGAAAAAAAAAGTCCGATATACCTAGTGGTATATCAGACTTTTGAACTTATCTTACTTCTACCCAACCGTTTTTGATTGCCACAACGACAGCTTGAGTACGATCATTTACATTCATTTTTTGCAAAATATTACTCACATGGTTTTTAACGGTTTTCTCACTAATATATAATGCTTCTCCGATTCCTCGGTTACTTTTACCATCAGCTAACAGTTGGAGCACTTCGCACTCACGACGTGTTAACAAATGTAGTGGACGACGAATCTCAATTGGTTCGTGCGGATAAGAAGACGATTGTCCTTGAGCTGCTAGTCGACGGTACTCTTTTACTAAACTATGCGTTACTTTCGGGTGTAAATATGAACCACCTTCTGCAACTACTTTCACCGCCTCAATTAACGCATCCGCATCCATTTCTTTTAGCAGATAGCCTCGTGCACCTGTTTGTAAGGCGTGAGTTACATATGTCTCATCATCATGGATAGATAAGATAATAACTTTAGCGTCCGGATTTACTTCTACAAGCTTTTTCGTAGCTTCTACACCATTTACAGCCGGCATGTTAATATCCATGATTACAACATCAGGTTGATGTTCTTCTACAAGGTCAATAACTTCGCTACCGTCGTCACCTTCTGCAACTACTTCAAAATCTTTTTCGAAATCTAAAATTCTTTTTACTCCTTCACGGAATAATTGGTGATCGTCGATTATGATAATTCTTGTCTGCATGTTTGATTCCTCCCCAAATCGAACAACAAATGTTTTACTCTATATTGACCCCTATTTATATACATATCTCTGCCTTTTTAAGCGGCTATAATCGGTACTTTAATCATAACAAGCGTGCCTTGGTTAATTTTCGAATGAACAGAAATAGTCCCATCTAACAAATCAACACGCTCTTTCATTCCTATTAAGCCGAACGAATTCTCTTTTTTCTCTTCTTGATTAAAACCGCAGCCGTCATCTTTGACAAGCAAAATAGCGTATTCATTGTTGAACTCTATCTTCACTTGGATTTCCGTCGCGTCTGCATGTTTTAATGCGTTCGTTACAGCTTCTTGCACTAAGCGAAACAGTGCTACTTCTAATTTTGAAGCAGTTCGCTTCTCTTGTCCAATGGAAATAAACGTAATCCGAGGCTTGCCTTCGTTATAATCTTCGATTGTATCAAGATATTTACGCAGCGTCGGAATTAGACCTAAGTCGTCAAGTGCCATCGGTCTTAAATCATATATAATTCGACGCACTTCGTATAGGGCAGAACGAACCATTTTTCGTAAATCCCGAATTTCCTCCATTGCTTCTTTTGCACTACGTTCCCGGTAAATTCGGTCAATTAATTCCGATCTCATCATAACATTTGCAAGCATTTGAGCTGGGCCGTCATGAATCTCTCTTGACAAACGTTTCCGTTCCTCTTCCTGAGCTTCAATAATCCGAAAGCCAAAATACTCTTTTTGAATGGCATCTTCTACTATTTCCCCTACTTGTTTTAAATCACTTGTTAAATAATTTAACACAACGGAAATTTGACCTACTAGGTGATCTGCACGTTTAATCGTTTCTTCTAATGTAAGCAAGCGTCTTTCTAGTTCATCTCGACGATTACGCAGCTGATATTCGCTTTGCTGATTCATCAGCAGCTTGGTTTGTAATTCATGTGCTTTTTCATAAGCGTCTTTTACTTCAGGCTCTGAATAAATTTGAAAATGTCGGCTCACATCAGACAAACGCTTTCGAGCCAACCTTGCCTGGGTTTCCAATTTATCGCCTTGCTCTATCGTCTCAAGAACTTTCCCTTTTAACACTTCTAACTCTTCTTTTATTTGCTGATATTCTTGTCTGGCATCTTCAGAAAGACGATAGACTTCATTTTTACTATCTCCCACTGTGCCAATAATCTTCTCAAAAATTTCATCAAGTGCCTTACTTGTTAATTTATGTTTTGACATTTACTCACCCCAAACTATACTCACATTCGGAGAAATGTCTATACGTTCATGCTATATATAGTATTCGTATGACCTATCTGAATTGTGAGGATAAGATCCATATTTTCTCCCTATCTGACTTTTTATATCCAAAAAGTAACGGTTGTTTTTAGTACCCTCAAACTCGACATCAATCGACGCTTGACTCGCGTTATTTGAATAGATTACCATTTACGCTCACTCTTCAACAGTGACTAACTGCCTGTTTAAACCATTTCATTATTTAGCTATGCAAGCCTGCACACTCTTTTATTATAACGTATATTCTGTATAGCTTGTTCAAGTGAGGTTGAATTTGATTAATTGATGTCTTTTCATAAACATTTTATACTAATAGCAAGTAAACAGTACGTAAATACCCGTTTTTCTTCTATTTATAACGCTAAGGAGGATTTTTTGATTGTTATCACAATATTATACCGTAAAACAAGAAGGTTCACATGAAATCACTATTCAAAAATCTAGATTCATTTGTCATATGAAACGTGTAACAACGGAGGAAGAAGCTCAGCAATTTATTCAAGACATTAAAAAACAGCACTGGAATGCTACTCATAACTGTTCAGCTTACCTAATTGGAGAACGAGATCAATTTCAAAAAGCAAACGATGATGGAGAACCAAGTGGAACAGCAGGCGTACCAATGTTAGAAGTGCTTAAAAAAAGAGGCTTAAAAGATACGGTGGTCGTCGTTACGCGCTATTTCGGAGGCATTAAATTGGGCGCAGGTGGCTTGGTGCGCGCATATGGGAAATCTGTTTCCGAAGCGTTAAATGAACTAGGTACAGTCAAACGAACTCTCATGGCGGTTATGCATACAACCGTCGACTATACATGGCTTGGAAAATTAGAAAATGAACTTCGCAGTTCCGTTTATCTATTAAAAGAAATTCACTACGCAGATATGGTAGAGATTGAAACATTTGTAGAGGAAGCTCAAACAGAAGCATTTACTGAATGGATGACCGAGCTAACAAACGGCCAAGCAGATATTCGAGCAGGTGAGACGACCTATTTAGAAGAAGATGTAGAATGAATTATTTACTCTTATTAAAAAACATTGTACAATTGATAAATAGCGCAACTATTCTGATGGTTGCGCTACTTGTCAATGAGTAAAAACCTCGTACAGATGCATAGCTTTGACGAGTTTGATTCATACATTCCAATTTATAACACATACTAATTGTCACAATAAGTGTTCGAATATACGAATAAAAGGAGAAACCGTATGGCTCAATATAGACGTTTTCAAAAAAGAGTAAACAAACGGAAAAGAAAACGAAGGCTTTTTACATTTTTTCTGTTACCTATCCTTATTTTAGGGCTTTCTGCGACTGCTTATGGCTCTTATTTGTTTGTTAAAGCTAAAACAGTAGCTTCTGATTCTTATGAAGGACTCGGAGATCGCGATAACTCTCCTATGCGTGATCGTAAAATCGATCCCAAAAAAGATGATATATCCATTTTATTTATGGGCGTAGATGATAGTGAAACCAGGAAATTCGGGAAATCAGCCCGTACGGATGCTTTAATTTTGGCGACCTTTAACGAAACCAATAAAACCGTAAAGCTTGTAAGCATACCTCGAGATTCGCGGGTTTATATACCTGAAGTGAACAGAAAAGATAAAATTACTCATGCGCATGCTTACGGAGGTCCAAAAGCAACTGTAGAAACGGTAGAACATCTGTTTAATGTCCCCGTTGATTACTATGTTAAAGTGAATTTTAAAGCTTTCACAGACATTGTAGACTCACTTGGGGGAATCGATTTTGATGTACCTTATGCGATGAGTGAAAAGGACTCAAAAGATCGTCATAATGCTATTGTCTTAAAACCAGGAAATCAACATTTAAATGGCGAAGAAGCGTTAGCTGTTGCTCGAACACGAAAACAAGACAACGATATTGAGCGAGGAAAAAGACAACAGCAGTTGATTGAAGCCATGATTAAAAAAGCTGCTTCCATTGGATCACTAAATAAATATGGAAATCTTATCGAAGCTGTTGGCGATAATATGAAAACGAATTTAATGTTCGGTGAAATGCTTTCGTTTTATGATTATGCTTCGAAAAAAGTAGACATCGAAACCATTAACTTAGACGGCAGCGATGAAAAAATTAACGGCGTGTACTACTTTAAACTAGACAATGATTCAGTAGAAAAAGTAAGTGAAAAGCTCCGCAAGCATTTAGGCATTGAATCAACTTCAGATACAACAGAATAATTAAAAAGACCTCTTGGATATCCAAGAGGTCTTTTTAATTAATTTTTTAAACGAAGTCCACGGACCATGTTGAGAATTGGCCTATATGTCTTATCAACTAGTCCTATCTTTTCAACGATAATTTCAATCGCTACAAGGAGGATAGCTAGTACAAGAAAAGATCCCCACATTGTTTGTACCTTTGAGAAGATAACTGCCGCTAAACCAAATATCGCACTCATTCCATAAATAATTAAAACCGTTTGTCTATGGCTGTACCCTAAGCGCAACAAGCAATGATGCAAATGAGATTTATCAGGAGCCGATAGCGGTTGATTTTTTACGATTCGGCGAATAATAGCAAAGAACGTATCTGAAATTGGTACCCCTAAAATAATAACTGGAACAATGAAGGAAATAACCGCTACATTTTTAAATCCTAACAGAGACAATACAGAAATCATATAGCCTAAAAATAGTGCTCCTGTATCGCCCATAAAAATCTTAGCGGGGTGAAAGTTGTAAAACAAAAATCCGAGCGTACTTCCCAATACGATGAAACCCATGCTTGTCACAAACACATTGCCCATCATAATAGCCATACCCGAGATGGTAATCAATACAATAGAGGAAACGCCGGCAGCTAATCCATCCAATCCATCAATTAAATTAATAGCATTGGTAATTCCTACAATCCATAATACCGTAATTGGAATACTTAACATTCCGAATTCTAATTTTCCGCCAAACGGCAAGTTAATGAAATCAATTTGGACTCCACCGTATACAACAACAATTAATGTCGCTACTAGCTGACCGCCTAATTTGATTTTAGCGGATAGCTCAATCATATCATCTAAGACACCGGTAATGATGATAATGATGCTTCCGATTAAAATCGGCAGCGCATATTTACTGTCAGGCTGTAAAACGAGGTATCCAATAAGAAAACTAAAAAATATCGCCAAACCTCCAAGGCGAGGCATAATTTTTTGATGAACTTTTCGTTGATTTGGTTTATCCGTTGCACCTATTTTAAACGCCAGCTTCTTAACCAGCGGAGTGATCAGAATAGATGTAATAAAACAAATAAACAAGGTCAAATATAGCATGGAGACCCTCCTCAGGTTTATGTTAACCAAAACCATAAAAAATGTATCCAACTTTATATAATTGGATAGTATTTCAAATTGCGTATAACAATAATTACTTACTTATTCCCAAAATGGATTATATCACAATGATTCTACTACTTAAATAGAAATTTATTCTCAAAAATTAGCACATTTACAAACTATCAATAGAAAAGAATTGTATTTTTTTGTGTATAAACAGCTGATTTACTTTATTCTTATGTGGTTATTTTATGTAGAACATTTTCTTTACTATGCTTTATTAAAATATAAGCGAACTCCCCCCTTTTCGTCTAATTTATTCGTCATCTCTAACTCTTTTTCCTTTTTATTAAGCATATTTAAACCTTTATTTTTATTTCATATGACCCACTCATTATATGAACAAACTTTTGACCTATGCATGTCCACTATTTCAAACCACATTCACTGAATCGTTGTCCTTATCTTATATCATTTAAAAGTTAAAATATAGTAAAATGGATAGAGATAAAATTAAACAAAAAAAGGAATTTTATCAAAAAAATGAAACTTTTTTCGATACGGTTCGTAATACATAGTAGGAACAGCATCAATCATCTTACATAAAGGGGGTGTTGAATGAACTATGTTCGGTCTATCTGTTCAAACAGTGTATTTGTATGGATTAATTATCTGCGGAAGTCTCACCTTCTTATACATTTTATTTAGCGATTTGTTAGATGGATTATCTGAAGCGATACCTTTTTTTAACCCCACTCTTTTTTTTTCTTTTTTAACATTCTTTAGTGCCAGTGGATATTTGTTCGCCTATACGTCATTGCAAAATTATTTGATTATTTCGATTTCCGCTCTTATTGCCCTTCTACTCGTTATTTTGCTCAATGTTTTTGTATTGATTCCTTTATCATCGGCTGAAGAGTCCCTTGCTTTTACTGAAGATTCGTTAAAAGGAAGACTTGGTACCATTATTACTTCCGTTCCTGCAGATGGTTATGGAGAAGTATTTATCGAAGGGGTTAGCGGCACTATTTCCAAACCCGCTGCCAGCTTTAAAAACACTGCTATACCTTTAGGCAGCAAAGTGCTTGTTGTAGATATACAAAGGGGCAACGCACTCGTTGTGATTTATGAAGAAGTTATCACCAATCACTCATTATAAATAGTATTAGGGGGAGTTTTATGTTTTCAACACCTATATTAGTTGTCGTTGGAATTGTTGTTTTTTTATTAATTGCGCTGATTGCCGTATTTATTACAAAATACCGTACAGCAGGTCCAGATGAAGCGTTAATTGTAACAGGAAGCTATCTGGGAAATAAAAACGTGCACGTCGATGAATCCGGAAACCGCATTAAAATTGTTCGCGGAGGCGGTACGTTTGTGCTGCCAGTTTTTCAGCAGGCTGAGCCTCTGAGCTTGCTGTCAAGCAAACTTGAAGTATCTACACCTGAAGTATATACAGAACAAGGTGTTCCTGTTATGGCTGATGGGGTATCAATCATCAAAATTGGAGGTTCTATTTCAGAAATTGCAACGGCCGCTGAGCAGTTTTTAGGCAAAGCAAAAGAAGATCGCGAAACCGAAGCTAGAGAAGTCTTAGAAGGTCACCTTCGCTCGATTCTTGGTTCTATGACGGTAGAAGAAATTTATAAAAACCGTGAAAAATTCTCTCAAGAAGTACAGCGCGTAGCTTCACAAGATCTGGCTAAAATGGGCTTAATTATTGTATCGTTTACAATTAAAGACGTTCGGGATAAGAACGGCTATCTAGAATCTCTAGGGAAACCTCGTATTGCTCAAGTTAAGCGAGATGCTGACATTGCAACAGCAGAAGCTGAAAAAGAAACAAGAATCAAGCGTGCTGAGGCTCATAAAGATGCCCAAAAAGCGGAGCTTGAGCGAAATACAGAAATCGCGGAAGCTGAAAAAATGAATCAGTTAAAAACCGCTGAATATCGTCGCGAACAAGATATTGCCAAAGCTCGTGCTGACCAAGCATATGATCTAGAAACAGCTCGCGCGAAACAAGATGTAACAGAACAAGAAATGCAAATCCGCATCATTGAACGTCAGAAACAAATTGAATTAGAAGAAAAAGAAATTCTTCGTCGTGAGCGTCAATACGATTCTGAAGTAAAAAAGAAAGCAGATGCAGATCGTTACTCTGTTGAACAATCCGCAGAAGCTGAAAAAGCAAAACAGCTTGCTGAAGCAGACGCCAACAAATATCGAATTGAAGCAATGGCTAAAGCTGAAGCTGAACGCGTTCGAATTGATGGTTTAGCAAAGGCGGAAGCTCAGCGTGCCCAAGGTGAATCTGAAGCTGAGATTATCCGCTTAAAAGGTTTAGCTGAAGCTGAAGCTAAACAAAAAGTAGCTGAAGCATTCGAGCAGTTCGGTCAAGCGGCTATTTTAGATATGATTATCAAGATGCTTCCTGAATATGCAAAACAAGTTGCAAGTCCTTTAGCAAATATCGACAAAATTACGGTTGTGGATACAGGAAGCAACGGTGAAAACAGCGGAGCTAATAAAGTGACTGGCTATGCAACAAACTTAATGTCTTCTCTTCAAGAATCGCTGAAAGCATCCTCAGGTATAGATGTGAAGGAATTGATTGAAAACTTTTCTGGAAAAGGAAATGTGCGACAAAGCTTGCACGAACTAACGGATGAAATCAAGCAACAAAACAAGAAAGAAGATATCTAAAAATAAAAAGCATGCGGATTATATCCGCATGCTTTTTTAACCTCTTAACACTCGAAGAAGAAACCTAGGTAATTCTAACTGACGCTTCCATCTCCATGGTTCTTTTAACAGTCGATAAAGCCACTCTAAACCAAACTTTTGAAAAACAGCAGGTGCTCGGTTCAATCGTCCTGAAATAACATCGAACGAGCCCCCTACGCCTTGATAAACAGAAGGATTAAGTTTCTCTTTATGAGCAATAATCCAATTTTCTTGGGCTGGACTGCCTAAAGCCACAAAAACAATTTCTGCTCCTGAATCATTAATCGTACGTTCAATGACTTCTTCATTTTTTTCATAGCCATTTAATGTTCCAACAATTAAAATCCCTGGAAACATCTCTTCCAACTTAGCTTTGGCTTCATCTGCAATTCCAGGCTTGGCTCCGTATAAAAAAATCCTTTTACCGTTATTCGTTGCTTCTTTACACAGCTTCAGCATCATATCAATACCCGTTACACGCTCACGAATACGTCCCTTTTTGAGCTTTGAAGCTAAAATCACACCGATTCCATCTGGAATTTGATAAGTCGCTTGATTTAATAGTGACTTTAATTCCCTGTCTTCTTGTGCTTTCATAATTTTTTCAGGGTTGATTGCTACAATAAATGATTTTCGGCCTTTATCTATATCCTGAAGTAACTTTACCGCTAGCTCATCGTACGTGTCGCTACAAACGTCTATTCCTAAGATGTTTTCCTTCATTAAATCACCCGTATGTTGATTTTTTAGTTTTTTACAAACGAAAGACAGGCTGTTCAGCCCGTCTTTTTATAAAGTAGAAACTTTTGAATCACCAAGTAACACTACGTCAAAGCCTGCTCCTTTCCATTGATCACGCTGAATGCAGTTTTTCGTATCAAAAATAACTTTTGTACGCATGTGATTTTCAACAGCTGATGGAAGAAGCTCTTTGAACTCATTATGATCTGTTAAAATAAGAATCACATCCGCATGTGCAACAGCTTCATCCAAACTTTGCGTCTGACGTTCGATTTTATTCTCTTTGATATGAGGATCAAATGCTGTGTAATCAACGCCCAGCTTTTCTAAATGATGAAGTACATCTGTTGATGGACTTTCACGCATATCGTCAATATTTCCTTTAAAAGCTAAACCTAAAACAGCTACACGTCCATGTTGAATGCCCTTTTCATCTAGTAGGCTTTTCGTTTTCAATGCTGTATATTCAGGCATTGAATCATTTGTATGACGAGAAAGAGAAATAATTTTTGCCAGTTCTGGCTGAAGCTCCGTTAAGAACCAAGGGTCAACAGCAATACAGTGGCCGCCTACACCAGGACCTGGTAAATGAATGTTTACACGCGGATGATAGTTCGCTAACTTAATCGCTTCCCACGCGTTTACACCAATTTTTTCACTGATTTTTGCCAGCTCATTTGCAAACGCAATGTTCACATCACGATATGTGTTTTCGATTACTTTCACCATTTCAGCTGTTGTAGCATCCGTTACGTGAATATTTCCTTTTACAAATGTTTTATAAAGCTCAACAGTCAAACGACTAGACTCTTCGTTAATACCACCGACAATCCGGTCATTATTGACTAATTCCTCAAATACTTTTCCTGGAATAACGCGTTCAGGTGAATGAGAAACAAATAACTCACTGCCTAATTCTAAACCAGTTTCTTTTAGCACAGGTAGCATAACGTCTTCTACTGTACGCGGAGGAACTGTGGATTCTAAAATTACTAAATTTCCTTTACGAACGTAAGGAACAATCGATTTTGTCGCTTCTCGAACATAGTTCAAGTTTGCCGTTTTATCTTCATTAATTGGTGATGGTACAGCAATAATAAAAATATCCGCCTCTTCAGCTGTTGTGCCTACCGTGAAGTGTCCGTTGTCAACTGCTGATTCTAAACGTTCTTGTAAGCCGTTTTCTTCTATATGAAGTTGCTTATTTTTAATTAATTCTACTGCTTTTTGATTTACGTCGACACCATGTACATATAAGCCGTGATTGGCAAACATAACAGCTGTCGGTAAACCTATATATCCTAAACCAACTACACACAATTTCTTTGTCATTGCAGAAAATCTCCTTTATATGACATGCTTAATAAATAAAACCTATCTGATATTATATCGAAAAATGTCATTTCATGATAGCATTTATATAAAAACATGAAATAATTTCTTGTACTTATTATTATGTAACATTTTATGAGAATTCATCAATAAACGATATAACCATCTTTTGTACAACGAGCTCTAACCCAAAAGAACTATTGAAAATCTCCTTGATTCCCAATAGTTCCCCTAGTAAATATATTTTACATATGCCCTTCTTTTTCGACAATTTCTCTAAAATAGCTCACTAACTCTTCTCGCAGCGGTTCTCTTTGCAGAGCTAAATCAATTGTTGCTTTAATGAATCCAAATTTATCTCCAACATCATAACGTTTTCCTTCGAAATAATAAGCAAGAACACGTTGAAATTCATTCAGGCGTAAAATAGCATCTGTTAATTGAATTTCTCCTCCTGCGCCAATCTCTTCTCTGCTTAAGATATCAAAAATTTCCGGTGTTAAAATATAGCGCCCCATAATTGCATAGCCAGAAGGGGCCTCTTCTGGATTCGGTTTTTCAACGAGCGTTTCTACGTCTAATAATCCTTTTTCAAGAGGCTCTCCTTTAGGACCTACAATTCCGTACTTTGAAGTTTCTTTCCTAGGCACCTCCTGTACACCAACTACAGCGCATTCATATTTTTCGTATACGTTCATTAACTGTTTCAAACAAGGTGTTTCTGATTGAACTACATCATCGCCTAGCATAACAGCAAAAGGTTCATCTCCGATAAAACTTCTTGCACAGTGAATGGCATGACCTAACCCTTTAGGTTCCTTTTGACGAATGTAGTGAACATTAGCCAAATTCGAAATCCCCTGCACTTCTTCGAGCATGTCCCACTTTTCCTTTGCGGCTAATGTTTCTTCTAACTCATATGATTTATCAAAATGGTCTTCGATTGCTCGTTTTCCGCGACCGCTTACAATTAAAATATCTTCAATACCTGATGCTACTGCTTCTTCCACAATGTATTGAATCGTTGGTTTATCTACAATTGGCAACATTTCTTTAGGCTGTGCTTTTGTAGCCGGCAAAAAGCGTGTCCCTAATCCAGCTGCTGGAATAATAGCTTTACGAATTTCCACTTACTTTTCCTCCTGTCAATGTCAATCGTGCTTATTGGTTATAGTATAGTAAGTCTGCGATTGAGTATGTACACAAAGTCATGTTGAATCCATTTCTTTTTATAAAGAGTCATGTTGGATTCTGCTTTATCATAACAAAAGATTTTGTATAATTCTATTTTTATCATTTATAATGAAAAGAAAATTAATCAATTATAAATATAATTTTATGCTCCACTTATGTATAGAAAGGAATGGGATTATGAGTTCGTTTTCAGATCACTTACAGCACCAATTTATACATCATTTCCCGTACAGTGATGTACGCTATCGCATGAATGCCCAAGCAGGGCTAGACCTTTACCGTACCCATTCATTCTTCATTTTGCACAATGATGAACAGATATTAAATGTTAAAATCGATTCGTTTTATGTGGAACTAAACAAGCAGCTGCTCCCTGAAAGTACCTGTTCTTGTCAGCATAACGGATTTTGTGAACACTGCTTTGCAGCGTTTTTTTATATGTACTCATTAATAGAACCGCTTGCGCCCCTATTCAAAGAATGGCGAAACCATGAAAAAGCAGCTTTGACTATGCTATCTGCCAAACAAGTGTTAAAAAAGCCGAAGGCAACTTTTCAAGAGTGGAGACAAACTTTTGAGGAGCAGTATACGCTTTTTATGCAGGGGCGGAACGAAAATGACCGTTCCATTTATCATGAATATTATCAGTACTATTACCGTGCTTTAGTGAAAAAGGCTCCTGAGCACCCATTGCTTTATGCTTTATTTTGTATGTATGGAGGGGTTCATACATTCTATAAACTATCAGCTCAATTACAGGCACATCAGCTTTCTACTAACATCGAGGAATCATTCGTATATAGTCACGTCTACAAAATAACAAATGAAATTTATGCTACCGCTGATTCATTAAAGCAAATGAAATACGATGGAGATGCATTATCTATTATAGAGGATAGCATTCCATACATCCGAGAATTATTGCATAAAGATATGCCTTTACAATATGAACGTATTGAGATTTATCGCGTTATTTGGCAAAAAATCTTCACGTTAGAAAAGTGGCGAAAAACTGAGGAAAGCAAATTAAAAGCTAAGTACGGTTCTTTTATAAACAATACAGCTCTTTCCTATCTTTTATTCCTTCAAGAAAAAGATGGGGAAGCAAAAGAACGTTTGAGCGATGAAACACTACAAACAATTCCCTATCTTATTCCTTGGTTAAATGATTTATTGCATGAAAAAGAAACTGACCGCTTTGCTCAGTGGGGCTCTTATATAATGACCTATATAGGAGATTACGTACGCACCGTTCCGGCTACTTATCAAGGAAGCCGAAACATGGTCTCCATGATTGTAAATTTATTTCAGCACTATAAAGACTTAACGAACGAGCAAACTTTGTATATTGAAGCATTGCAAACATTACTTCCCTATAGTTTTATTGAATACAGTGATTTTCTATATGCTTCTGACCAATTGAAAAAGTGGGTTGAATTACAGGTGCTTCTTCAATATGACAGCATCAAATATGACGAGCAAACGATAGAAGCCTTAAAACAAAAAGATGAAAAGCTGGTTATTCCTCTTTATCATCAAATGATCTCAAAGCTGATTTATGAAAAAAAGAAAAGCAGTTACCAAGAAGCCTATATCTACTTACAAGAATTAAAGAGACTTTATCTACAAATGAATCGCTCTCTACTATGGGAACATTATATGAAAGAATTAGCGATAAAAACAAAGAAACAGCGCTCGTTTCAACAACTATTAGAAAAAGGAGATTTACTGAATGTTTGATTTGTTCCATTTAACACTTGAAGTCGAACCTGTACACGGTGACTTTTTTCTCTACTGTGTATCACCTAGCGGCCAAATTTTGCTCCCTGATACATGGAAAGATGCGCTGTTTCTATGGCATGAACAGACCTATTACGGAAGCGAAGCCACACAGGTTGAGATTAATGGAAAAAAAGGAATTCTTCTTTCTGCATGGCAAATGTTCACTTTCATACAATTACCTATTCAACAGCATGTGTTGAAACCGGCTTTGTCCGCTTCAGCGGAAGCTTATCAGCAAATTGCAATCGATATGACAAAGAGGATTATCCAAGGGAAATTTCATTCTCTTCCTTTAAAAAAACAAATGACTGGATCGCTTTCACAAGCTGATGAGCAAGAGTGGCGAGCACAAATTAAAGAGAGCCTATTAAAAAAGGAAGGAAAGGACTTTTTAATAAGCATAGAAGGCGAGAGCTATAATCCTCCCTTTGACCTTTCATTGCGTATTGTAGAGCCAACGACCGATGGAGATGTATGGACGGCTGAAACATTCGTGATTCCCCACGATGAAGCCAAAGAACCTTTTATACTGGGAAGAATGCTTCCTAAAGAGTGGAATCACTACGAATCATATATCGCTTATGAACACGAGCGATGGAAAGCATTGGCTCCTACTTTATACCAAAAAGGAGCGTTTATTCAGTCTGTCCTAACAGATGAGGAAGTATGGGAATTTCTAACTCAAGATAGTGCAGCATTGATTAAACAAGGTGTCTCTATCCATTTGCCAAGTTGGTGGGAATCATTAAAAAAAGCCACCATAAAAGTATCTGGTACTATAGAAAATACTTCATCTGCATTGTTTGGTAAACAAGCTATCAGCAGCTTCCGCTGGTCATTTTCTATTGGCGATCAAACTTTCTCAGAAGAAGAGTTTCGGAAATTAGTCGAACAAAAACGCCGATTATTATCTATTAGCGGACAGTGGATTCAACTGGATTCTAGATTAATTAAACAAGCGCAGAAAATTGTTAAAGAAGCTAGTAAAAAAGGCGTCTCAATTCATGAAATTTTAAAAACAAAGCTAACCTACATGGCAGACAGTAAAACCGATGAAGAAGAGGTAAAAGTTGAGTTCCAACTCCCCGCTTCCTTTCAATCATTTATTACATCCTTAACGGATTTAGAACGGCTGCCGGAAGTGCTGCCTCCCTCTGAATTTAAAGGTGCATTAAGACCTTATCAGCAGCAAGGTTTGAATTGGCTCATGTTTTTGAGAAAGTTTAACTTAGGAGGATGTCTAGCAGATGACATGGGGCTAGGTAAAACCATTCAATTAATTAGTTATTTAACAAATATTCATCCGTTACATAGCTCTCCTTCTCTTATCGTTTGCCCAACTTCTTTAATTGGAAACTGGGAAAAAGAATTACAGAAATTTGCCCCTTCTCTTCGTGTTCATGTTCATTACGGGCCGAAAAGAACCAACGGATACGCATTTGAGAAGATATGTGAAAGTACTGACGTTGTGATCACGACTTATCAAGTTGCTCTTTTGGATGTCGAATTGTTGAAAGGGTTTATGTGGAACAGCATTTCCTTAGACGAAGCACAACATGTTAAAAACCCGCAGACTAAACAGGCGAGAGCCATCCGTCAGCTGCAAGGAAGACACAAAATTGCGCTTACTGGAACTCCAATTGAAAACCGTCTGCTGGAACTATGGTCATTATTTGAATTCATCAATCCTGGTTATTTAGGAACAATTAATTCATTTAAAAACCGATTTGTAGCAGGTATTGAAAAAGGCGAGAAACCTGAACGAACTGTTGAGCTTAAAGCACTCATTCAGCCTTTTTTATTGAGAAGAACGAAACAAGATAAAAACATCGCCCGCTCACTGCCTGATAAACAAGAACAAAAAGAATATATCCCGCTGACAGCGGAACAAGCTTCACTTTACCAGGAGCTAGTTCAAGGAATGTTTCAAGAAACAGAGGAAAAAACAGGATTTGAACGAAAAGGCATAATTTTGCAAACACTAAATAAGCTAAAATTATTATGCAACCATCCAGCTTTGTACTTAAAGGAAAGTGCAGCTAAACAAACGGTACGGCGATCTCATAAAAGTGAAAAAATTATTGAACTCGTAGAGAGCATTCGCACACAGCAAGAAAGCTGTTTAATCTTTACTCAGTATATTGAAACAGGACTCATGCTGCAAAGAACCTTAGAAAAAGAAATCAACGAGCCGGTTTTATTCCTCCACGGAAGTTTGTCAAAAGAACAACGAGATGAAATGGTTGCTCAATTTCAAGCAAGGAACAAAGCCATCTTTATCCTTTCTCTTCGCGCAGGTGGAACTGGATTGAATTTAACAGCTGCAAATCACGTTATTCATTTTGACCGATGGTGGAACCCAGCTGTTGAAAACCAAGCAACCGATCGCGCCCATCGAATTGGGCAGAATAAATTTGTTCATGTTCATAAGTTTATTACAAGAGGAACGATTGAAGAAAAAATTGATGAAGTGATCAATCAAAAACAACATCTAAACAATGAACTCATACAAGGAGATCAATGGGTAACAGAACTTTCTAATAAAGAACTACAAGAGCTTCTTGCATACAGAAATGAATAAGAAAAATTATAAAATGTGTTACAACTTTACTGAAAAGAGGACTTTTTTACTTGTCCTCTTTTTTTATTAGATCATTCGACACAAAAAAATAAGTGTAAATCATTATCCAGCTACTTATAAAGATACAAAAAACGCAATAAATAGCGTTTTTTGTATAAAAAGGTATTTTTATAGAGAAAAAGACCCTTTACTTTCTCTTTAAATTCCAGCATATTTATACATATAATATTTTTGTAATTTAATAGACATATTGGAAAAATAAATATGAAACATTTACATAATTAGGGGGATTTATTAATGAAAAAAAGGCAGCTCGCTTTATCTCTAGGCGCCATTGTTGGCGGGACATTCTTATATCACGCTTCAGCTGAAGCATCTGCTTCAACTGTTCAAGTGAAAGCTGGAGATACACTTTGGTCATTATCTACCAAATACCATACAACGGTAGAAGCTTTAAAAAGCGTAAATAAGTTATCTTCAAATACAATTCACATAGGACAAACGTTATCGATTCCTTCTGCTTCAACCTCTCAACCATCTAATAAGGAAGAACAGCCTTCAGCTCCTTCTACTGGTTCGACATATAAAGTTCAAAGCGGCGATACCCTTTGGAAAGTTGCTACTCGTTTTAATATGAGCGTAGAAGAATTAAAACGTTTGAACGCTCTTTCTTCTAACATTATCTATATTAACCAAACGTTAAAAGTAAATGGAAGCAATAGCGCATCGACTCCAACTACGAGTAAACCAGCAGAAACTCCTTCTAAGGATGCAAATGGAACTTACAAAGTTCAGCGTGGAGATAGCCTATCTAAAATAGCTTCGACATTTCACATGAGCGTGAGTGAGCTAAAACAAATAAACGGATTAACGTCTAATACGATTTATGTAAATCAACAATTAAAGGTATCAAAAAGCAGCGAAACAACTACGCCAACAACAAAACCAAGTACATCCACACCTTCAACTTCTAACGGAACATTAAATGTATCGCAAATGATTTCAGAGGCAAAACGTTATATAGGTGTTCCTTACAAATGGGGTGGCACAACTCCTTCTGGTTTTGACTGCAGCGGATTCATTTATTACGTAACGAAACAACAAATTTCTACAACGCGCTATACGACGGCTGGTTATTGGAGGGTATCAACACCCGTCAGTAATCCACAGCCTGGAGACTTAGTGTTTTTTAATACATATTCTAGCGGTCCTACACATATGGGCATTTACCTTGGTAATCGTCAATTTATTCATGCTGGATCTTCTACGGGTGTAACCATTGCAAGCTTAGATAACAGCTACTGGAGCAAGCGCTACTTAGGTGCAAAAAGATTTTCTAAATAATTGATAGAAGCTGAAACAAAAGTATTTTAGTTGAAGGAAGACCCGAACGAGTTTGATTCTTGATGAAGAATCAAACTCGTTCGGGTTTTTTCATTGGTAGGGTGGAAGTAGTTTTCATATATGTAGGGAGGGCAAAGCGAAGACTCCTGCGAGAAAAGCAGAATAGATGATCCCGCGCGCAAGTGACGAGGAGGCTCATCAGCCGTCCGCGGAAAGCGAAGCCTTGCACGGAAATCAACAGTGGTTTAACAAATGATCCATACTAGCTCATCCCATTTGTTTGTCTTTAGATTGCATTAATTCAGTTATGTCTCAATCTCTTATATACAGAAAAAAACCGTTAAATGATTTAACGGCTGAAATAGAGGAATAGTTCGGGGATAGTGAATACTTTAATTTTCTCTCTTGAGAACATAGAAAGAGCCTTGCTCTTAAAAAGGATCTATCTTCTATTATGATAGATAAGAGGAATTAAAACCTTAGCTGAACTAATCACCCCCTTTCATACTAGATAACTTTATTCTTCTTGTTGATTTGAATCAAATGAAGAAAAACCGGATGGCTTTCCACTTAAAAACTTAACAGCATCAGCCACAACGTCGGTCATATATACTCGTTGCTGAAGATTATTTTCAAATGTGCGCGTTTGTACACGCCCTACTACACCTACAACCGCTCCTTTATCACAGTAAGCAGCCGTATTTTCTGCATTTTTTCTCCACAGAGTAATGTTGACAAAATCAGCATCATATTCACCTTCAACATTTCGAAACGTTCGATTAATTGCTAAAGTAATAGTAGATACTGCAATCCCTTCATGGGTATATCTAAGCTCAGGTTTTTTTGTCAGTCTTCCTACAAGAACAATATGGTTAATCATAGTCTACCACTCCAACTGATTGAATAATGGGAATCTTTAAGCTCATTCATGTTATAATATGGATAACCTACTATTTACGTAAAGGAGGAAACATCAATGAAAACATTTAAACTTGTGTCATTTCAATTGGTTGATGATCAAGAAAAGCGTCAGTCTGTCTCACTCACTAATGGCCTTATTATTAATAAAGAAGACGGCGAAAATAACTGGATTTTAGAAGCAGTTATCGATAAGAAATGGTACGATGAATTTCATGTTTTGTTGAAAGATAAACAAAAAATAACGGTAGAAGCTAAAATTACGAAAGAAACAAATGATCCGGCTACCTTTATAGCTACCGTGGCTTCCATTACTTCAATTGGTGAAAATCGTATTAGTTTGTTGATGAAAGGTGTTTTAAAAGAACGGAGACTTCATTATGCTGAAATGCTCTTAGAGGATTTAATTAACCAAGGGTTATCAGGTCAAGATTTACTTCAACAGTTCAAACTGCAGCTTCGAAACAGACCGATAAAAAGTACATCTAAAAAATAAGTCAAGTCATCTCAAGGTGTCTGGATTTAAAAGGGAGGATTATTGTTTGCGGCCTTTTTCGTTGGTGCATGAGTAGGGTAAAGAAAAGAGAACTCACTGGAGAGGTACCTTTCTTTTTTTCCTAAAAATAAATGAGCACAACTAGAACGTTTGAAGCGATTATCTCTTATGCGAGCGCCTTGCCTTTTCAAATAAAAATTTGTCATTTTTTCACTCCTTTTTCTTTGTAATTCGTATATTAATGCATTTTTCCCCGTTATTCAACCATTTTTTTCAATATACCGAACAAAAAATAGGATTTTTTTACTATAAAAACCTCTATTTTTGTTCTTTTTTTTATATCCATGAAGAAAAACGAATCTTTTTAGAGAAAAAAAAGAAATAAAAACAGGTTTTATTCCCTTTATTGCAGAAGGTAAAGTGTATATGTTTCATATTGTGCGAATTCATCATGTTACAAAGAATATGAACTACATTCGAACAATAAGACATATATTTATCTTTACGAAATCAGGTGATGCATATGAAAGATTTTGGAGAAAGAATTAAACAGTTCAGACTAAAAGGAGGATTTTCACAAGAAGAATTAGCAAATCAGTTGAATGTTTCTCGTACAACTATTTCAAAATGGGAATGTTCAAAACAAACACCTTCTATTTTTGATTTTTTATCTTTATGTAATTGTTTTCAAATTACGCTGGACCAACTTATTGAGCCTTCCTCTTATAAACAAGATCATTTACATGACTTCCAACTTCTTTACTTAACAAGAAAATGTGAATCGGATTCACATGACGAGACCATTTTAACCCTCATAGATAAACAGCCCTTATTGAAACATGTGCTCTTACAATTTTCATCTCTGTCACCAACACTTCAAAAAGAGTTGCTAACGGATATTATACCTTTATTAAAGAAACTTTTTTCTGCTTTGCAGCGCCAATAAAAAAAGCTGCATCAGCAGCTCTTATGTACTATTCTTTTTTATCGCCTAAAGCAAACATAATATCTGTTTCGCAGACTAACTCTCCATCTACAGTTGCGATACCTTTTCCTTTGCCAATAGATCCACGCGCACGTACAATTTCCACCTCTAAACGCAGTTGATCACCAGGTCTTACTTGCTTTTTAAAGCGGCAGTTGTCAATGCCTGCAAAAAATGCTAAACGTCCTTGATTTTCTTCTTTTTTTAGCATAGCTACTGCTCCTACCTGAGCCAAAGCTTCTACAATTAAAACCCCTGGCATCACAGGATAGTCAGGGAAATGCCCGTTAAAAAATTCTTCATTGGCAGATACGTTTTTTAAACCAACTGCTTTTTTTCCCTCTTCCACTTCTAAAATACGATCGACCAATAAAAATGGATATCGGTGTGGAATAATTTCTTTAATTTGTTCAATATCAAGCATAAATAAGTCTCCTTTCAAACCGCATGTAACATACGATACTATTATCAATATACAGAATGCTCAATTGAGAAGCAACTACTTGCTTAAGCTCTGATTCCATTAACCAAGCCCATCATTTGATCTGCAATTGAAATAGAGCGGGAATTAAATTGATACGCACGTTGAGCAATGGACATATCAGTAAGTTCTTTACTCAAATCTACATTTGACTGTTCCAATTTCCCTTGCTCTACGCCTGCTGTTTCTCGAGCTTTTCCAGTCAAATCTGTAAACATATTCGGTTGGTTCATCCCTGCTGGAAAAGCAAATAGATTTTCTCCTTTAGCTTCTAGCACCTGCGGCTTTTGGACATTTGTTAACCCAAGTGTAAACTGGTCAACACCCTTATTCGTAGTAACCGTTATCGTTCCACTTCCATCAATTTGTATATCTTTGAACGCGTTACTGAAAATAATAGCTTGACCATTTTCCCCCAGCACATCCTGACCAGAACCGTTTACTAATTTAACATTGTTCGGGCCTTCAGGGCTAAGATGAAAAGAACCATCTCTCGTATATTGTACAGGCTGTTGGGAATCGTTTACGGCAACTTGAAAATAAACGTTTGGATTTGATGCAGCTACATCTAATAGTTTATCTGTATTCTGAAAAGCACCCTGCGTCATATTCAAGCTCGTTTGATCTAAATAAGCGCCTGTGCCTTGCCGAATTCCAGCTGGCGTAAGCCGCTTTTCTGTTCCCTTATCTTCTTGATTGTTCACTTGTTGATACAGCATATCATTAAATGAAGCATCTCTCGCTTTATATCCTGTCGTATTTGTATTAGATAGATTATGGCCAATGACATCAAGCTGCTGCTGCAGCTGTCCCATCGTATTAGCCGCTGTTATCATTGTAAGGTTCATCCTTCTCATCTCCCCTGTTGCTTTTAGCGCACACGCCCAATTTCATTTGCCGCTTTATCCATGCTTCTATCGTAAGCTTGCATTATTTTTTGATTTGCCTCAAAAGCTCTGTAAGCCGTTAGTAAATCAGTCATACTTTGAGCAGCATCTACATTGGAACGTTCAACAAATCCTTGCTTTAACTGATAAGAAATGCCTGGATTATTCCTAGCTGAAGGCAAGGGCTGATTGTTCAGCGTTTCATACAATCCATTCCCTGCCTTTTTAATCGTTTGTAAGTCACTAGCATAAGCAATATCGATTTGTGCAACCTGCTGATTATTTTCCGTTACGTTACCTTGTGAATCAACTGTAAAGTTTTCACTTTTTAGTTGAATTGGTTGATTATTTGTATTTAATACATAAGCTCCGGTAGACGTAGTTAAAAACCCTTGCTGATCTAATGTAAAATTACTGTTTCTTGTATATTGAGGCGTATTATCAGGGCTTTGTACCACAAAAAATAGTCCGCCCTCTTTTGTAGGCATATTTTGCTCCATCAATGCAATATCAGTTGATTGAGACGTTTGCTGAAGATCACCTTGTGTAAAATTTGGAACTGTTTCTTGCATATACACGCCCGTATTAATCGTACCTATTTCTTTTTTGTTCTGAACAGAGATGCTACGGTCAGTAGGTAAATCTTCAGATTCCATTCGCTGCAGCAACATATCAGGAAATGCCTTTAACGTACCTTGATCTGCTTTAAATCCCAGCGTATTAGCATTTGCTATGTTATTCGTTAATAAGTCAGTTTGACGCTGTTGAGACAGCATACCCGCTGCTGCCGTGTAAAACCCTTTAAACATACTTCATCCTCCTTACAAGTAAACGTTGCTCGTTATAGCCAGCTCACAGAGTATAATAGATAAAAGAAGAGACTCCTCTGTATGAAACGAGCCAATAGAGGAGTCTTCATTTATTTAAACAATATTGCGACGAGATAGTTTATCAATATTATCGAGCATAATACCTGTTCCAACAGCTACACAGCCCATTGGGTTTTCTGCAATTAGCACAGGCACCTTTAATTCTTCCGCTAACAGCTGGTCCATACCGTGAAGCAATGCTCCACCGCCAGTTAAAATAACGCCTCTGTCTATAATATCGGCAGAAAGTTCAGGAGGTGTACGCTCTAATACACTTTTCGAAGCTTGTACAATGACGCTGACAGACTCTCTAAGTGCCTCCTCTACTTCTTCAGAATAAACAGTAATCGTACGAGGTAGGCCTGAAACCATGTCTCGCCCTCGAATGTCCAGCTCTTCATTACGAGCTTTAGGAAACACCGTACCAATTTTCACTTTAATTTCTTCTGCTGTACGCTCTCCGATTAAGAGCTTATATTTTTGCTTAATGTACTGCAAAATTTCGGCATCAAAACGATCACCAGCCATCTTAATAGAAGCTGCTGTTACGATATCGCCCATTGAAAGGACGGCCACATCGGTTGTACCTCCACCAATATCTACGACCATATTTCCGCTCGGCTGAAAGATATCCATTCCAGCGCCAATTGCCGCGACTTTTGGTTCTTCTTCCAAATAAATGGTTTTTCCACCGCTCTTTTCAGCAGCTTCGCGAATGGCTTTTTGTTCAACAGAGGTAATATTTGTTGGACAACAAATTAAAATGCGAGGCTTGGATAAAAAACCTTTTACATTTAATTTGTTAATAAAGTGTTTGAGCATAGACTCTGTAATTTCGAAGTCAGCGATAACACCATCTTTTAAGGGACGAATGGCAATAATATTACTGGGCGTTCTTCCTACCATACGTCTCGCTTCTTCCCCTACTGCTAGCACTCTATTTGTATTTTTATCAATCGCCACAACAGACGGTTCATTTAACACAATTCCTTTGCCTTTAACGTGAATTAAGACGTTAGCTGTACCTAAATCGATACCAATGTCTTTTGCTAACATACCTTAAATCCTCCTTCTATTTACATATCTTTGCATGATAACCATTCTTTTTTCCTAATTTACTATTTTATCACAATTTGTATATGTATGTTGTTATTAGCAAAAATATTTATTATATACCTATTTTATCCAAAAAATAAAATGCCCTATACTACCTCTATAAAAAAGGCAATATTGGGCATTTTTTCATTTTACAGTTTCTTCTTCCTTTTTGTACTTTAATTTTGTTGCTTCTCCCCCACGCAAATGCCGAATAGATTTATGATAATCAAGAATTTCTTTTACTTCATTTGCTAACTCAGGATTTATTTCTGGTAGACGCTCTGTTAAATCTTTATGGACAGTACTTTTCGAAACGCCAAATTCTTTCGCAATTACACGAACTGTTTTCTTTGTTTCTACAATATACTTTCCAATCTTGATAGTTCTCTCTTTGATGTAATCGTGCACACTACTCGCCCTCCCCAAATTGGATATGAGAAGTATCCAAGGGAATGTATATATTATCCCTTTTCTAACATTCTCTTTATAGGTTTGTAACAGTTTATTAGCTTGTGTGCAGATATATGCTAGAAAAGTCAGTAAGGACAAGTGATTTCTTATATTTTTTTGAAAATTTAGTGTTTTTTATTTACTTTTTTGACATAATGCATCTCATTTTAGAAAAATTCATAAAAAAAGAAGCTCGATTTTATCCAGCTTCTTTTCGTATTTATGGTCTTGCCTTATGCATTTGGTTTAGACGTATCTGTTGAAGGGTGTTTTGAATCTTTATCTTCTTTAGTCTTTTCATCAGATGATTTTTCGCTATCCTTTGATTCTTCAGAAGAAGAGTCGTCTTTTGGTTCTGTCACTTCAGCTGCTTTGACTTCTTTGATAGAACTAACAGATTTTCCAAAATAACTGCTTGGATTAATTGCTACACCATCTTTACGAACTTCAAAATGTACATGTGTTTTTGCTTCTTGATTATATAAGCTTTTTCCAGCTTTTGCGATGGTTTGGCCT
Organism: Priestia megaterium NBRC 15308 = ATCC 14581; assembly: GCF_000832985.1. Taxonomy (GTDB): domain Bacteria; phylum Bacillota; class Bacilli; order Bacillales; family Bacillaceae_H; genus Priestia; species Priestia megaterium. Next base: position 1,972,642 of record NZ_CP009920.1, read on the forward strand.
TGTTTAACAATATCTCCTACTTCTACATCAGCTTTCTCAAGAGATTGATACTGTGTGACTAAACCATCTTTGTGATCAATTTCTACTACATAACCTAGTAAAGGATCTTTTGTTGCTTTTGTTACTGTACCGCTAGCTGCTGCTACAACATCAAATGATTTATCTCCCTTAACAGCTAAGTCAACACCTGTGTTTGGATGATACGTATTGTTGTAGAAAACTAGTGCTTCTTCTTGCTGTTTTTCAGATGCTTGATCGTCGTAGAAAGGCTTTTTCACGATAGCTGATGCTTCACTAGCAACTGGCATCTTTAAATTTTCAAGCGAAGCATTTACCTCTACAGCGTCGTCTCGATAAGCCGTACCGTCTTGGCTATAGCCGCTTTTGTCTTCTTTGCTAATATCGTTTCCATTAGCTTGAAACCAAAGGACTGCTGTAAGAATAATTGCTGCACTCGCTAAATAGATAGCCGGGAACACCCAACGCTTTCTAACTAATTTTTGAACTTTCGATTTTGGAGAAGTACGTTTCTTTTCTTCCTCTCTCATATATCATCACCTCAGCAATCAGTCTGAACACAATTGAATGAATATATACACAGCGATAAAAAATTTTTTTCGATTATTTTTCAACAGATGAATCTAAAATATACATTTTATTTAAAAAAAGTGAAAAACATAAAAAAAGACCCTTCTATAAGGGTCTTTGAATTAGCGTTTAGCTGTCAATTGTGCAACAAACTGATCGTTAGGGGTAATCGCAACACCTGTATAATAATGAGTAACAATATCTTTATAGGTTTTTCCTTCTAGTGCCATACCATTTGCTCCGTACTGACTCATCCCAATACCATGTCCATATCCTTTTGTGTTGATGATAATCTCATTACCTTTTTTTGTCCAATGAAAGTCGGCTGAGGATAAACCCAGTTTTTCTCGAACATCTTTTCCCGACAGTTCTTTACCGTTTATCTTTACGTAATCTACGCGCTGACCCGGCGTTCTAGAGACAATTTCACCTACTGATCCAGTGTTTGTTAATTTCACTCCAAGCCTCTGTTCAAAGCTAGCAACAGACATTACTTTCTGATTTGTAAATTCAGGGGACTTTTTATCCCACGGACTAGCTACACTTTTTAGATAAGGAATGGAATTCTTCCAATACGCTTCTGAATTTTCAGTGTAACCATTGCTGGTAGAAAAGAACGTAGCATTAATTGGCTTATTTTTATACGTAAGAATTTGACCTTGGGTGTCCTTCACTGCTTCTTGAATTTTTTTGATTTTCCAATCATAGTCTTTGTTCCATCTGCTTCTTAGCTCATCTTTATTTAAATATACTTGGTACTCTACGGTATCAGTCACATCCGCTCCTTGGGGAAGATGACTATTTCCATTCATCATAGTTTGCACAATATAGGTTCTGGCTGCCAAACTTTGAGCCTTAAGTGCTTCAAGCTCAAAAGTAGCAGGCATTTCAGCTGCTACTACCCCTACAAGATAGTCTTCGAGCGGCAGTTTTTCTACTTTTTTCGTTTCCGTACGATAAACACTGACGTCAAGAGGAGACGCTGTCACTTTTTGTAGTTTTTCGGTTTTTGGGGTCTGTTCGACATTTTCATGTAGCTTTCCATCTGTCTTTTCAGTAAAAGGAACAACGAGAAGTGTTGGGATGAGTAACACAACGAAAAAAAAGATGACTCCTAGTACGACGATTGGCTTTGCTTGTTTCATGAACGCCTAGCCTCCATATCTATTATTTTGACAAGGAACACCTATATCCCTATATTTCATATGTATGGAGGTGGACAACCTTTTATGACAGCAAACCGGCCATAAGGGTCGTCCAACGACAAAAAAAGCATCTCGCTATGAGATGCTTTTTTTATGACATATTTACTTGACGTCTGAAGCCTGTTGAGTTTGTTCTACTTGCTTTGTTTCATCATTTACACGTTCAATATCAGCGCCTAAAGCGGCTAATTTATTGTGGAAATTTACATAACCACGATCAAGGTGTTTTAATTCCGTTACACGCGTATAGCCGTCTGCTACAAGTCCTGCTAATGTTAACGCTGCTGCTGCACGAAGATCTGTTGCTGCTACTTCAGCGCCTTGTAGTTGAGTAGGTCCGTTAATGATAACAGAGCGCCCTTCAATTTTAATATCAGCGTTCATGCGGCGAAACTCTTCTACGTGCATAAAGCGGTTTTCAAAAACTGTTTCTGTAATCATACTTGTGCCTTCTGCTGCTAACAATAATGCCATCATTTGAGATTGCATATCTGTAGGGAACCCTGGATGAGGCATTGTTTTAATATCTACTGATTTTAGCTTTTCAGGTCCTACAACACGTAAGCCGTCGCCTTCTTCAGTAATTTCAACACCCATTTCTTCCATTTTAGCAACAAGTGAACTGATGTGCTCTGCTACTGCACCGCGTACAAGTACGTTTCCACCTGTAATAGCTGCTGCTACCATGAATGTTCCAGCTTCGATACGATCTGGAATAATTGCATGTTCTGCACCATATAATTTATTAACACCTTCAATACGGATCGTACCAGTTCCTGCACCGCGAACTTTAGCACCCATTGCGTTTAAGAAGTTTGCTAAATCGACAATCTCAGGTTCTTTTGCTACGTTTTCCATAATTGTAGTGCCTTCCGCTAATGCTGCTGCCATCATAATATTTTCTGTGGCGCCTACACTTGGGAAGTCTAAATAAATTTTAGCACCTTTTAGTCTTCCTTCAACTTTTGCATCAATAAAACCATTTCCTACTTGAACTTTAGCACCCATTGCTTCAAAGCCTTTAAGATGCTGATCAATCGGTCTTGATCCAATTGCACATCCGCCAGGTAAAGCTACACGAGCCTCACCTGTACGCGCCAATAAAGGACCCATTACAAGTACTGAAGCGCGCATTTTTCTTACATATTCAAAAGGTGCATCTGTTTTTAACTCTCTTGATGCATCTACAACTACACGATTTGTTTCAAAATCTACTTCTGCATTCAGATGTCTTAAAACTTCGCCAATCGTAAATACATCGGAGAGAGCTGGTACATCATTTAGAATTGTTTTTCCTTCACTAGCTAATAAGGTTGCAGTGATAATAGGTAAAACGGCGTTTTTTGCTCCTTCAACTTTAACTGTACCGCTTAATCTATTTCCACCGCGGACGATGATTTTTTCCAAGGTATTCCCCTCCGCGTCCATTTTCTCTATATTAATATTCAGACGTAATGATAGGTGTGCCAACAACTATGGTTGTTTGACCGCCCATTCTTGTCTTGCGTAATGCAATTTGTAAGTTCATTTCCTGCTTTTTCGTTTGAAGAGCTTCTTTCCACAGTCCAGTATATGCTGAAACAGAGGTAAATGACTCTTCCACTAGAGATTCCACTGGTTTAGCATTGAAAGCTCGTAATAGGTCTTGAATTTCAACAGACAAAACACTTTCCATCTTATCATTGATTTCCCCAGTTACACAAGAGAAAATTATGGGTTCTGATAGGAAAATTTTTTCATAATTTGTCTGAAATACATTTTGAAAATGGGTCATATTTTTTTCTTTCAAACCTTGTCCCGTTACATGATACGATATGTACGCATTGCTGTGTTCATCGATCGCATAAGTTAACAGAATGACTTCGTTCACATCTTCACTTTTGCGTGTACCTATTGCTTTCCATAGGTCTCTTTCCCTCTTCACTTCCCATTTAAAACCTCTAAAATTACTTTTAATACTTTTAGCTTGCGAATAAAAGGTTTTTTGGTCAGTAACAGCTTTTACTTCTTCTCTTGCATACAACGATACTTCAGTTAACGAAACATGCTGCTTATTTAAGGTGTGAACAATCTTCTCAATAGTAGTTTCATTGTTTTGGGCATTGCTCACATAACTTCCATGATATACGAATAAGCCAGTAATGAAAATAGCCAAAAAGACACTAATTTTTTTAAACATTTCGCCACTCCCTCTCCGTACTCATCAGTCTTTCCAGAAGGCGATGATACATACATGAAAAGGGTCGTCATATTTAGACATAGCGACATACATTAGCGTATAAATTCGTATATCTTCAATGAATGAACGCCTATTTTATCATAGACTCATAGCTTGCCAATCATTGAAAAAATGAGGGAATGCGCTGTGACCAAAATAAATAATCCAAAAAGAAATTACTTACTGTTGATGAAATCGTAATGGTCAATAAAATAAGCATTAATTTTGCTTGAAACACATGATTAGGTTTCATCAGCTTTTCAATTTGAAAGCCTTGCAAAGCATACCAAGTAATCACAATAAAAATCAAATGTGAAATCATGGTTAGTAACGTTTGCTGTTCAATTCCTCCAAACAATAAAAGCACTCCTTTTAAACACCATATGAAAAGAAGAGACGATCATCGTCTCTTCTTTTCATATTAAAGCACAATTATGCAAATTCGTAAACGGTAACATGAAAAACATTTATTTTATTCCCTATTTTAAGATCCTTTTCCACTATTGAGCAAAATAAAGAAGATAGATGCGCTTAGTTAAATGGAATATATAATCATAGATCAATGCTATTTGCTCTTCCCTTTTTGTATAATAGAGCAAAAAAGCCCTCTCATTCGTTTGAGAGGGCTTTTTTTAGAACTTACGTTGACTAATATCTAAACGATTGACTGCCCGTTTTAAGGCAATTTCAGCACGCTTAACATCAACGTCATCTTGTTTGCTATCAAGGCGCATTTCAGCGCGCTTTTTCGCTTCTTCTGCACGAGCTATGTCAATCTCTTCAGCTGTTTCAGCAGCCTGTGCAAGAATTGTTACTTTGTCAGGTCTTACTTCAAGAAATCCTCCGCTAACAGCCACAAGTTCTGTACTGCTTGCTTTCTTCAAGCGGACGGCTCCAATTTGTAAAGGAGCAACCATCGGAATATGGCCATGTAAAATACCAAGCTCACCACTCTGTGCTCGGGTACTTACCATTTCCACTTCTGATTCGTAAACTGGGCCATCAGGAGTCACTACACTGACATGGATTGTCTTCATTTAAAAAACCTCCTATGTCCCTTAAATTAAACTTCTACTCCCATACGTTTCGCATTTTCAATAACTTCTTCAATGCGACCAACTAAACGGAACGCATCTTCAGGTAAATGATCGTATTTACCTTCCAAGATCTCTTTAAATCCTTTAACAGTTTCTTTTACAGGAACATAAGAACCTTTTTGACCTGTAAATTGTTCTGCTACGTGGAAGTTTTGAGATAAGAAGAATTGAACGCGACGAGCACGTTGTACAACAAGTTTATCTTCATCAGATAACTCATCCATACCTAGGATTGCAATGATATCTTGTAACTCTTTATAACGCTGTAACGTTTGTTGAACTTGACGCGCAATTGCATAGTGCTCTTCTCCAACAATTTCAGGAGATAAAGCGCGAGATGTAGATGCTAATGGATCTACCGCAGGGTAAATACCCATCTCTGATAATTTACGCTCTAAGTTTGTTGTTGCATCTAAGTGAGCAAATGTTGTCGCTGGAGCTGGATCCGTATAGTCATCGGCTGGTACGTAAATCGCTTGAATCGATGTTACAGAACCTACGCTTGTTGACGTAATACGCTCTTGAAGCTGACCCATTTCTGTCGCTAACGTTGGCTGATAACCTACTGCTGATGGCATACGGCCAAGTAATGCTGATACTTCCGAACCCGCTTGTGTGAAACGGAAGATATTATCAATAAAGAATAATACGTCTTGACCTTGTTCGTCACGGAAGTATTCTGCCATTGTTAATCCTGTTAATGCAACACGTTGACGTGCACCAGGTGGCTCATTCATTTGTCCAAATACCATAGCCGTCTTCTTAATAACACCAGAATCTGTCATTTCATGGTATAAGTCATTACCTTCACGCGTACGCTCACCTACACCAGCGAATACTGAAATACCGCCGTGCTCTTGAGCAATGTTATTGATTAATTCTTGAATCAATACTGTTTTACCTACACCGGCACCACCGAATAGACCGATTTTTCCACCTTTAATGTAAGGAGCTAATAAGTCTACTACTTTAATACCCGTTTCAAGAATTTCAGCTTGTGTAGATAGATTTTCGAACTTTGGTGCTTGACGGTGAATTGGATCACGACGTGCACCTGCATCGATTGGGGCGTCTAAGTCGATTTTTTCACCTAATACGTTAAATACACGACCTAACGTAACGTCACCAACTGGTACTGAGATTGCTGCACCTGTATCTTCTACTTCTAATCCACGAACTAAGCCGTCAGTGGATGACATTGCTACTGTACGAACTGTGTTATCACCTAAGTGAATCGCAACTTCTAATGTTAATTCGATTGCAACTTCACTTGCACTGCTCGGTTTATGTGAAATTTTAAGGGCGTTATAAATTGCCGGAAGGTGTCCGTTGTCAAACTTTACGTCTACAACTGGACCCATGATTTGAGTAACGCGTCCTTTTGTCATCGTGTTCCCTCCTAACTTGCTTTTCCATTAAACTTTCTATTCTAACGCTGCCGCTCCGCCAACAATTTCCGTAATTTCCTGGGTAATTGCCGCTTGACGTGCACGGTTATATGACAATGTAAGATTATTGATAAGATCTTTTGCGTTGTCTGTTGCACTTTTCATCGCTGTCATACGAGCAGCATGCTCACTTGCTTTTCCGTCAAGTAGGCCGCCGTAAATTAAACTCTCTGCATACTGAGGAAGTAATACTTCTAAAATCTCTTCTTGTGATGGTTCAAATTCATAACCAACAAGTTTACCAGAAGGTTGAAGATCTGTTAGAGGCAATAGCTTCTTCTCCGTCACTTCTTGTGAAATCGTATTGATAAAGTGATTGTAGTATAAGTAAAGTTCATCAAACGTACCGTCTGCAAACATTTGAACTGTTTGTGAAGCGATTCCTTGAATGTCAGCAAAAGCTGGCTGATCTGCTAAGCCTGTGATTTCAAGCAAAACCGGAATGCCGCGTTTCACGAAGAAATCTCTCCCTACTCGTCCAATTGCAATCACACCGTATTCATCAGGTGATTGATGGCGTTCTTCAATAGCTTGAGATACTTTTCGCAAAATATTACTGTTATATGCTCCTGCTAGGCCGCGATCTGAAGTGATTACGATGTAACCAGTCTTCTTCACACTGCGCGCAGTTAGCATTGGATGTGAAGCGCCTCTGCTGCCTAGGGCTACGCTTGAGACTACTTCTTGAATTTTTTCCATGTATGGAACAAACGATTTTGCATTTTGTTCCGCTCTATTCAGCTTTGCAGCTGAAACCATTTCCATTGCTTTCGTAATCTGGCTCGTTTTTTTCGTCGATGTGATTCGAGTTTGTATATCACGTAATGATGCCAAAGGTTTCACCACCTTGTTTTAGAAGATCACGTGGTATGAAAGGTGAACAAATGTTCACCTTCACCTTATTGAAAGATTGTCTTAACATACCATGCTGACAATATATTATTCAGATGCAATAAATGTTTTCTTGAATTCTTCAAGTGCTGATTCGAATACGCCAGCTTCAGGAAGTCCACCAGTTGTACGGATTGATTCAAGTACTTCTTTACGGTTTGATTCTAACCATGTTAAGTACTCGTCTTCAAAGCGCGTAATATCTGATACCGGAACATCATCTAAGAAGCCTTTTGTTAATGCGTAAAGCACAGCTACTTGTTTTTCTACGCGAAGCGGTTTGTGTAAACCTTGTTTTAAGATTTCAACTGTACGCGCTCCTCGATTTAATTTTGCTTGAGTTGCTTGGTCAAGATCAGAACCGAACTGAGCAAACGATTCAAGCTCACGATAAGATGCAAGGTCTAGACGCAGTGTACCTGCTACCTTTTTCATCGCTTTAATTTGTGCAGATCCCCCTACACGTGATACAGAAAGACCAGCATTAATCGCAGGACGCACGCCTGAGAAGAATAGATCTGACTGTAAGAAAATTTGTCCGTCTGTAATCGAAATTACGTTCGTTGGGATATAAGCAGATACGTCTCCTGCTTGCGTTTCAATAAATGGAAGAGCTGTTAATGAACCTCCACCTTTTGCGTCCGATAACTTTGCCGCACGCTCTAATAAACGAGAGTGCAGGTAGAATACATCCCCTGGATACGCTTCACGACCTGGAGGACGGCGTAATAGTAATGAAAGTTCACGATAAGCTGATGCTTGTTTTGTTAAGTCATCGTAAATAACAAGTACGTGCTTACCGTTATACATAAACTCTTCACCCATTGTTACCCCAGCATATGGCGCTAAGAATAATAGTGGGGCTGGTTGTGAAGCTGATGCTGTTACAACGATTGTGTAATCTAGAGCACCGTGTTTACGTAATGTCTCTACTACGTTACGAACTGTTGATTCTTTTTGGCCAATCGCTACATAGATACATACCATATCTTGATCTTTTTGGTTTAAGATTGTATCGATTGCTACCGATGTTTTACCCGTTTGACGGTCACCGATAATTAACTCACGCTGTCCACGACCGATCGGCACAAGTGCGTCAATCGCCTTGATACCTGTTTGAAGCGGCTCATGTACTGATTTACGATCCATAACGCCAGGTGCAGCACCTTCAATTGGACGTGTTTTTGTTGTTTCTACTGGGCCTAAGCCGTCTACTGGCTGACCTAATGAGTTAACAACACGACCGATTAACTGCTCCCCTACTGGAACTTCCATGATGCGTCCTGTACGGCGAACTTCGTCACCTTCACGAATTTCCGTATATGGTCCTAAAATAATGATACCTACATTGTTTTCTTCTAAGTTTTGTGCCATTCCCATGACACCATTTGAAAATTCAACCAGTTCTCCAGCCATGACATTGTCGAGGCCATGAGCACGTGCGATACCGTCCCCAACTTGGATAACAGTACCTACATCACTCACTTTAATCTCAGACTGATAGTTTTCAATTTGCTGCTTGATCAGCGCACTAATTTCTTCAGCTTTGATGCTCATGAATTTCACCCCTATCTACGATCTGTGTGCAAGAAGTCCTCGGTGGATCGTTTCTAATTTGCTGCTAATGCTGCCATCATAGATACGATTACCAATGCGAAGCTTCACGCCGCCGATTAGGCTTTTATCTACTATATTTGAAATATTTAACGTATGTTTTCCAACTTTAGAAGCAAATGATTGTGAGATTGCTCTTTTCTCATCTGCACTTAAAGGTTTGACAGAATAAACAGTTGCATCTGCCACGCCACGTACTTCGTTCGCTAGGAAACGATACTCTTTTACCATTTCGCTAACAATTTGAATGCGGTGACGCTCTAATAATAGAAGAACCGTATGTTGAACAGTTGGTGAAAGTTCAGCAAATGCCTCACTTACAAACTGTTTTTTTCGCTCAATTGTAATTTTTGGATGAGTTAATACATCCATTAATTCAGGTGTTTTAGCAAACACCTCTTCAACGATTTGTAGCTGGTCTTGCATTTCATCGATCATCTGTTTTTCTGTTGCTAATTGAAAAAGAGCTAGTGCATAGCGTTTGGCTACAGCTGGTTGACTCATCGTACATCCCCTACTTCTTGGATATATTCATGAATTAACTTCTCTTGATCTTGTTCAGAAAGTTCTTTTTCAATAACTTTCGACGCAATTAAAACAGATAATGAAGCAACTTGCTCACGTAACGCAGCAACTGCTTGATCTTTTTGCTGTTCGATTTCTTGTTTTGCTGCAGCTTTTAGACGCTCAGACTCTTCGCGTGCTGCCGCAATGATTTCTTCTTTTTTATCTTCTGCAGACTTTCTAGCGTTTTCCATCATTACTTGCACTTCTTGACGAGATTGCTTTAAGATTTCACGCTGCTCTTCAACAAGCTTCTTCGCTTCCTCATTTTGCTTTTCTGCTTCATCAATCTCACCGGCAATATGCTCTTCACGTTTTTTCATGATTCCCATTACAGGACCAAACGCGAATTTTTGAAGTAACGCAAGTAGGATAAGGAACATCACTAATTGGAAAAGAATATCTCCACCATTAATGCCTGCTGCTCCTAACACAAACATGTTCGACACGGCCATGTTCACTCCCTTCAGAGACTCCACATATATAATTTACTTATTAAAGACATAAAGTAATGGCGAAGGTTCTTTTGAATGATCTTCGCCACATGTAACACATTATTATTTACCTTGTACCATGAATGCAATAACTACGGCGATAATTGGAAGCGCCTCAACTAAGGCAACCCCAACGAACATCATTGAAGTTAATGTACCACGTGCTTCTGGTTGGCGAGCTGTGCCTTCAATCGTCTTAGAAACGATAAGACCGTTACCAATACCAGCACCTAGTGCCGCTAAACCAATCGCAATTGCAGATGCTATTAAACCCATTTTATAAAGTCCTCCCTTAATATATATGATTTTGTTTAACTAAGTTTTGTTTTGTCCAAATTGGGTATTACTTGAACAAAGCTTTATAAATTAATGGTCGCTACTCACTTTGTGAGATAAATAAACCATCGTTAACATTGTGAAAATGAAGGCCTGAATTGCGCCTACAAAAATACTGAATCCTTGCCATAAAAGCATTGGAATAGCAGCTCCAATTGTACCTAGGAAGCCTGTTGTTGCTAAACCAGCTAGCAAGCTTAACAAAATTTCCCCAGCATAAATATTACCGTAAAGACGAAGGCCAAGCGTTAACGTATTGGCAAACTCCTCGATAATCTTAAGCGGGAATAAAAACGCCATTGGCTTGAAGTAATCTTTCGTGTATGCAGAAAAACCTCGCATTTTAATACCATAATAATGTGATAGTACAACTACCATAACGGCTAACGTCAGCGTAATTGCTGGATCAGCGGTTGGCGATTTCCACCATAAGTTATGGTCAATCACGATGGCAAATGGAAGACCCAACATATTTGACACAAAAATGTACATAAGTAAAGTTACACCTAGCGTCAAAAAGCGGCCACCTGTTTTCCAATCCATATTGCTATTAACGAGTCCTTTAACAAAATCTAAGACCCATTCAATAAAGTTTTGTGCACCGCTTGGCTTCATAGCAAGAGTACGAGTACATAAAACTGCAATTAAGAATACAATAACAGAAGCTACGGTAACCATAAGCAAGTTACTTTGACTAAAAGTAAGGCCTAGAAACTCTATAGTTGGTGATTCATGACCCAACTGTGTTCACCTCTCTTTCTATCTTCTACGCATATTTTGAACAACTAAATCTATGATAATGACAACGTAATACGTCATTAATCCCACAACTACACTAATAATATGAAAGGTTTTTGGATAAGAGATGGTAATCACAACTGCGAGAGCAGCTGTTGCAAATCTTACAACAGTCCCAATTGAACGGGGCTTTTTCCCCTCATCCAACGCCTGTCCAAACTGCTCAAACTTTCTTACTAAGTTCCACAAATTATACAAACTCAGGGCGGTTCCTAAAATTAAACCTGCAAAAACAGCCTTATAACTTGTAAATCCCCAGCCGAGAACGTATAATGCTAACAAATACAATATGTATGAACGAAGTCTTGGAAAAACGTGCTGCAAATCCTGCATGAATTATTAATCTCCTGAAAAAAAATGGTGGACTGTCCGCAGCATCATAAAAACACCTGCTGCTAGCCCTGAAAGAAGGCCTAAAATCAAAAATAGTGGTTCGGTGTCAAGCCATTGATCAGCCCATCTTCCAGAGAATAAGCCAATTAAGACTGAACCTGCTAACTGTGATAGAATGATTGACACTAATGCCATCGCTTGCAAAGGATGACGGTTGCGATCTTTCATAAGCTCATACCCCTTTTGCAAAATTTTCTTTTTTCCGAATTCTCTATCGTTTTTATAGCTCAATATATGATAGAAAGGCAAAAAAAATTGCTAAAAAAGGTAAAAACAGCTAATAAAATACGCAGAAATATCAACGGTTTTCACAGGTTGAAAACCTTATCATTTATATTCCCTGTAAGCATACAATAGCGTATATTTAATGTCAATGTGTTTAAGCTAAAAACTTCACAATCTCTTCTTATTGTTCACATTTCTGCCACACATAAAACCTCTTCAAATGAAAACATTTAAAGAGGTTCATTCAATCGTTATTGTACTGTGTACAACCTGCTCTTGTCTATGCTTTTTCACAAATGCAAATATTTGGTACGCCCCCGGCACAAGCGATTCATCGATCGTTATTTTCTGTTTTCTCATGCCTCTTTCTACATCAACGTCAACATCTAAATATGATATAAACTGTAAAGACTGCTTATCAAAAAGAGCAACGCCTAACTCATCTGCTCCTTCAGGCAAAAACAGTTCATAGCTATAAGTATTTTTCTCTTTTTCCGCTGCTACTTGCAATCCCATGATACGAGGATAATCTGGAATGCTAACCATGTACATATAAGGAAGCGAAAATGTTTCACGTGAATCATTTATTTCCAAATATCCGTCATATATACCTTTATTTTTAAAACGGGGCTGCACCGATAAAGTGACAGCTATTTCTTTTGTCTGATGGGGCTGCACCGTGACGGGTAATGGAACATCCCAGTTCACTCCTTCATCCCTTCTCGGAACGTTTAAGCGATACGTTTTTGCTTTATCAGACTGGTTATCAATTTTAAATGATAAGACTTTCTTTGATGGGCGCGTAAAAATACCGAAAGATAAAGAAGATGGATAAAATAAAGAGTCTGCTGTGACAGCTTTTGCTATTTGAATTCTCCCAGCTCCTTGTTCATATACGCGATACGTTTGACCATTTAGCTGCTGCATTACTTTACTTGTGTTCATCAATGAAGCTTTGACTTGTTCAGGAGACCAGTTCGGGTGAGCTTGTAAAATAAGAGCGCACGCTCCAGCTACATGGGGCGCAGCCATACTTGTTCCATGCATGCGTTCGTATCCCCCAGGAACTGTACTATTAATGAAGTAACCAGGTGCGACGACGTCCGGCTTGATTCCCCAAGTAGTCGTTACAGGTCCTCTTGAACTGAAAGATGTGAGCAAGTCTTGCACCACTTGCTTGCCAGTACGTAAGTATGGCTGTTGAGACTGAATGTATTGACTAATGGTATCACCGTTTTTTTTACTTATCCATATCACTGGAATATTTACTGACTCCTGTAGTTTACCGATTATGCTTTTTTCAGTCGGACTATATAAAATAACGGCTCTTGCTCCTGCCTGTTCAGCTTGTTTAATCTTTTTTTCAACCACATTTCCTTCTGCTTTTAGCAAAATGACGTTACCCAACGCATGCTTTTGCTCTTTGAAGTATTCTTCATTTATTACACGCAGCGTTTGATTAAACGTCCATGGACGAGACCCTTCTACTGGCGCCATCATAATTTTTTCTTTGCTAAATCCAATTGTTAGAAATTGAACTGTTGTCGGGGAAACAGAAGCGCCAACCGAAATAGCTTTTCCCGCTGTACCTGGAGAGCCCACAGTCCATAAACCTGGACCTGAATTGCCGCTGGATGTAACCGTTACAATTCCTTTTTCAACAGCTCGATCTAACGCTAAGCTTGTTGGTAAATCAGGGCCATTCACATCATTTCCTAATGATAAATTAATAATATCTACATCATCTTGAATTGCTTTTTCGATAGCTAGAATAACACTTTCAGACGTTCCAGCTCCACCAGGTCCAAGAGCTCGGTATGCGTAGATCTCCGCTTGAGGTGCTACACCTTTAATATTTCCATTTGCTGCAATAATACCAGCTACATGAGTGCCATGCAGAGTAGGCTCTCCTTGCTCCCGAGTGGTTTCCATCGGCTCATAATCTTTATCTATTACATCATACCCTCCCCTGTAGGTTTGTTTTAAATCGGGATGAGAATAATCAACACCCGTATCGATGACGCCTACTTTGATCCCTTTTCCTGTTAAGCGCCGATTATAAGTATCAAATAAGCCCCTTACCTGTTCTGAGCCAATGAAGGTTACGCTATTTTCTTCTGCAACCTGGTAGTTTTTAATAGAATGTGAACCAATAATAGAAGGATTATGAGATAGTTTTTCCAAATCCGAGATGGAGCCGTTTAATGAAAGTCCTGTAAATACCGTGTGAAATTCGCTCTTAATCTTTATATTAGAATAATTTTTTTGTAGCTGATTTTTAAATTCCGCGAATTTTTCTTTTTCAACCATGACAATTATTGATTTTTCCTGATGATTCATTTCTTGTTTTATAGAAGGAAATATCGGATTGAACGACATTTGCCCTCCCCCGCTCCCTAATATAAAGCTAATCATTAACCATTTAATCCACATAAAAAAACACCTCTCACACTATCGTGTCTCAAAGAGACACTTTTCATGTGAAAGGTGTTTAGAAATCTTACGAAAGCGGATTAAAAGCTTCCGGTCTATTTTCACGGCGGTTGAAATAGTAGCTAATAGCATCACAAATACGTTTAGAAGCTAAGCCATCTCCATAAGGATTCGATGCTTGTGACATTTGCTTATATACGTCTTCATCTATTAACAGCTCTTTTGCTAGCGTATAAATTGTTTCTTCTTCCGTTCCTGCTAGTTTGAGCGTTCCTGCTTCAATTCCTTCCGGTCGCTCTGTTGTATCACGAAGTACCAATACAGGTACGCCTAATGAAGGAGCTTCTTCTTGAACACCGCCCGAATCTGTCAAAATAATATGAGCGCGCTCAGCGAAGTTATGGAAGTCAATTACATCTAACGGTTCAATTAAATGAATGCGTGGATCATTTCCTAAGATATCGTTTGCTGTTTCTCTAACTACCGGATTCAAATGAACAGGATACACAACTTGCACATCTTCATGTTCATCCACAATACGTTTAACAGCACGGAACATGTTTTTCATTGGTTCGCCTAAATTTTCGCGTCGATGCGCCGTTAATAAAATAAGACGATCATCTCCCAATTTCGTTAACACTTCATGCTCATATGTCTCTTTTACTGTCGTTTTTAACGCATCGATAGCTGTGTTTCCAGTCACAAAGATTCGCTCTTCTTTTTTATTCTCTGCTTGCAAATTAGCTGCAGACTTATCTGTCGGAGCAAAGTGCAAATCAGCGAGAACGCCTGTAAGCTGACGGTTCATTTCTTCCGGATATGGAGAATATTTATTCCATGTGCGCAAACCTGCTTCAACATGTCCCACCTGAATTTGATTATAAAAAGCTGCTAGTCCGGCAATAAACGTCGTAGTTGTATCGCCGTGTACAAGTACGATATCCGGCTTTACTTTTTTCATTACGTCGTCCAAACCTTCTAATCCTCTGGTCGTTACGTCCATAAGAGTTTGGCGATCTTTCATAATGTTAAGGTCATAGTCAGGCTGAATGTCAAAAATGCTCAATACTTGGTCTAACATTTCACGGTGCTGAGCCGTTACCGTAACAATCGCTTCGAACTCCTCCGGTCGCTTTTTAAGCTCTAGCACTAGAGGGGCCATTTTAATTGCTTCTGGTCTTGTCCCGAATATCGTCATTACTTTAATTGGCTGCTTCATGTTCATCACCCGAATCTACAAATTATTTTGTACCGAATAAACGATCCCCTGCATCACCTAAACCTGGAACAATATATCCATGGTCATTTAATTTTTCATCTAATGCCGCAATGTAAATATCTACGTCAGGGTGTGCTTCTTTTACGATTTCCACGCCTTCAGGAGCAGCAATTAAACACATAAATTTAATGTTTTTAGCGCCTCTTTTTTTAAGAGAGTTGATTGCTTCTACAGCTGACCCTCCTGTTGCAAGCATAGGATCTACTACAATAAAGTCACGCTCTTCTACATCATTAGGCAGCTTTACATAATATTCAACAGGCTGTAATGTTTCTGGATCACGATATAAGCCAACGTGTCCAACTTTAGCAGCTGGCATTAGTTTTAAAAATCCATCTACCATGCCGATACCAGCACGAAGAATTGGAACGATACCAAGCTTTTTCCCTGCAATAACTTTTGACTTTGTTTTGCAAACCGGTGTTTCAATTTCAACGTCTTCTAGCGGTAAATCACGTGTCGCTTCAAAAGCCATTAAGCTTGCCACTTCATCAACTAATTCACGAAACTCTTTCGTTCCCGTTTTTACATCACGTATGTAAGTTAATTTGTGTTGAATAAGCGGGTGATCAAATACGTATACTTTGCCCATTGATATCTCTCCTTATATATAAAGATGTACACATTAAAATACCATTCAACGAATTGAATGGTACGTACTAGTAAAAACATATCTCTTGCTAATTAAATTTATACATTGCATTCATTTTACAGAAAAAAGTTTTTGAGTTCAAGCATTATTCAAAAAATGATTGAATTGCTACCACTTTCTCCATAAAAAAACAGGCACAAAGGCCTGTCTCTCTTACAATGATTTATACATTTCAAACTTGCTTGTTAAAGCTTCAACGCGTGTTTTAGCTTCAGCTAGCTTTTCTTCATCTTCAATATTTTTAAGCGTTAATCCGATGATAGAAGCAATTTCATCCATCTCTTCTAAGCCAAATCCGCGAGTTGTAACCGCAGCTGTACCAATACGGATACCGCTTGTTACAAATGGGCTTTGCTCATCATAAGGAATTGTATTTTTGTTTGTTGTAATACCTACATCATCAAGCGCTTTTTCAGCCACTTTGCCTGTCAAATTCATTGAGCTTACGTCGATTAACACAAGGTGATTGTCTGTTCCTTCAGATACAAGAGCAAATCCTTCTTTCTTTAATCCTTCTGCTAAACGATTAGCATTATCGATGATATTTTGAGCATAGTGCTTAAATTCATCTTGTAATGCTTCACCAAATGCTACTGCTTTTGCAGCGATAACGTGCATCAATGGACCACCTTGAATACCAGGGAAGATTGACTTATCAATCTTTTTCGCAAATTCTTCTTTACATAAAATCATACCGCCGCGTGGTCCGCGCAGTGTTTTATGTGTTGTAGTTGTAACGAAATGAGCATGTGGCACAGGATTTTGATGAAGTCCTGCAGCTACTAGACCAGCGATGTGAGCCATGTCTACCATTAAATAAGCTCCTACTTCATCAGCGATTTCACGGAAACGCTTGAAGTCGATTGCGCGCGGATATGCGCTTGCACCAGCCACAATTAATTTTGGTTTATGTGTACGAGCTTTTTCTAATACATCATCGTAGTTAATGCGATGTGTTTCACGATCTACGCCATATTCAATGAAATTATACTGAACACCACTAAAGTTAACAGGACTTCCGTGCGTTAAGTGACCGCCGTGCGATAAATTCATACCAAGTACTGTGTCTCCAGCCTCTAAAACTGTGAAATATACAGCCATGTTTGCTTGTGCACCTGAGTGAGGTTGAACATTCACGTGCTCTGCTCCGAAAATTTCTTTTGCACGATCACGAGCTAAGTCTTCTACTACGTCTACGTGTTCACAACCACCGTAGTAACGTTTAGCTGGATAGCCTTCAGCATATTTATTTGTTAAAACTGAACCTTGTGCTTCCATTACCGCTGTTGTTACAAAGTTTTCTGAAGCAATTAGCTCAATCTTAGTACGTTGTCTTTGTAATTCATCCTTGATCGCATTATAAACTGCTGGATCTTGTTGCATTAGTTGTTTCTCCATCAAAATCCTCTCCTCATTTCGTATTCGCAATGTTCGTTATTTGTTGATTCAACTACATTGTAACATGATTTATTTAGAATAAAAAAGAAAAAATGTGTATTATTTTAATATATTTAATTACGAAAGTTCGTAAAACGCTCTCATTCCACCAATTAGTTTTGGACGCGTCTTTGCTAAAGTAACATGAGCGTGTCCAACTGCGTTTAACGTACAACGAACGGGTACTGCGACATGCTTTAAATGCATACCAATGAATGTATCTCCAATATCAATACCGGCATCAGCTTTAATAAACTCTACCAAAACAGGATCTTTAAGCTGGCCATAGGCCTGTGTAGCCATCGCTCCGCCTGCTTTATGAATAGGCACAACACTAACCATTTCTAAACGCTCTTTGCGAGCTAATTCTCTTTCTACTACCAGTGCTCGATTGAGATGTTCACAGCATTGAAATGCTAAGTGAACACCCGTCTTTTTTCGAAAATCTGATAGTGTATCAAAAATCATTTCTGCGACTTCCATTGCGCCTGCGGTTCCTATTTTTTCACCAATTACCTCGCTTGTACTGCATCCAATGACAAGTGTATGTTCTGAAGACAACTGCACTTGTGCTAAAAAATCAGATAGAACTGTTTCCAACTGCTCTTTCCATTTCGTAAGTTCAGACACGTTTTTCTTCCTTTCTTTCATTGAATACGTTCACATTATACAGTTAATGTTGCAT
This sequence comes from Priestia megaterium NBRC 15308 = ATCC 14581, assembly GCF_000832985.1. Classification (GTDB taxonomy): domain Bacteria; phylum Bacillota; class Bacilli; order Bacillales; family Bacillaceae_H; genus Priestia; species Priestia megaterium. The sequence goes on from NZ_CP009920.1 coordinate 1,990,999, forward strand.
CACTTTGCTGCTCATACTGTTTAATTTTATTCACGCGATTTTCATGTCGGCCGCCTTCAAATTCTGTCATTAACCAAATTTTCGCAATTTCACGTGCAAGTCCCGGCCCAATGACACGTTCACCCATTGCCAAAATGTTGCTATCATTATGTTCTCTTGTCGCTTTTGCACTAAACGTATCATGCACTAGAGCACAGCGAATTCCTTTTACTTTATTAGCTGCTATACTCATACCGATGCCTGTTCCACAAATAAGAATGCCTCGATTTACTTCTTGGCTCGCCACTTTTTGAGCAACGGGCAGTGCATAATCCGGATAGTCTACGGACGCTGTGCATTCACACCCTAAATCCACATATTCAATATTTAATTCTTCCATTAAAGAGATAATTTCCTGTCGCAAATTTATACCGCCGTGGTCAGATGCAATAGCTACTTTCATCTTTGTTTCCTCCTCATACGTACCTTCGTCTTATATTAAATTTCTGTTCATTTTAAGTCAGCAAAAATTTATGGGACCTTTTATAATTTGTCGACTATTTTGTTAATCATACGCTCTAACTCTTCTAAAGTCTGTTCGTACGTCTGTAATGATCCGCCAAACGGATCAGATACTTCACCTTGCTCGTCGGCAAATTCTTTTAGCGTAAATAATTTATCACTTACGTATGGAGCTTGGTTCAAAATCAGCATTTTATGCTGCTCCGTCATCGTAAAAATATAAGTAGCCCACATCAATTGTTCTTCCGTTAATGCTGCCGAAGCATGAGAACAAGCTATGCCTTTCTGGTGAAGGGCAACTTGTGCATGAACAGAAGCTTCACTTCCATTTGAAGCGAATACGCCTGCAGACTTCACGTTTATTCCATCTATCTCTTTAGCTTTGAGCAACGCTTCTGCCATAGGGCTGCGGCACGTGTTTCCTGTACATACAAATAAGATGTTTTTCAAGATACATCCTCCCTTGCTTTCACTATGTTCGACTATGTTGATATTCCACCCTATTGTATCTCTATTGCCTGCATAAATCCAGTTAGCTTTTTCAGGTATTTTTTTATCGATTATCGCTTCATGCATCTCGAAAAAACGACTTCGCTTTCCTTCTTTTATCACTACAATCCAAAAGAAGCAAAAAAAGACCATAACCTGCATGGTCATGATCCTTTACCTATTTATATATAGTTAAAAAGGTAATAACAATTTGATTCCAAAAGCTAATAAAATGCTCCCGCCCAGTGCCTCACTATATGAACCAATCCAACCTTGTACTCTTCTGCCTAGCAGCAATCCTAACCAAGTTAATAGCATACTCACTACGCCAAAAACAATAATGGTCAAAAACGTTCTTGCCCCAAAAATACCTAAGCTAAGTCCAACAGAAAAACTATCTAGACTCACGCTGAGCGCAAAAAATAACAGTCCAAAGCCAACTGGTTTGATAAACGGCGTATCGTCATGCTTAAAGGATGAATAAATCATCTGCGCCCCAAGAATCAACAATAAAATTCCACCGCCATAGGTAGCAAACATTCCAAGTTTATCAGACAAAAGTCGTCCAATAAACATGCCTAACAGCGGCATCCAAATATGAAATACACCGATAACAACACCAATGTAGAAAATTTGGCGAAAGCGTAAACGAATTAATCCCATTCCCAAACCAACTGAGAAAGCATCCATTCCTAAGGCAAACGCCATAATGACTAATGTGATCATTTCACTAATTAACTGAGATACATTCATCTTTACCCTCCTCGGACGTGCTCCTATTTCAAAATATGCACATTCGAAAAGGTTTAGAAGATGAATTTTATTGCTTAATCACGTGATGTCCTGCAGCTTTCATTAATCGGTTCATAACGGCATGACCGACTCCTTCTTCAGAAAAACTTTCACTAACGATAACATCTACGTCACACTCATTAAATGAACGAAGCGACTCGTATAAGTGGCTAGCAACCGTCTCTAAATTTGAACGAGATCCACATGTGATAACCGCATCCGCTTTATACGCATCTTCATGTTCAGATGTCGTTAATACCCCCACTCGCTTACCCTGATCTTTATAGCGATCGATAATAGATTGGAAAAAATCTGAACTGCCGTCAACAATGACAAGCGGTGCATCAGGTGCGTAATGCGTGTATTTCATACCTGGAGATTTTGGCGCTTCTTTATCACTTAGTAACGCTCGATCTACTTTTACGGGACCAATGACATTTTCCAACTCTTTCTGAGTAATGCCGCCCGGACGTAAAATAATAGGAATCTCTTCAGTACAATCAAGGACAGTCGACTCTACTCCTACCCCTGTTGCTCCTCCATCTACAACTCCGCTAATACGCCCTTCTAAATCATTCATCACATGATGAGCTAGAGTGGGACTTGGCTTACCGGAAAGGTTTGCACTAGGAGCTGCGATAGGCAAAGCCACTTTTTTTAATAATGCGAGGGCTACCGGATGTGATGGCATTCTCACTGCAATGCTGTTTAAACCAGCCGTAACCTTATCTGAAACTCGATCTTTTTTGGGCAATATTACTGTAAGAGGACCCGGCCAAAAAGCATCAATCACTTTCTCTGCTTTTGAAGGAATCGACTCTACAAATGTATGAAGCTGCTCTTTATCTCCAATATGAACAATAAGAGGGTTATCACTAGGACGTCCTTTCGCTGCAAAAATTTTATCCACAGCTTTATCCGATGTTGCATCTCCTCCTAGTCCATACACCGTCTCTGTAGGAAAAGCAACCACTTCGTGATTGCGCAGCAAATCTGCTGCTTCTTCTATCTGTGGATAAATATCTTTTTCGTTCGTAAAATTATCCACAACCCATAACTTAGTTTCCATCTTCTTCAACTCCTTTTTCTTTCTATATCTAGGTTTTTTTTACTTTAAAAGTACAATATGTATCAAAGATAGTAAAATACCTGCATTCATTATATCAACAAACAAGCTTTATCCACAAAATGTGGATAAAGCTTATGTTTTTGTGAATAACATTGTGGATACCCAATCAAAATGATTTATCCACATTTTCTTTTAACTAGCTGCATAAAACATCACATAGACATCCCGAGGGTTTGGTAACTTTTTTAAATAAGAATGTTCTTTTAACAACTCAGGCAGTGCACTGTAAGATGTTTGCTGAAAATTCATCATTTGAAAAAAATGTAGAGAAGATGCCTTATTTGTTAGTAAATATAGTTGCTTCACGCCATGCTTTTGAGCCAGCTGGACGATGCTTTTAAATAGCAGCAGAATATCAGATTGCATTAAAGAAGGAGACACGACAAGGGAGCGGAGAATTCCATCCACACCTTCTTTTTCAAACCCAACTGTTGCTAGCAGCTCGCCTTCTTCATTTTCCATTATGACAAATTGATGAATATGCTCTTCCACGCCAGCTGTGCTGATGCCCGCTTTTTGTAAGAACTGCTCAATTCGAATATAATCATTTTCACTAGCAATTTTTAATTGTTCTCTCATTTTAATCACCTCAACTTGTTTTCTAGTAACAAATCTATGAGATGATTAAAAAAAGTAGAACTGAATTTTATTTTTAATGATTCTATTAATTAAATACTGACGATACCCATTCTACTACAAAAAACTTAACTTCTACGGAATCTTCTTTTGATTTAGAATCAGCTTTTTTCTTAGATGAAACAGATTTTTCAGCTTCTTTACTTTCCTTTTTTTCAGCCTTAGCACTTGTTTCTTCCTTTACTGTGCTGCTTGTATCTTTTGCAATTACTTCTGTAGAAGATACTGTTGGTTGAGAAGGTTCCTCAGCTTTCTGCTCAATAGAATCCGATGTAATAGTTGCAGATTGAATTTCTGTTTTCACTGCGGGTTCTTTACTTTCAGCCGATTTGTCATCTGTTTTGTCTGCAGATTTTGATTCAGAAGCTGCTGGTTTCTCTTTTTCTTCCTTTGGCTCTTCTTCAGATGGCTCCGGCGCTTTTACCGCTTCACCGTTTGAGAAATCTAAGAAGCATAAAGGAGGAAATAGTACGCACCACCAGTTTGCTCCCTCTCCTTTGCCAAGAGTAATAAGCACGGCTTCATACTCACCTGCTGGATATAAGAACTGACCGTACAACTTAGTAGGAAACTCTACTTTTCCGAATTTAACATGAACAGATTCATTTACGCCTTCTTCTTTTAGCACTTCTTTCGCAATTGTTTCAAGCGCCGGCAAATTTTCTTTAATTGTTTTTCGAGCTACAGTTACAGATGTTAAATTTTTTACCCATTCTGTGATTTGTTCGTTCACGCGGTCACGAATCAGACGTTTTACGTACTGGTCTTTTTCACCGTCGCTGTTTGCTAAAATGCGCAGTCGAATTGCCTCGTCTGGAATGACTGCAGGCTGATCTGCCTGCACTTGGTTATGTGTATATATAAGTTGAGCATTTGCTCCAATAATTAATAAAATAAAATAAATGATAGCATATTTCTTCATTTCGGCCACCGCCCTTTCATAGGAACAGTATGGCCGAAAGCAAGATATCTTAAACTAGTAATTTAGTAAAAAAATGCATGATTTTCAAAAATCAAAGGGAAAATCATTCCCTCTGATTTTTTTAGTTCTCGCGAAGTTGTGCAAAAACCATTCGATCTTTTCCATTAATATCATATACACATTCTACAAAAGCTGTCGGAAACGTTTTTTGCAGCATCTCAGCTACATCTTTTGTCTGTCCGACCCCGACTTCAAATCCAATAATACTATTTGACTTCGTCACATATGGCAACTCTTCCATGAAACGTCGATAAAAATCCAGGCCATCTTTTCCACCAAAAAGAGCTCGGTTTGGCTCATGATCTTTTACCACTGTGGACAACTCATCATCTGCTGGAATATAAGGCGGATTAGACACAATTACATCAAATTTCTGATTCGATAATAAAAATGGTTGTAATAGATCTCCCTGTATAAATATGACAGCAGCGTCCAGGTTTTGAGCATTTTCTTTAGCTACGCTTAAAGATTCTATAGCTATATCTGTTGCTGTAACTTCCACTCTGTCAAGCTCCAAAGCTAAAGTGATAGCAATTGCCCCACTTCCCGTTCCAATATCTAAAAGCTCAATAGGCTGGTGTTGAAATTCTTTTTTTATTCGAGAAATCATTCCGTATACCAGCTCTTCCGTTTCGGGCCTTGGAATTAATACATGTTCGTTTACAATAAATGAACGCCCGTAAAATTCTTCTGTCCCAATTAGATATTGTACAGGCATACCTGCTTTATGAGCATGGACATCTTGTTCAAATCTTTTTAGAATTTCTTCTTCTAGTTCTTCCTGCAGAGCACCTAGCAAATGAGTTCTCGTCATCTGCAAGTGATGGCGAAGCAAGAGTTCTCCCGCGTTTTCATCTCGCTTTGCCTCTTTCAAAAAAGAAGAAGCCCACTTAAGGGCTTCAAATACTTTCATTAGTTCGAATCTTCCATTCGGCGCGCTTGGTCTTCCATGACTAATGCATCGATAATTTCATCAAGCTTGCCTTCTAAGATTTGATCTAGCTTTTGAATCGTCAGACCAATACGGTGGTCCGTTACGCGATTTTGCGGGAAGTTATACGTACGGATACGCTCGGAGCGATCTCCAGATCCAACTGCTTGTTTGCGCGTTGCATCGTACTCTGCTTGTGCTTCTCGCTGGAACTTATCGTACACGCGAGCACGCAATACTTTCATTGCTTTTTCTTTATTTTTAATTTGAGACTTTTCATCTTGACATGATACCACTGTATTTGTTGGTAAATGCGTTAAACGAACGGCTGACATCGTCGTATTAACACTTTGGCCACCAGGTCCACTTGAAGCAAATGTATCTACACGGATGTCTTTTTCATGAATGTCCACTTCGACTTCTTCCGCTTCAGGAAGACATGCTACCGTCGCTGTAGATGTATGAATACGACCGCCTGATTCTGTTTCAGGAACTCGTTGAACACGGTGTGCACCGTTTTCAAATTTCATCTTTGAGTACGCACCTTTACCGTTAATCATAAAGATAATTTCTTTATAACCGCCTACTCCAGTAGTCGTTGCTTCCATTACTTCTGTTTTCCAGCCTTGGGATTCAGCAAAGCGCGAATACATGCGGTACAAATTAGCTGCGAATAATGCTGCTTCATCTCCACCAGCCGCTCCACGAACCTCCATGATTACGTTTTTATCATCGTTTGGATCTTTTGGAATTAATAAAATACGTAGCTTTTCAACTAGCTCTTCTTGCTGCGTTTCTAACTCGGCAATTTCTTCTTTTACCATGTCACGCATATCCGCATCAAGCTTATCTTCAAGCATCGTTTTCGCTTCTGATAACTGCTCTTTTACATCTTTGTATTCCTGATAAGCCGCTACCGTTTGTTGTATATCTGATTGTTCCTTCGAATATTCTCTCAACTTAGAGGGGTTGTTTACGATCTCAGGGTCACTCAGAAGTTCGTTTAACTTCTCATAGCGCGCCTCTACCGCTTCTAAACGATCAAACACGTCATTCACCTCATTCTTTATCCATAACATTGTAATTATAGTATAGCTTTAAAATAGAGTCAAAACCTTGTTAATACACGTATATGAACAAAAAAACAGAACTGCGCGTTCTGTTTTTATCATCATAAAATTCTTGCTTTATCTTTCGACCATTTCACTTGAGTCCACAGACACCGCTTGTCCTTTAGACTTTTGCACAACGTGGCAATGACGACATCTTGGTTCGTACGATTCAGACGCACCGACTAAAATAATAGGGTCGTCATAAGAAGCAGGCTCACCGTTAATCAAACGCTGCGTACGGCTCGCAGGAGAGCCACATGAAGCGCACACAGCCTGTAGCTTTGTTACCGACTCTGCAATAGCCATTAACTGCGGCATTTGTCCAAAAGGTTCACCTTTGAAGTCTTGATCTAACCCCGCTACAATCACACGAAAGCCTTGATCCGCTAAAGATTGAACAATTTCTAAAATATCTGTGTCAAAAAACTGTACTTCATCTATCGCTACTACGTCTGTCTCTTCATCTACTCGCTTTAAAATATCGCGCGATGCCGAGATTGAATAAGCCATAACAGATGTACCATTATGTGAAACAACCGCTTCTTCGCTATATCGATTATCGATTGCAGGCTTGAACACTTGTGCTTTTTGTTTAGCAAACTGCGTGCGGCGCACACGTCGAATTAACTCTTCTGATTTCCCTGAAAACATACTGCCACAAATTACTTCTATCCAACCGCTTTGTTTCATTACGTACACCACTGCGGGACTCTCCCTTCTTCTCGTTCCGTTTCTGAGCGAACCGCTACTAACTTAATCTACGTCTTCTATGTAGATCTTATTCCTATGATAAAGTACCCACTTTTTTATCAAGCAGACACTGTTTTTCTACTTTTATAAGCAAAAAAACAGGCAAGAAGTTAAGCTACTTGCCTGTTTGTTTCGACAATGTGATTATTTAAGACCGTATTTTTTGTTGAAGCGATCAACACGGCCACCAGCTTCAGCGAATTTTTGACGACCAGTGTAGAATGGGTGACATTCAGAACAAGTCTCAACGCGGATCTCTTCTTTTACAGAACCACTTTCAAATTCGTTTCCGCAAGTACATTTAACCATAACTGTTTTATAGTTTGGATGAATTCCTGTTTTCATTCGTTTCATCTCCTTCCGCCCTGAATCATTCTGAAACAGAGTTTATTGATAAAGATAGTGATGAAATAATAACTATTTCACTGTGTACTTTATCAACACACATGATGAAATTATAACAAGGGTTGTATGCTTTTGCAACCACATGTTTTATAACTTATCGTTTATTTGCTAGAAGCGTTTTTTTCTCTTCCGTTAACATCGAGAAGAATTCTTCATTTGTCTTTGTTTGACGTAAACGTTTTAAGAATTTTTCTGCAAAATCAGGAGCATCTGCCATTGATTTACGAATTGCCCATAAGTGGTCTAAATGCTCTTTTGGAATTAGCAGCTCTTCTTTACGTGTGCCTGAGCGACGAATGTCAATCGCAGGGAAGATACGTTTTTCAGCTAGTGAACGATCTAGATGCAGTTCCATGTTACCTGTACCTTTAAATTCTTCATAAATAACATCATCCATACGAGAGCCTGTATCAATTAAGGCTGTTGCTAGAATGGTTAAGCTGCCTCCATCTTCAATGTTACGAGCAGCTCCAAAGAATCGTTTTGGACGGTGAAAAGCAGCCGGGTCAATACCCCCTGATAGTGTACGACCGCTCGGTGGAATAACTAAGTTATAAGCACGAGCAAGTCTTGTGATGCTATCCATCAAAATGACAACATCTTTTTTGTGTTCGACTAATCTCATCGCACGTTCAAGTACAAGTTCCGCTACTTTAATGTGGTTTTCTGGCACTTCGTCAAATGTAGAACTGACAACATCACCGTCAACCGAACGCTCAATGTCCGTCACTTCCTCAGGACGTTCATCAATAAGAAGAACAATCAATTCTGCATCAGGATGATTCGTTGTAATGCTATTGGCAATTTCTTTTAACAGCATCGTTTTACCTGCTTTTGGCGGCGCGACAATTAGTCCCCTTTGCCCAAATCCAATTGGTGAAATCAAGTCAATAATACGCGTAGAGAAACTTCTTGGCTGAGTTTCTAGCAGCATTTGTTCATTTGGATAAATAGGCGTTAGCGCTGGAAAATGCACGCGATCTTTTGACGTTTCCGGATCTTCTCCGTTTACCGCTTCTACATGTAATAATCCGTAGTAACGCTCATTTTCTTTTGGAGGACGAACTTTCCCCGATACCTTGTCTCCATTACGCAGATCGAAGCGACGAATTTGTGAAGCTGAGATATAAATATCTTCTGAACTCGGTGAATAGTTAATTGGTCGTAGGAAACCGAATCCTTCTGACTGAATAATTTCAAGAACGCCTTCCATAAATAAAAGCCCATCTTGTTCAGCTTGAGCCTTTAAAATAGCAAAGACAAGTTCTTTTTTCGTTAATTTACTATAGTACGAAACTTTATACTCACGAGCATGTTCATACAGCTCTTTTAATTTCATATTTTCTAAACTGGATAATGTTAAGTTCATTAGGACACCACGCTTTATAATGAATAATTTTTAACCGTTCCTCCCATATTAAATTCAAATATAAAATTGAGAGATGATATGGATGGAATAAATCTGTGAAAATGGAGAATATAACCTTTGAAGTATAATAAGTAGAATCAATTGATTAACTATACACTTTTAGAAGAATAATTCCGACATAAAACCATTTATATTATCTTGATAAATTTAACGTAGCAATTTATATTCTAACCTTTTTCTATCTTTTTAATCAATCTTTTTTTACTTTAGAAGATGAATAAAAAAAAGGAAATTTAATAGCTTACGAGAAGCGAGGAAAACCTTTTCATAATTTCACATTAAAGGAAATAAACTGGACGTTAAAATAAGAAGTGAAATTTACCTTTTAGCTTCCCTTTTTATCTATTTACCCTATTCATAAATATATAAGCTACACAGAGATAGAAGAACGCTCCTACGCCTGTGTAGCTTATTAAAAAGCTCATTTCTAAACTTTGCTTTCATGACTGTGGCACCGATTTGCCTTTATGAATTTTGAAATTGCTCAATTTCCTCTTGAGTCATCTCTTCACGCCAAATCATTGCCCCTAAATCCGATAGCTTGTCTACTAAATGGCTGTAACCTCGGTCAATGTGCTCTAAACCCGTTACCTCTGTAATCCCTTTGGCCATTAAGCCAGCCGTTACGAGAGCTGCTCCTGCTCGTAAGTCCGACGCTTTCACACGTGCACCTTGTAAGTGAATGGGACCATTAATAATAGCAGAACGTCCTTCTACCTTAACAGATGCATTCATTCGTCTCAGCTCATCAATATGCTTAAACCTTGCACCGTAAATTGTATCTGTCACAACGCTTGTACCAGACGCTCTTGTTAGAAGCGTCGTAAATGGCTGCTGTAAATCAGTTGGAAAACCTGGATATACTAGCGTCTTAATATCTACGGGCTTCAATAGCTGACGAGTCGCTACAAGAATTTGATCTGAGCTTGTTTCGATATGAATACCCATTTCACGCATTTTAGCCGTTAATGACTCCAAATGCTGAGGGATAACGTTGTCCACAACAACTTCTTTTCCCATACTCGCTCCCATGATCATATACGTGCCTGCTTCAATTCGGTCTGGAATGATGGAATGACGGCATCCTTTTAATTGATCTACTCCATCAATTCGAATAACATCCGTACCTGCACCTTTAATACGGGCACCCATACTTGTCAGCAACGTAGCTACATCAATAATTTCAGGCTCTTTAGCAGCATTCTCAATAACGGTACGCCCTTTTGCTCTTACAGCAGCGAGCATAATATTGATTGTTGCTCCTACGCTAACAACGTCTAAATAAATTCGAGCACCAATCAGTTCCTCAGCTCGAATGTAAATGGCTCCTTGCTCATTTGTTACTTTAGCGCCAAGAGCTTCAAAGCCTTTAATGTGCTGATCGATTGGTCTAGGACCAAGGTAACAGCCTCCTGGAAGCCCAACTACCGCTTTTTTAAAGCGTCCCAACATCGCCCCCATTAAATAATAAGAAGCGCGTAATTTTTTTACTTTTCCGTTCGGTAAAGGCATTGCAACCATTCCGGATGGATCTACTGTTAATTCGTCGTTATCAATGGTTACTTTCCCACCAATTTCTTCAACTAAATCCCCTAATAACTGCACGTCTGAAATATCGGGCAGACCTTCAATTGTAACAGGTGACTCGGCTAAAATTGTTGCTGGAATAAGCGCAACGGCACTATTTTTAGCACCACTGACGCGGACGGATCCACTTAAGGTAAAGCCACCTTGTATTTTTAACTTTTCCATTTATAGCTCCCTTCTAGTGAAAGAAAGTTTCTCACCTAGTAATTGAGGAAAATTTTGGTACAAAGAATACCTAAAAGAATGGTTATTTTTCCTATTACCTACTAGTGTACACGAAAATGAAAAAATCATGTATAGTTTCGACAAGATAAAAGAAAAATATGGCATTCACCTGTCAGGATGGTAAACGCCACACAAATTTATACATGTTTAGACATTTCGTTTTTCCCAATCTGCCAAAAATTGGTCAATTCCTGCGTTTGTTAACGGATGTTTGAACAATTGCATTAAAACTTTGTAAGGAATTGTCGCAATATGTGCTCCATTTTTTGCAGCTTCTGTTACGTGCATCGGATGACGAATAGATGCTGCAATAATTTCTGATGGAATGTCATGAATCGCAAAAATATCTGCGATATCTGAGATTAAATCGAGACCATTAAAACCAATATCGTCTAATCTTCCTAAGAAAGGCGATACGTAAGTAGCACCTGCTCTTGCTGCCATTAACGCTTGGTTAGCTGAGAAAATAAGCGTAACGTTTGTCTTAATACCTAAACTAGTAAATTCTTTTACTGCTTTTAAGCCATCTGGAGTCATCGGTACCTTGATTGTGATATTCGGCGCAATCGCAGCAAGCTCTTTTCCTTCGCGAATCATGCCTTCTGCATCAAGCGCAATCACTTCTGCACTTACAGACCCTTCAACGAACTCTGTAATTTCACGAAGACGATCTTCAAACGTGATGTTCTCTTTAGCTACTAAACTAGGATTTGTTGTAACCCCCGCTAACAAACCCAATGAATGCGCTTCCTTAATTTCGTCTAAATTAGCCGTATCAATAAAAAACTTCATGAATGCCATCCCCCTGTGTTATGTATTCAGAATGATAAGAAAATTATAGTAAAAATAAAACCGCCTTACAATAAAAATAAGACGGTTTTATTTTTCAGAATCAACTAACTGCAAACAGGCAATCCGAAGATTTCAAATTATGCTTTGTTAGAAGAACCGAATTCACGCATTTTACCTTGAACCGTTTCTTTGATTGCTTCGCGAGCAGGTCCTAAGTATTTACGTGGATCATATTGTTCAGGTTGCGCAGCTAATACTTCACGAACAGCTTTAGCTGAAGCAATTTGGTTTTCAGTGTTTACGTTGATTTTAGCAGTACCTAAAGAAACTGATTTTTGGATATCTTTTGTTGGAATACCAGTTCCACCGTGTAAAACTAATGGTAAGCCTGTACGATCTCCGATTTCTTTCATTTCAGCAAAACCTAGGTTTGGTTCACCTTTGTATGGTCCGTGAACTGATCCTAATGCTGGAGCTAAGCAATCGATACCTGTACGGTTAACAAGTTCTTCACACTCGTTAGCATCTGCATAGATAACGCCTTCAGCAATAACGTCGTCTTCTTGTCCACCAACAGTTCCTAGTTCTGCTTCTACTGATACTCCGTGGAAGTGAGCTAGTTCAACTACTTTAGAAGTAATTGCAATGTTTTCTTCAAATGGATGGTGAGAAGCATCGATCATTACAGAAGTGAATCCAGCATGGATTGCTTTTGCACATGATTCAAAGCTTGAACCGTGGTCTAAGTGAATTGCAACTGGTACTTGAACGTCGTAATCTTCGATTAGAGCTTCAACCATTGCTACAACAGTTTTGAAACCGCCCATGTAGCGTGCTGCACCTTCAGATACACCAAGAATAACTGGAGAGTTTTCTTCTTTTGCTGCTTGAAGAATAGCTTGAGTAAACTCTAAGTTATTTAAGTTAAATTGACCTACTGCATAGCCTTGTTCTTTTGCTGTAATAAGCATTTCTTTCATTGATACTAAAGGCATATTGAAATCCTCCTTAAAATCAACCTTAGATTAGATGCTAACCAAAAGGCACACTCAAATAGTATGCTCTTGAATTGAGTGTTTCATGTAGAAACAACGCGCATCTTTACATAATAGATTGTCGAATTATGAATACAGTAATTAGGATACCAACTAACAATGAAAACAGCAACATTTTTAGGCTGATATTCAAAATTTGTTAGGATGAAAACCCTACCAAAACCTTAATTCGACTTTACTGGTATATATTCCCTAACAACTTTTCGGATTTCATCAATATCAAACGGTTTTGCAAAGTGTGTTAATGCTCCTAAATCTTTTGCTTCTTGAATCATATCCAATTCACCATAAGCGGTCATAATAATGACTTTAATTGCTTCATCGTGCTGCTTTAACCTTTTTAAAATTTCAATTCCATCCATTCCTGGAATTTTCATATCTAATAAGACAAGATCCGGTGCTTGCTCTTTTGTAATATCAATCGCCTGGAAGCCGTTCGCCGCTTGAAATGTCGTATAGCCTTCTTTTTGCAGCACTTCCGTTAATAAAATACGTATACCATACTGATCATCAACAATTAAAATTTTCTCTGCCAATATAATCCCACCTTTTATATTCCTCTTCTACAGACAAAACTAACATATGTATTTCGCCTTTAAAACAAAAATCCCTGCTTATTAGAGAAATTGTTACAAAACATAGCTTTTTTTGTCATCCATCCAACTTCATTGCACTTTACTTTCATTGTAGCTCATTTCAAGATAGAATACAGATAGCTTTTTTCGTTATACTGTGTAGATAGACGGCTTTAGCCGCTTAAATCGAAGGGAGATTCTATGCTTAAAATTTTCACAACTCAACTTTCAGGTTTTTTTAAACGAATTGAAGAACAAGAAGAATTCCAATTTGAAGATGCAGCGCGTATTTTAGCACAGGCCTCTGTCGGAGAAGGATTTATCTATATTTATGGTGTAGAAGAAATGCACGCCATTACGCTTGAAGCACTAAGCAGTGCAGAACCTTTAAGTCAGGCAAAAGCTTTGCCTTTACATGAATTAGATCAGCTGACTAGCGTTGATCGCGTACTGCTTGTCTCTCGATTTTCAACAGATAATAAAGCAATGGAAATAGCTGAACGTTTAAAGAAACGGGATATTCCATTTGTTAGCATTGCGGCTGTTCCTAAAGAGATAGCCGAACCTTCTTTAACAGCACTCGCAGATGCTCATATTGATACAAAATTGTTAAAGCCGCTTATTCCTGGAGAAGACGGCTCAAGATTTGGTTTTCCAGCAATGATGGTCGCTTTATACGCGTACTACGGTTTAACTTTCACACTAAAAGAAATCGTAGAAGAATATGAATAAAAAACACGCTGTCTAAAGACAGCGTGTTTTTTATTTCACTTATTTGTTTTGGCCTGACTCCATTGATGCGCGAATAAATTCTCTGAACAATGGTTGCGGTCTTGTTGGACGAGAAGTAAACTCTGGGTGGAATTGCGAAGCCAAGAACCATGGGTGGTCTTTTAGCTCTACAATTTCAATTAAACGGCCGTCTGGGCTTGTACCAGAGAAGATAAAGCCTTTCTCTTCCATTTGTTGACGGTATTCGTTATTAAATTCATAACGGTGACGATGACGCTCATATACCACTTCATCTTGATATGCTTCATATGCAAGCGTATCTTCAGACAATTTACAAGGGTATAGTCCTAAACGCAATGTACCGCCTAGGTCCTCTACGTCTTTTTGTTCTGGTAATAAGTCAATAATTGGATAATTTGTTCCAGGTGCAATTTCCGCTGAATGTGCGCCTTCTAAGCCTAATACATTACGCGCAAACTCAACTGATGCCAGCTGCATACCTAAGCAAATACCTAAGAATGGAACCTTTTGCTCACGTGCATATTGTGTTGCTACAATTTTACCTTCAATTCCACGATCACCAAATCCACCTGGAACTAAGATACCATCTACATCACCAAGTAAATCTTGAACATTTTCTTTTGTTACAAATTCAGAATTTACCCACTTGATGTTTACATCTGCATCGAATGCATATCCAGCATGTTTCATTGCTTCCACGACAGAAATATAAGCATCTTGAAGCTCTACATACTTACCAACCAATGCGATTTTTGTCGTATTTGAAAGTCCTTTTACTTTCTCAACCAATGCTTTCCACTCAGTCATTTCTGCTTCTTTGCAATCTAATTTCAAGTGATCGCATGTGATTTGATCTAAGTGCTGCTCTTGTAGAGATAGTGGAATTTCATATAATGTTTCAGCGTCTGCACACTCAATAACTGCTTTTGGATCAATGTCGCAGAATAAAGCTAGCTTATCTTTCATATCTTCAGAAATTGGCATTTCTGTACGAACAACGATTACGTTTGGCTGAATACCTAAGCTACGTAATTCTTTTACACTATGCTGTGTTGGTTTTGTTTTCATTTCACCAGCGGCTTTTAAATATGGCACAAGTGTACAGTGAATATACATAACGTTGTCACGGCCAATATCGCTTTTGATTTGACGAATAGCCTCTAGGAAAGGAAGTGATTCAATATCTCCTACCGTTCCGCCGATTTCAGTAATAACAACATCTGCGTTTGTTTCTTTGCCTGCACGGAAAACGCGCTCTTTAATTTCATTTGTGATGTGCGGAATAACCTGAACTGTTCCGCCTAAATAATCACCGCGACGCTCTTTTTTCAATACTGTTGAATATACTTTACCTGTTGTTACATTGCTGTAGCGATTTAAGTTGATATCGATAAAACGCTCATAGTGACCTAAGTCTAAGTCTGTTTCCGCGCCGTCATCTGTTACGAATACCTCACCGTGTTGGTATGGACTCATTGTTCCTGGGTCTACGTTAATGTATGGATCAAACTTTTGAATCGTTACGTTCAACCCACGGTTTTTTAATAAACGGCCTAAAGAAGCTGCTGTAATCCCTTTTCCTAGAGATGATACAACACCGCCTGTTACGAAAATATACTTTGTCATCTATACTTCCCCCTCTAAATAATTTGAACTGTACAATATTAAAAGTTTTCACATAAACAATCACAATTCATTCATTGTGCATGCGAAATTATAAGAAACCTTATGAATGTGAAACGTTCAAGAACCAAAAGAAAGTTTCTATCAAGGATTTATAAGAACATATCGGGGTGTAAAACATTGATACATAAAATAAAAAAATTGCTCCCAATACCAAAACTGGATTGGGAGCAATAGTCTATTTTAAATAAAAACTTTTTAAATGCTTGTTTAAAGAGCCCAAAAAAGATTCTACCTACTTCGCTTGAAAAAGTCAAGAAGGATTATTTTTCTTTTTCGTCCTCATAATCGTCTTCTTCATCTTCCTCATCATCGTCTAGATCATCTTCTAAATCGTCAAAATCGTCTTCTGCAAGATCATCTTCATCTTCTTCTAGCTCGTCGATGTCTTCAAAATCTTCTTCTTCGTCTAGATCGTCAACATCTTCATAATCTAAATCTTCTTCTAGATCATCAAAGTCTTCAACTTCTTCAACAACAGCTTTTTTCGCTTTTTTCTTTTTAGGTTTTGCAACCGGAATAACTTCTTCTTCAGCCTGGTCAAAAGGATACCATCCACGAAGACCCCAGTGGTTGTCCCCTACTGTTAAAAAGCGACCATCAATATTAATATCTGTATAAAACTGAGCTAATCTCGTTTTTAATTCTTGATCTGACATTTCCGCTGCTGCTTTAATTTCAGCAATAATTTCTTGGAATGACATTGCTTGACGATCTGTTTTTTCTTCTAGAAGCGCGTAAGCAATCTCAATCATCGACATTTCTTTTAAATCCGTTTTTGAGTACTGTGCTAAACTCAAATCTGGCACATCCTTTCTATGGCTATGTATATCGAAAATCTATTAAATCAATTCATCATATGTGTAAATGATGGAAACGAATAAATACATACCATTCATTATAAACAAATTCAATACATTTATGCTAGCCTCGTTTCTAAAATTCTCGAGAATTTCGCATAAAACAACGAAAAAATAGACATTTTATTACTATAATACATTCTACTTGATATACCAACAGCATCCTTTGACCAAAAGGAATTCACCATCAGTTGTTCTGAGTCCGTTAGGGTTAAGTCTATAAAAGCCGCGATGACCAAAAATGGTCATCGCGGCTTTTAATATATCACTATATACTAACGATACATTATTACATATTTCGACGATATTGCCCACCGCATTCATATAAAGCTCGCGTAATTTCTCCTAAGCTGGCTACTTTAACGGTCTCCATTAACTCTTTGAAAATGTTCTCTCCTTCTGTTGCAGCTTTCTTTAACCTTTTCAGCGCATCTTCTCTTTTTTCTTTATGCTGCTGTTGAAACTTCTGAAGCTGATTAATTTGATGATTTTTTTCTTCTTTTGATGCGCGGGCTAACTGCATGTCATCAACTGAGGAATTTTCCTCTTCATTTGGATTAATATACGTATTTACTCCTATAATAGGTAAATCTCCCGTATGTTTTTGCATCTCATATTCCATCGATTCATCTTGAATCTTACCTCGCTGATACTGCATTTCCATCGCACCTAAAACGCCGCCTCGATCATTTAAGCGTTGGAACTCAGCCAATACCGCTTCTTCTACCAAGTCTGTTAGTTCATCAATAATAAAAGAGCCCTGTAGTGGATTTTCATTTTTAGTTAATCCATGCTCTTTTGTAATGATTAATTGAATGGCCATCGCTCTTCGTACAGATTCCTCTGTCGGCGTTGTAATTGCTTCATCATACGCATTGGTATGAAGAGAGTTGCAGTTGTCATGAAGGGCCATTAAGGCTTGTAGCGTCGTACGTATATCATTAAAGTTAATTTCCTGTGCATGAAGCGATCGGCCGGATGTTTGAATATGATACTTAAGCTTTTGACTGCGTTCATTCGCGCCGTATTTATCACGCATCACAATTGCCCAGATTCTTCTCGCTACACGTCCAATAACTGTGTATTCAGGATCAAGTCCATTACTAAAGAAAAACGATAAATTAGGAGCAAAATCATCAATGTGCATGCCTCGACTCAAGTAATATTCCACGTACGTAAAGCCGTTGGCCAATGTAAACGCGAGCTGAGAAATCGGGTTAGCCCCTGCTTCAGCTATATGATAGCCTGAAATAGAAACAGAATAATAGTTGCGCACTTTCTCGTCAATAAAGTACTGCTGAATATCTCCCATCATTTTCAATGCAAATTCCGTGGAAAAAATACACGTATTTTGCCCTTGATCTTCTTTTAAAATATCCGCTTGAACGGTTCCTCTCACTTGTTTCAACGTACCCGATTTTACGTCCTCGTATTCCTCTTCTGTTAAAGGACGCTTCATCTCCTCTTCCTTCTTCTCCACCTGCTGACAGATAGCTGTATTCATAAACATAGCTAGTAATATTGGAGCCGGCCCATTGATCGTCATCGAAACGGAAGTCGACGGATGGCAAAGATCAAATCCCTTATACAAGAGTTTCATATCATCAAGCGTACAGACATTTACGCCGCTTTCGCCAATTTTCCCGAAGATATCCGGCCTTGGATCCGGATTTTCTCCATAAAGCGTTACAGAATCAAACGCTGTACTTAAACGCTTAGCGTCATCATCTTTTGACAAATAGTGAAAGCGGCGATTCGTTCGTTCTGGTGTTCCTTCGCCTGCGAATTGGCGCTTAGGATCTTCTCCTTTTCGTTTAAACGGAAAAACACCTGCTGTATAAGGAAACGCACCTGGCACATTTTCTTTATAAAGAAAACGAAGAACTTCCCCGTATTCTTCAACTTTTGGAAGGGCCACGCGCGGAATACGCAGTCCCGATAGGGTATCAACTTGCAGAGAGGTTTTAATTTCTTTATTTCTTATCTTTGTAATAAGTTCTTCTTGCCGATACTGACTTTTTAATTTAGGCCAGTTTTCCAGCTTTTCAATCGATTCAGCCGTTAGCCGTTTTTGATATTTCTCCTTTAGCTGAGTGAGCTCTTGCTTGGCCGTTTCTGTTTCCACTTCTTCCAAAGCACCCTCTAGCTGATAAAATTTACGCGCTGTTTGCACTTGAACATCCGTATTGCGGTGATAAGAGCGAACGCTGTTTACAATCTCCTGTAAATATTGCTGTTGATCATTAGGAATGATGGTATATTTCTTTTCACTTACGCGCTCTGATGATTTTTCTACGTGCCAAGACGTACGGCATGTTTGATGCAGATGATTTACAAGATCTTCAAATAAAATATTTGTTCCCCCGTCGTTGAACTGACTCGCAATTGTTCCGTAAATTGGCATCGTAGAGAGATTATTTTCAAACAGCTGATGATTACGCTGATATTGACGCTGCACTTGTTTTTTTGCGTCTTCGGAACCTTTTTTTTCAAATTTATTGATTACAATAAAGTCTGCGTAATCAATCATTTCAATCTTTTCTAACTGCGACGGCGCGCCAAATTCGCTTGTCATTACATACAGAGAGACGTTTGCAATATCTTTGACTTGAGCATCAGCTTGCCCGATGCCGCTTGTTTCGACAATGATAATGTCGAAACCCGCTTTTTTCACGACGGCAATTCCATCTCGAATGGCCGCCGATAGCTCATGTCCAGATGAGCGCGTGGCCAAACTTCTCATATACACACGAGGAGACGCTGCGATGTTCATGCGAATTCGATCCCCAAGAAGCGCTCCTCCGGTTTTTTGTTTAGTTGGATCGACGGATAAGACAGCTACATGAATATCTGGAATATGTTCAATAAACCTTCTTACTAATTCATCCGTAAGTGAACTTTTCCCCGCTCCTCCCGTTCCTGTGATTCCAATAACCGGTATTTTTTGATCCGTCTCGCTTTCGATTACACTTCCTCGGATTTCTTCAAGAGCGGCTGCATGCTCTTTTGTGTATTCATAGGCTTCATTTTCAGCGCATGTAATAAGCTGGGCAATTAAACGGTTATTAGCCGGCGTTAAGGTTCGATCCTTCGGCAGTGCAGGGGGATTTGTGTAATAACAATCATCGATCATGAATTGAATCATGCCTTCTAACCCCATTTTTCGTCCATCTTCCGGAGAAAAGATTTTAGAAATGCCGTAATCATGAAGCTCTTGAATCTCACTCGGAATAATGACCCCTCCTCCTCCTCCATAAATTTTAATATGAGAAGCCTGTTGTTCTTGGATTAAATCATACATATACTTAAAATATTCTACGTGGCCGCCTTGATAAGAAGAAATAGCAATCCCCTGAACATCCTCTTGTATGGAAGCGTTAACAATTTCTTCAACAGATCGGTTATGCCCCAGGTGAATGACTTCTACCCCCTTGGCTTGAAGAATTCGTCTCATAATATTAATGGACGCGTCGTGGCCGTCAAACAGGCTAGAAGCGGTTAAAAAACGAAGCGGTCTTTTGCTTGTATTCAAACTGTCTCCCCCTCACACAGTTGTTGAAATGAAAAATTTTTAAGTAAAAAATCTAACTGCATATTTGTATATTCTTCTAATGAATAATGCTTTTGCAGCCACCATCTGCGAAATGCCCACATCTGACCTTGAACAAATAAATGATGAGCGAACAGCGAAATTTCTTTATCCGTAAGTGCAAATTGATTGTTTTCTACGCAGCCTTCGATAATAACCTTAAACATTTCAACCATATCCAGCTCTTTTTTTAATACATATGGAAGCGCATCTTTAGACAGCGATTTCGCTTCTTGGTACATGACTAATACTTCATCTTGAAGCTCATCCACAACTTTAAAATAGTGCTGAATCGCTTGTTGAAGCTCAGAGATTGTATAACGATCCACTACCATCTCTTCTAATCTCTCTCTCACTTCATCATAAATATTGTCACATACAAGATATAAAACATCTTCTTTAGACTGAATATATTCGTAAAGCGTACCAATGCTAAACCCAGCGGCTTTGGCAATCTCCCTTGTTGTTGTTCGGTGAAAACCTTTTTCCTTAAATAGCGTGACGGCCCCTTTAATCATTTGATTACGACGCTCTACAATCAGCTTTTCATCTTTAATGGATGTGAGAACTTCTCTCTTTTTCATTTTTTCACCTCTCCTACAACAAGTGTTTTATTTAGCAAGATACCTAGAAATGACAAGACGCTGAATTTCTTGTGTGCCTTCATAAATTTGCGTGATTTTTGCATCTCTCATAAAACGTTCTACTGGATAATCTTTTGTATAACCGTATCCTCCAAATACTTGAACAGCTTCTGTCGTTACTTTCATTGCTGTATCCCCGGCATATAATTTTGACATGGCTGATTCTTTGCCATATGGCAGCCCTTGAGACTCCAGCCAAGCAGCTTGATAGGTTAACAGTCTGGCAGCTTCTATACTCGTGGCCATGTCAGCTAGCTTAAAAGCAATTCCTTGCTGAGAAATAATTGGCTTACCAAATTGCTGACGTTCCTTGGCATAAGCTACGGCCGCATCTAATGCCCCTTGAGCAATTCCTACAGCCTGCGCTGCAATGCCATTTCGGCCGCCATCTAGTGTCATCATCGCAACTTTAAATCCTTCTCCTTCATTTCCCAGCAAATTTTCTTTTGGAACACGGCAGTCCTCGAAAATAATTTCTGTGGTAGGTGAAGAGCGAATACCCAGTTTCTTTTCTTTTTTACCAACTGAAAATCCCGGCATATCTTTTTCAATAATAAAAGCGCTCGTGCGTTTTTCATTGGGGTCGATGCGAGCAAATACGACGTAAATATCCGCTTCGCCGCCGTTTGTAATAAAGATTTTAGAACCATTTAAAATATAATCTTCTCCGTCCTTTACAGCGAGCGTTCTCATTCCTCCTGCGTCTGATCCAGCACTCGGTTCGGTTAATCCATAAGCACCTATTTTCTCACCCGTTGCCATAGGTTTCAGGTATTTTTGTTTTTGTTCTTCTGTTCCGAATGTATAGATTGGCCAGCCGGCTAGAGAAGTATGAGCCGACAACGTAACGCCTGTCGATGCACATACTCTAGACAGTTCCTCAACGGCAATGCAATATGCTAGATAGTCACTGCCAATTCCTCCGTATTGCTCCGGCCATGGAATACCTGTTAATCCTAGATCAGCCATTTGCGTAAAGATTCCTCTGTCAAAACGTTCTTCTTCATCTCGTTGTGCAGCTGTCGGAGCCACTTCGTTTTTGGCAAAGTCCCGCACCATTTTTCGAATCATTTCGTGTTCTTCTGAAAGTTTAAAAAACATGATTATTCCCCCCTATAATTGACTGCTAATGACGATGCGCTGAATTTCGCTTGTACCTTCGTAGATTTCGCATACTTTGGCATCGCGAAAATACCTCTCTACTGGATAATCTTTCATATAACCATAGCCTCCCAAAACTTGAATCGCATCGATTGCTACATTCATCGCTGTTTGGGAAGCAAACAATTTCGCCATTGAGGCTTCTTTTTTACAAGGAAGTTTTTGATCATATAAAAAAGCCGCTCTATACATTAAAAGCTTCGCTGATTCAACAGCCGTTTCCATATCAGCCAGTTTAAAGGCAATACCCTGCTGAGATAAAATCGGTTTTCCGAATTGATATCGTTCATTTGCATAGTTTTTAGCTGCCGTTAACGCACCTTCAGCAATTCCTACCGCCTGAGCAGCAATACCAATTCTTCCGGCATTTAAATTAGCCATCGCAATTCGAAAGCCTTCTCCTTCTTCTCCGAGACGATTTTCTACAGGCACCTGCATATTTTCAAAGTGCAGTTGAACCGTTCGAGAACCGTGAAGACCCATCTTATGTTCATCTTTTCCTACTGAAAATCCCTCCATCGTCTTTTCAACGATAAAAGCGCTCATCCCTCTCGACCCGCGTTCGGGGTTCGTTTTAGCAAATACAATATACGTATCCGCTTCTCCACCGTTTGTAATGAAAAGCTTTGAGCCATTTAAAAGATAGTGGTCTCCTTTTCGTTCTGCCTTTGTTTTTAAGCTTGCAGCATCAGACCCTGCACTAGGTTCTGTTAAACAAAAAGCACCTAAATATTTACCTGTCGCCAGTTTTTTTACATATTTTTGTTTTTGATCTTCCGTCCCAAATACGACAATAGGATTCGTACCTACAGAAGTATGAACAGACAAAATGACGCCGAGGGCTGGACTTACTTTTGATATTTCGTGGATGGCAATCATGTACGACACAAAGTCCAGTCCGCCCCCTCCGTATACTTGAGGAACGGGAATGCCCATCAGACCCAGATCAGCCATCTGCTTTAATAAACCTCGAGGAAATTCACCCTTTTCCATGTTTGGCACAGCCGCAGCGACTTCTTTTTCACTAAAATCAGCTACCATCTTTTTAATCATGTGTTGTTCAGATGTAAAAAAGATCATTTCGCCACTCCTTTATGTTTCGTACGTAAAAAATCCTTTTCCTGTTTTTCGACCAAGCCACCCTGCCTTTACATATTTCCTAAGCAATGGACAAGGCCGATATTTGTCATCACCAAATCCTTTATGAAGCGTTTCCATAATAAACAAACATGTATCGAGGCCGATGAAATCTGCTAATGTCAAAGGTCCCATTGGATGGTTCATTCCTAGTTTCATCACTTGATCAATATCCTCTTCGTTTGCTACACCTTCATAGAGCGTAAACACTGCTTCGTTAATCATTGGCATTAAAATTCGATTTGAAACAAACCCTGGAAAATCATGAACTTCCACCGGGGTTTTATTTAATTTTTTCGTTGTTTCATAGACTGCTTGATACACTTCATCGGTAGTAGCCAGCCCTCTAATAATTTCAACGAGTTTCATCACCGGAACAGGATTCATAAAGTGCATGCCAATTACTTTTTCAGGTCGAGTGGTCACAGCTGCAATTTCAGTAATAGGAAGCGAAGACGTGTTGGTTGCTAAAACAGTATGATTTGGGGCTAACGAATCCAACTCCGCAAAAATGGCTTGCTTGACTTCCATCTTTTCCACAACCGCTTCGACAATTAAATCTGCTTTTTGTGCTGCTGTTATTTCGTTTGCCAGGTGAAGGCGCTCCATAATTTCTTCATATTCCTTAGCTGAGAGAGAACCTTTTCCCACCTGCTTTTTCAGACGTTTATCAATACCTTCTATTCCTTTTTGTGTATTTTTTTGATCAACGTCATACAAAGAAACTTGATATCCGCTCGCAGCAAATACTTGCGCAATGCCTGCTCCCATCTGACCTGCTCCAATAACCATAACTGTTTCAATATTCAAGTCGGTATCCCCCTTTTATACTTCTACCATGATGGCATCACCTTGGCCGCCGCCGCTGCAAATAGAAGCAATGCCTAGTCCGCCGCCTCTTCGTCTTAATTCATGAATGAGCGTTACAACAATACGGGCGCCGCTTGCTCCAATCGGATGTCCAAGTGCTACAGCCCCGCCGTTCACATTTACTTTTTCAGCCGGAAGCCCTGCAATTTCCATACTCATCAACGCTACTGCTGAAAAAGCTTCATTGATTTCAAACAGCGCAATATCGTCTACTGTCTTATTTGTTTTTTGCAATAGCTTGTTAATAGCAAACCCAGGCGTTTTCGGAAACTCCCTTGGCTCCATCGCAAGAGAAGTATGGTTTATAATCGTAGCCAACGGCTCATAGCCATTTGCTTTCGCCACATCTTCATCCATTAGCATGAGCGCAGCTGCTCCGTCATTCACGCTAGGTGCATTTCCTGCTGTAATGGTTCCACTGTGGCCAAATACAGGCCGAAGAGACGAGAGTTTTTCTAATGACGTATCTTTTCTTGGTCCTTCATCTTTTTGAACCGTTATCGTTCCTTTTTTAGACGGAATATCAACTGAAATTCTTTCTGCATCCCATCTCCCTTTTTCTTCTGACTCTACTGCTAATTGATGACTGCGAAGCGCCCATTCATCCTGCTTTTCTCGGGAAATATCCATTTCAGAAGCGATTTCATTTCCATACGTACCCATTTGAACCCCTGTAAAGCTGCATGTCAAACCGTCATGAACCATCAAATCCGTCACAACGCTATCTCCCATACGGAACCCCCACCTTGCTTTTGGAAGAAGATACGGTGCATTACTCATCGATTCCATTCCACCTGCAATGATTGTTTTTGCTTCTCCTAATCGAATCAGCTGATCAGCAGTTGTAATACTGCGCATACCTGATGCACAAACTTTATTAATGGTTTCCGTCTCTACTTGCCACGGTAAACCTGCATAATGCATGGCTTGCCTAGAAGGTAGCTGTCCTTGGCCCCCTTGCAGCACGCACCCCATAATAACGGAATCAATTTCTGTACGTCCCTTTGATGCTGCTTGAATCGCTTTCCCGCCTAGTTCTGCCGCTTTTAGTCCGCTTACACTGCCACCTAATTTTCCAAAAGGTGTTCGAACTGCACTCACAATAACTGTTTTCCCCATTATTGTTTCCTCCCCTTTTTCCTAATCTTTGTCCTTGCCGATTGAACGCTTGCTCAATTTCCTTTCTGTAAAAAGTAGAGATGAATACCATCTCTACTTCTCCTTTATGAAACCTGTTCTTGCACGTCACCATAAATTGACTTTTCAAGCAGTTCTGCTACGTCATACGTATGAACCTTTTCTTCTACTTCTTTTGCTTTTGTTCCGTCACTTAGCATCGTTAAGCAGTACGGACAACCTGAACTGATAATGCTTGGGTTAACGGCCAAGGCTTGTTCCGTGCGCGCTACGTTAATGCGCTGGCCGGTCGTTTCTTCCGTCCACATTAACCCTCCTCCTGCTCCACAGCACATACCATTTTCACGGTTGCGTTCCATTTCAATCAAACTAACACCTGGAATCGCTTTCAAAATTTCTCTCGGTGGACTGTATACTTCGTTATATCTTCCTAAATAACAGGAATCATGGAAGGTAATTTTTTCATTAACCGCATGTTTTGGTGTCAGCTTACCTTCTTTCACCAACACAGCTAATAATTCTGTGTGATGATACACTTCTCCTTCAAAACCGAAATCTGGATATTCATTTTTGAAGATATTATAAGCATGTGGATCAATCGTAACAATTTTTTTGATTTCATTTTTTTCAAATTCAGCGATATTTTTAGAAGCTAACTCTTGGAATAAAAATTCATTGCCCAACCTGCGGGGCGTATCACCAGAATTTTTTTCTTTATTTCCTAAAATCGCAAATGAAACACCAGCTTCATTGAGAAGCTTAGCAAACGATAGAGCGATTTTTTGGCTGCGGTTATCATAAGATCCCATCGAACCTACCCAGAACAAATACTCAAACGTTTCACCAGCTTTACTTACTTCTTTAACAGTCGGAATGTGAACATCCTCTCTTACATGTCGCCATTCTTCACGCTCTTTTCGGTTTAATCCCCAAGGGTTTCCTTGACGTTCAATATTCGTCATGGCACGCTGAGCATCCGCGTCCATCTTTCCTTCAGTTAATACTAAAAAACGTCGTAAATCTATGATTTTATCTACATGCTCGTTCATTACGGGACATTGATCTTCACAGTTTCGGCACGTTGTACATGCCCAAATTTCTTCTTCCGTAATGACATCTCCGATTAAAGCGGGATTATATTCCGCTGTTGCTGCAGCCTCTGCTCCGCCTTGGCCGGCCGCCATCATCGCCAGCTGATTTCCTTTTGTTTTGGAGAATGCATACGTAGGAACCCAAGGTGCCTTGGATGTCACAACCGCTCCTTTTTCTGTTAAGTGATCGCGCATCTTTAAAATTAAATCCATTGGAGATAAAATTTTCCCTGTACCCGTTGCCGGACACATATTCGTACATCGACCGCATTCCACACAGGCATATAAATCAATAAGCTGATGCTGCGTGAATTCTTCAATCTTTCCAACCCCAAACGTCTCCTGGGTCTCGTCTTCAAAATCAATCTTTTCAAGCTTACCTGGCTTAGAAACACGGTTAAAAAATACATTAGCCGGTCCAGCCAGTAAATGAGCATGTTTTGATTGAGGAACATATACTAAAAACGTCAATAACACGGCTAAGTGAATCCACCATGAAACATAAAAAATGGAGATAGCGGCAATATCATTGATTCCCTTAAACAAGATCGCAATCGATGACGCAATCGGTTCTGTCCATGACGGTTCATGATTATGCCAGATGATTGACATACCGTTTCCGACAAGCACTGACAGCATAAGTGCTCCAATAAAAATCAGTACTAAACCAGATTTAAACCCTCTTTTTAAACGCACAAGCTTTTCTACGTAGCGACGGTGAAAAGCCCAGACAACTGCTACTAAAATCAAAAGTGTCACAATTTCTTGAAAAAATGTAAAACCGGGATATAAAGGTCCAAGCGGCAAATGTTTACCTGGAAGCAAACCTTTTATAATGAAGTCTAACGCGCCGAACTGAACCAAAATAAACCCATAAAAAAACATGACGTGCATAATTCCACTTTTTTTATCTTTTAACAGCTTCTTTTGTCCAAACACGTTCACCCAAATTTTTTGCAGTCTTTCTTTTAACCGCTGATCAAATTCAACTTTTTTCCCTAATTGAATATACTCAATGCGTGTGCGAATTAAATATACAAACAAAGAAGCAGCGTAAGCGGTTACAATAATAAAAAAGAGAAAATTCACCCACAGCAACCCTGTCATCTCGTCCCCTCCTTGAATAGTTTGTTACCTTTCTTTCCTCCTGACGACTAAATTTTCTGATAATATATCTGTTTTCATTGTATATAATGAATGAGCATTCAGTCAATATCTTTTCGTTCTTTTGTTCATATTCTATTTAAACAAGGTGACACTAAGAACAACATAAAATGTATTTACATCGGGAAAAGAGGTGACATGATGAGCGGCATGGTTGTAATTTTACTTTTTATTATTTTTATTGCTTGGCTTGCAATTGACCTTGGCGTTGGAAAGAAAGTATTTTCTCAGGCTGAAAATACATTTCCAAAGCGCCGTGCTTCTCTTTTTTTGTTCGCAGACGGGAATGTCTTGTATAAAGATCTATTTCACGAAATAGAAAATGCCTCTTCGTTTATCCATTTATCGTTTTACATCGTACAAAATGATGAAATTAGTCAAGATTTTTTAGATTTACTAGTCCAAAAAGCACAGCAAAATATTGAAGTCCGGTTATTGGTAGACCGTGTGGGAAGCTATAAAATCAAGAAAAACAAAATTGCATTCTTAAAGAAACAAGGTGTTCATTTTGCTTACAGTCGAACGCTACGATGGCCTTATTTGTTTTATACACTCAACGCACGCAATCACCGTAAAATGGCCGTTATTGATGGGAAAGTTGGCTACATTGGCGGTTTTAATATCGGAAGAGAATATTTAGGACTCGACGCCAAGCTTGGAGTGTGGAAAGATTACCACCTGCGTATGGAAGGTAAAGGTATCCAAGATCTTCAAATACAGCTGTTGAGCGACTGGTATGCTGCTACCGGCATAGACCTGCGTAAAGTGGAAAGATACTTTCCACCAACCTCTGAAGGAGACTATGTTATTCAGCTACAGTCAACTGAAGGTTTTTCACTTGAAGAAAGCTTTTTATCGATTATCAACCAAGCCAATAGGGAATTGTACATAGGTACTCCTTATTTTATTCCAAGTGAACCTTTGATGAATGCTTTATTGCAAGCTCGAGCACGGGGAGTACAAGTTCATATATTGATTCCAATGCGTGCAGATCAACCGCTTGTTCATCATGCTGCATTTGCCTATCTTCCTACATTACTTCAAGCAGGCTGCATGATTTATCAATATTATTACGGTTTTTACCACGCAAAAGTATTAATTGCAGACAATGTTATCTGCGATGTAGGAACGGCTAATTTTGATAAAAGAAGCTTGTTCTTAAACGCTGAAATTAACTGTTTAATCTACGATGCCACATACATTGAAGAGGTAAAGAACAGCTTTAAAGCTTGTATGGGGGAATGCCCAGTTTTGTCTTTAGAAGACGTCAAAAACCGAAAATGGAGTGAAAAACTAAAGCAAGGATTTGCAACCTTTATTTCTCCGTTACTTTAATGAACGAAAAGAGGAAAATTTATAATGAAAATTAGATTTGGCTATGTATCACATGCCCTGTCGCTTTGGGACTGCTCACCTGCGAAGACTCTCACGTTTACTAGATGGAAAAAAATGAAAAAAGATGAGAGGCTGGATAAGCTTCATTACGTCACAAAACAAAATTTGAATCATACTAAGCGCGCTTTACATTTTAATATTGCCCATGAAATTATGCTGTATCGATTATCATCTTCTCTTGTTCCTTTAGCTACTCATCCTGAAGTAGATTGGAATTACATTGATGCGTTCCAAGACGATTGGTCAGAGATAGGAGAATTGATTCGGAATCATCAGCTGCGCGTGAGTTTTCACCCCAATCAGTTCACATTATTTACAAGCGACAAAAAACATATTACAGAAAATGCGGTAAAAGATATGGATTATCACTATAGAATGCTTGAAGCGATGGGAGTAGCCGATCAAGCTCTTATTAATATTCATGTAGGAGGAGCCTATGGCAATAAAGAAAAGGCGATCGGTCGATTTCATGAAAACATTCAAACGCTGCCACCTGTCATTAAAAAGCGCATGACTCTTGAAAATGATGATAAAACATACACAACTGAAGAAACGTTAGCTGTATGCGAAAAAGAGAAAGTCCCTCTCCTCTTTGATTATCACCACCACAAAGCAAATGAAGGAGAAGAACCTCTTGCATTATTGCTCCCTCGTATCTTTGACACGTGGAAACATATCGGGTTAAAACCAAAAATACATATCTCTTCTCCTAAATCTGAAAAAGAATTCAGAAGTCACTCTGATTATGTCTCAACTGATTTTATCGCACCTTTTTTGCAAATAGCTAAAGATATTGGAAAAGATTTTGACGTAATGATTGAAGCAAAGTTAAAAGATAAAGCGCTGCTAAAATTAGTGGAAGATTTAGCATCAATGAGAGGAGTAAAGCGTACGGGAGGTGCCACGCTTGTTTTTTAAATTAAAAAAGAGCCAAGAGGCTCTTTTTTTGTTACATTTTTTCGGGTGCTGAAACACCAATTAGTTTTAAGGAGTTTTGAAGCGTTACTTGAACAGCTTTCACTAGTTCAATACGCGCTTTACTTGTTTCTATATTATCGCTGTCTAATACTTTTTCTGCATTATAGAAGCTATGGAACGTAGAAGCAAGATCAAATACATAGTTTGTAATGCGGTGCGGAATACGTTTTGTTGCTGCTTCCGCTACGGCCTGAGGGAACTCTCCGATTTTCTTCAGCAGTTCCGTTTCTTTTTCTGCACTAATTAATGAAAGGTCAGCGCCAGATGTTGATTGAATCCCCATCTCTTCACCTTGACGAAGAATACTGCAAATACGAGCATGAGCATACTGCGCGTAGTATACAGGGTTTTCATTAGATTGAGAAACAGCTAAATCTAAATCAAAGTCTAAATGTGTATCCGCACTTCTCATCGCAAAGAAGTAGCGAGTTGCATCAAGGCCTACCTCTTCTACTAGATCACGCATTGTTACTGCTTTACCTGTACGTTTGCTCATCTTCATTTTTTCGCCATTTTGATACAGTTGAACCATCTGAATGATTTCTACTTCAAGCGTATCTTTTTCATAACCAAGCGCTTGAATCGCCGCTTTCATACGAGGAATATATCCATGGTGGTCGGCTCCCCAAATGTTAATTAGCTTATCAAATCCGCGTTGAATTTTGTCTTGGTGATACGCAATATCTGGTGTTAAGTACGTAAATGAACCGTCATTTTTAATTAACACACGGTCTTTATCATCACCAAATGTCGTAGAACGGAACCACGTAGCACCTTCTTCTTCATATACATGACCTTGTTTTTTCAGGGTTTCAAGTGCAACTGATATTTTATCATTTTTATAAAGAGACGTTTCAGAATACCATACGTCAAATTTCACACGGAACTGTTCAAGATCACGCTTTAATTTAGCTAACTCATAATCTAACCCGTATTGACGGAAGAATTCAAATCGCTCTTCTTCAGAGGCATTTACATACTTGTCTCCGTGCTCTTTTGCTAGCTCTTTTCCGATGTTTATAATGTCAGCACCATGATAGCCGTCTGCAGGCATTTCTTTCTCTAAACCAAGAGCCTGCATGTAGCGTGCTTCTACTGAATAAGCCAGGTTATTAATTTGATTACCAGCATCATTAATATAGTATTCACGTGACACATCGTAACCTGCTTTTTCAAGAACATTACATAATGAGTCTCCAACTGCAGCACCGCGGGCATGTCCTAAATGTAAATCCCCTGTCGGATTAGCTGAAACAAACTCAACTTGTATTTTTTGTCCGTTCCCTACGTTTGTTTGACCGTACGCTTCACCAGCTTTTACAATCGTTGGGATAAGCTCTGTTAAATAAGAGTTATTCATATAAAAGTTGATGAATCCAGGGCCTGCAATGTCAATTTTCTCGATAGATGCTTTTGATTTATCGAAGTTTGCTACAAGCTCTTCAGCGATAACACGCGGTGCTTTTTTGGCAATACGAGCTAGCTGCATAGCCATATTGGTAGAATAATCACCATGTGTTTTATCTTTTGGGGTTTCTAATAGAACTTCTGGAAGTTCTGCTTTTTCAGCAAGTCCTGCTTTGACCACAGCATCTTGAATTTCAGCTTTTAATTTTTGCTGCACTTGTTCGACGATGTTCATTTTTTCTCCTCCTTGAATGTAATGGTTAACGCATATTTCCCGGTAGGCTGACCCTGTACTTCTAGATCATACGTTAAAAATAATCGACCCTTTTGAGTCATTTGTTTATATTCAATGTTATGAGCGAATGTCAGTAAATCCATACGTCCATAAGGGCTTATATAAGTTCCTTCGATCTGTACCTTTTTACGAAACGATTGCTTCATTTGAACAGCACCGGTTCGATTAATTGATACTTCATCTTCGCTAATTTTCACCATTGTTCTAATATCTCCGATTTCCTCTTGGCGCTCTGTGTATGTAAGATAAATTTTCGATCCTTTTTCATAATACATACCTTTTGCATTTACCGATGTTGTCTCTTTTCGGTGACCATCGCGGATATCCGTCACAATTTTAACTTCAATGGGTTTCTTGACTTCTGAAGCGTTACTCACAAAAGACACTTCCTTATTAAAATGAATACGTTATAACTTAAATAGTATAAACATTCTAAAGAAAGAATTCAATAATACTTCAAAGGAAATATGATAGATACGCCGAGAATTCACCTTTTTACAGTACGTGACGCATTCACATATTCCAAATAAAAAAGGCAGCCACAGCGGCCGCCTTTTACTTTATTTATTTCTTTTGTACCCAGCCTAAGATCATTTCGCGAATAAGCTTGCTTGCTGTATTAGCTGTTTGTTCAGACGGATCATAAATTGGAGCTACTTCTACTAAATCTCCTCCGACAATGCGAAGATCTGATTTAGCAATTGCGTGAATAGAAGCTAAAAGCTCTTTTGATGTGATACCGCCCGCATCTACTGTTCCTGTACCAGGAGCGTGCGCTGGATCTAATACATCGATATCAATTGTTACATAAACAGGACGACCTGCAAGTGTTGGTAGAATCTCTTTTAACGGCTCTAGAACTTCAAATTTTGAAATATGCATGCCGTTTTCTTTTGCCCATTGAAATTCTTCTTTCATTCCTGAGCGAATACCAAATGAATAAACATTCTCCGGTCCGATTAGTTCTGCAACTTTACGAATCGGAGTGGAATGAGAAAGTGGTTCTCCTTCATACTCTTCACGAAGGTCTGTATGAGCATCCATATGGATAATGGCCAAATCCGGATATTTTTTAGACATAGCTTTCATAACAGGCCAAGAAACCAAATGCTCTCCGCCCATGCCTAATGGGAACTTGTCTGCTGCTAAAAGCTGGTCGATATACTCTTCAATCATATTTAAGCTGCGCTGAGGATTCCCAAATGGAAGTGGAATATCTCCTGCATCAAAATATTTTACTTCCTCTAGCTCTCGATCTAAATACGGGCTGTATTCTTCTAATCCAATTGATACTTCACGAATACGAGTTGGGCCAAATCGTGAACCTGGACGATAGCTAACTGTCCAGTCCATTGGCATTCCGTAAAGAACCGCTTCACTTTCTTCAAAAACAGGGTGACTGCCGATAAATACATTACCTGAATAAGCTTCATCAAAACGCATATTTTGTTCCTCCTTCATTATTCATAGAAAAGATGCCAGCCTTAAACCTCTGGCATCTCACTTGTATGTGGTAACTTATTTAATAAGATCTTGCACAAATTTAGGTAAAGCAAATGCGGCTTTGTGCAATTCTTTTGTGTAATACTTTGTATCAATATCGAAGAAACGATCTTCGCTTACTTCTAATGGATCATGTTTCTTTGAACCCATTGTAAATGTCCATAAACCGCTTGGATATGTTGGAATATTTGCTACGTATAGACGTGTAATCGGGAAGATTTCTCTTACATCACGCTGAACATTTGAGATGAGCTCTGGCGTGAACCAAGGATTGTCCGATTGAGCAACAAAGATACCATCTTCTTTAAGTGCTTTTGAGATACCTGCATAGAATCCTTTTGTAAATAAATTCACAGCTGGCCCTACTGGCTCTGTTGAATCCACTAAAATGACATCGTATTCGTTCTCGCTTTTAGCAATGTGCATAAATCCGTCATCTACTTGTACATCAACACGCGGATCTTCTAGTTTGCCCGCAATTGAAGGTAAGAATTTTTTTGAGTACTCAATAACTTTTCCATCGATATCAACTAACGTCGCTTTTTTTACGCTTGGGTGTTTTAAGATTTCACGGATTACGCCTCCGTCTCCTCCACCTACAACTAGTACGTTTTCTGGATTTGGATGCGTAAATAACGGTACATGCGCAACCATTTCATGATAAACGAACTCATCTTTTTCCGTTGTCATAACCATACCGTCAAGTAAGAGCATGTTACCAAACTCTTCTGTTTCAACCATGTCTAATTTTTGAAACTCCGTTTGCTCTGTATGTAAAGTGCGATTAATTTTAGCTGTAATACCAAAGTTCTTTGTTTGCTTTTCTGTGAACCATAATTCCATTTCAAACTCTTCCCTTCTATTTTGAGAATTAACCTATGCATAGATTACCCTAACATAATTTATACAAACATGAAAAAAGTATAGATGAATTCAGCAAAAAAGCAAGTAAAATTTTTAGCAATGCAGGTTTAAAACCACCTTTTCTATTTCATACTGATGATAGATACAAGCTTTAGAATCTACTTGCATCGCTCTTTTAATAGAATTTTGTTGTGTTGAAAACAACATGTACGGTGCATAGTGACACATATTGGTGGTGAATAGAAATGGAAACGGTATTAACCGAACATTTAAAAAAGGCAAGACGCATCTTCCGAATTCTTCTCGTCCTTGGTATATTAGCGGGGGCTTTATTATTGTTTGCCTACATAAGCATCTTTCTCTACGCTAAAATCGCTGGCCCCCCTCCGCTAAACGTTTCTCAAACAGCTGTTTTCTACTCAGCAAACGGTAAAGTTCTTGATGAAGTTCACAATGGACAAAAGCGCTACTGGGTTTCACTTAATCAAATTTCACCTTACGTAAAAGATGCGACTTTAGCCGTTGAAGATAAGCGTTTCTATGAGCATCACGGCTTTGATATGCATCGAATCGCCGGAGCAGTTGTAGCTGATATAAAAGCTATGGGGAAAGTACAGGGTGCGAGTACCATTACTCAGCAGTATGCACGAAACTTGTTTTTAGAGCACGACAAAACGTGGACTCGAAAGCTTCAAGAAGCTCTGTATACGATTCGTTTAGAAATGAACTATAGTAAAGACCAAATTCTAGAAGGCTACATGAATACGATTTACTACGGCCATGGAGCTTATGGAATTGAAGCGGCGGCTAGGCTGTATTTTGATAAGCATGCCAAAAATTTGACATTAAGTGAAGCGAGTATGTTAGCAGGTATTCCAAAAGGCCCTAGCTACTACTCTCCTCTTATTCATCAAGAAAATGCAAAAAAACGACAAAATATCATTTTATCTCTTATGAAAGAGGATGGAATTATCACAGCCAAGCAAGCAACAAAAGCGCTTGTAACACCTCTAGCATTCACAAAGCCTGCCGAAAAAGATCCTAATAAAGAAGATGCTTCTTACTTTATGGATGCAGCGCTAGCAGAATTAAAGCAAGATTTAGGCATTGATGAAACCATGATTTACACAAATGGACTTCGCGTTTATACAACGCTGGATGAAAAGATGCAGCGAACAGCTGAAGAAAAAATGAAGGATGTTATCAGCAGCTCTTCAGACGTACAAAGTGCATTTGTTGCGATGAATCCTAAAAATGGACAAGTGAAAGCTCTTATTGGTGGAAGAGATTATGAAAAGAGCCCGTTTAATCGCGCGACTCAAGCAATAAGACAGCCTGGTTCAACGATGAAGCCATTTTTATACTATGCGGCGTTAAAAGATGGTTTTACTGAATCTACTCCAATGAAAAGTGAAGAAACGACGTTCAAATTGGAAGATGGCGTTTCGACATACACGCCTAGCAACTATCACAATTATTATGCGGATGCTCCTATTACAATGGCTCAAGCCATCGCACTTTCAGACAACATTTATGCCGTAAAAACGCATTTGTTTATTGGGGAAAACCGCTTAATTGAAACTGCTAAAACACTTGGAATATCATCACCTTTAAAGAAAGTTCCATCTTTAGCTCTTGGAACTTCGCCTGTGAAAGTTATTGATATGGTTAATGCGTACGGCATCTTAGCTAATGGCGGAAAAGAAATTCGTCCAACATTTATTAAACGAATTGAAACCCATGACGGAGAAGTTGTTTATCAAGCTCCTTCCGAACAGAAACAAGTCATTGATAAGCGCTATGCTTTTCTTACTACCCATTTAATGACAGGCATGTTTAATCAAAAGCTAAATGGCTATACAACCGTCACAGGAAAGCCTATTTCTAAATATGTATCTCGTCCTTACGCGGGAAAATCCGGCACAACCTCTACGGACAGCTGGATGATTGGCTACTCTCCCCAGCTCGTTTCAGGCGTTTGGGTTGGATATGATCAAGGAAGAACAATGGATGATGTAGCTGAAAAAGGATACGCAAAAAAAATGTGGGCATTATTTATGGAAGAGGCCTTAAAAGGGAAGAAAAAAGAAAAGTTTAAAGCACCAAGCGGATTAATGAGCGTAAACATTAATCCTCAAAATGGAAAGTTAGCATCCAAATCATGCCCTGTTCAATATAAAGCTTATTATTTAACTGGAACACAGCCAAAAACATATTGTACTGATCACATCGATCATGCAGCAAAAACGAAGAAAAAACAGCATGAAGCAGAGAATAAAAAGTTTCATTGGCTACCAAAATGGTTTGATTAAAAAAAGCTTAAGGCCAAGGCCTTAAGCTTTTTTTAGCATTACGATGTTTGAAGCGCTTCTTTTAAGTCATCATTAGATAATGTCCAAATTTCTTCATTATGAGACTTCAAAAACTCGCGAAGCAAAGCCTTAGACTTGTTATCCATCTCTTCTACCATAATGCGTCGTTTTAAAGATTTATCCATTTTGTTCACATGTTCAGGAAGTGATTTATAGCCGCGGCGAATTTCACGATCAACGGTCATTTCACATGCTGTCATACCTGCGTAGTAAGGTCCTTCTTGCTTACGATCAATCGTTACCCATACAAGCCAATATAACTTGCCATTTGGCACCTCGTCTTTATTCGGTAAGAACTTAATTCCTTTTTCTACTACACTTCTTGCATGCATCGCACCGATATCCACAAATACTTCTTCGTCGCTCGGACAAACAAAAACGGGTGAAATGTTTTCTAAACTTAACGCTCCAACTCCGTAGCCACCGTGGCCGTCGGTTGAATCGTCTTTTATGATATTAAATCCTATACTTTTCTTTTTTGGCTGAGTCATAGTAAGCCTCCTCTATTCATTAAATCAGTGGTGCTAATATCTGCTGAAAGATATTCATAACAAACGTTGCTGCTCCGTTTAGAAGCGGCCAGATCACAATTCGATCCAGAGGTGTAATCACAAGAATCAAAAATACAAAAATACCCCAAGACTCATACTGCGTCATTTTAGCTCGCGTAGACGGCGGAACGAGGTCTTCAATCACGCGGTAGCCGTCTAAAGGCGGAAAAGGCAACAAGTTAAATACACCTAGTGTTAGGTTTATTTGAATAAATAATGTAACAAAACGATAAAGCGCATCGTTGTCCACTGCGGCATTATTCATCAAATAGTAAATAAGCAAGCCGATAAATGCCAACACCAAGTTGCTAAACGGTCCCGCTATCGATACTAGAATACCAGCTAAACGAGGCTTTTTAAAGAAATAGCGATTAACAGGAACCGGCTTCGCCCACCCAAAACCTGCGATAATTAACAAAAGCGTTCCAAATGGATCTAAATGAGCCAGCGGAGAAAGCGTTAGCCTTCCTTGCTTTTTAGCCGTGTGGTCTCCAAATAAATAAGCTACATACGCATGTGCAAACTCATGCAGTGTGAATGCAACAATAAGGGTCATCACCACGTAAGGAAGGTCTTGCAATGAAAAAGCTAAAAAATGTTCCACTCTTTATCTCCTTTATTTTAAAATAATTTTTACACATCATATCTACTAGATAAAACGTTTGCTTACGCTAAAAAGGATACAAGGCTTCTTGAATATGGCCTCAAAGGTCTCAAAAACCAGACATGGGCTCCCTTTGGCCACACTTGGTTTTCTGCATCGATGTTATGATAAAAGTATACTACAGATTATGACCTGCATCACTACCTCATACTGTCATTTTATTCAGAAAACGGGTACACTAATCATATACTGACCAAAAAGGAGTGTACACATTATGCCAGTTGTAACTGTTAAGATGCTTGAGGGGCGTACAGATGATCAAAAAAGAGCTCTTGTTGAAAAAGTAACCGATGCTGTTGTAGAAACAACAGGTGCATCACCTGAAAAAGTATCCATTATCATCGAAGAAATGTCTAAAAACCATTACGCTGTAGCGGGCAAGCGCATGAGCGATCAATAACGCCTACATAAAAAAGATGCCATAGGAGTTGACCTATGGCATCTTTTTAATGCACAGACAGAGTTGCCTGAAGTTTTTCAATATATTCGTATGCTTCTGCAATGTCTTCTTCTGTATAATTTTGCTTACGCTTTAACGTAAACACTTTTTCTTTTACTTCTTCTTTAGGTAAATTATCAAAATATAAAATCGTAGAGACGAGCTCCAAAAATTTAGAGCTTTGTTCGTTCATATCCTTCATACATTCCTGCAAGTGTGGAAGCTCTAAGTCATAGTGACTTAAAAATCCTTCTCCCGCTTCTGTTAATACGTAGCGATACTGCATATACCCGCCTTTTTTCTCTTTAATTTCACTTAAAAAGCCTAAGTTACACAGCTCTTCAATTCGAAGCGTTAATTCCTCAGAATAAGGTCCAAAAAAGTGAAAATTATACTTTTCATAAAAAGGAAACTTCAGTTTTTTTCCGATAAATATCATCTTTTGTAACTTTTTTCTGCCAACAACTTCTCCCGCCGCGGAAAATACTTTCACAATCTTTGCGTGATCGTTTAACACAGCCCCTTCAACTCCTATACTATTTAACTCTGATCTCCTTTTAGTAAGTTTATAATCTGATCTTTAACTTTTCGCTTAGACGACAATTGATCAATGAGATCTTGTGGAAAATATAATTTATGATCGGTTCTCTTTTTCCCTGAAATTGCTTCAACAATCTCCGACTGACGTGATAATTCACGCACTTCATTATTTGGCATCAACAGATGAATCGGCAAACGTTCTTCCTCTTCACCCGGTCGATAAAAATCGTATGGTAAGTCGCTCGAAGAATCGACGACTAAATAATAATCTGGGTTAATACCCGCTTTTTTAAATAATGTTGTAAGCTCCATCCACATCTTCATTTGTGAATTCGGATTAAACTCAATGTATTTAAAAAGCTGACGATTCATAAATCTTCGGCATAGATCAGATAAAATTTCATCCTCTTCTTCTTCCCACGCTTGAAAATAAAATAAAATAACAGATTCATCTAATTTCAAATACTCTTTTAGCGATATTTCTTCTTCAAAAATCGAATAAAAATGAGTTGGCTCCTGCTTGAACTCATAGTAATGATGATGGAGCTCTTTTGCACGATGTAAAATTTTTGTCAAAATCACTTCAGCACTTCTCGTAACAGGATGAAAATACACTTGCCAGTACATTTGATAGCGGCTCATAATATAATCTTCAACCGCATGCATACCGCTGTGTTTAATCACGGCTTGGTCTTCCCGAGGACGCATAACACGAAGAATTCGTTCCATATCAAAGTGACCGTAGCTTACTCCTGTGTAATACGCATCACGCTGCAAATAATCCATGCGATCTGCATCAATTTGACTGGAAATTAAACTAACGACAAGCTTATTTTCATATGTTTTCGCGATTACTTCGGCCACTTTTTTAGGAAAATCCTTTCCTACTTTCGTCAACACTTGATTTACCTCTGTGTCACCTACGATAATGGCTTGGGTAAACTCTTCATGATCTAAGTGGAAAACCTTCTCAAACGAATGTGAAAACGGACCGTGACCTAAATCGTGCAGTAAAGCAGCACAAAGACAAAGAAGACGCTCATCTTCATTCCATTCAGGGCGTCCTTGAAAGCCGTCATCAATAATACGGCGCACAATTTCATAAACACCTAAGGAATGACTAAAACGGCTGTGCTCAGCCCCATGAAACGTTAAGTATGTCGTTCCTAGCTGTCTAATACGACGCAGCCTTTGAAATTCGGCTGTCCCAATTAGCTCCCAAATAACACGATCTCTTACATGGATATAGCGGTGAACAGGATCTTTAAATACTTTTTCTTCACTGAGTTTTTCATTAGGATATGTCATTTACATACCTCTCTATCTTCACTTTGTTGTTGCTATAATTTTTCGACACTCACTTCCTATTTTCCTATTCAGAATAAAAAATCACCTTGTCAAGCAACCAAGGTGATTTACCTAACAAACAAGGCGATTCTGTTTGTAAGAAGCTCGTTCGACAAATAAGTAGCAGAAAAGCAGCTATTTATTGTTTCACTATCTATTTTTTTACTTTTTTCTCAATCTTCTCGATTAGTTCATCCTCTGTTGGCGCTGCTACAGGACGGTTATTTACAAATGCAAATGACTTTTTACGTCCGGGCCCGCAGTAAGACTGGCAGCCGATTTGTACTTCAGCTTGTTCATCTATTTTTTTAAGTCGAGGTAACAACGTTTTGACGTTTGTTGCCTGACAATCATCACAAATTCTAAATTCATTTGCCATGTTGACACAATCCTTTCAAAATTGGTTCATCCTTTTGTCTAAGGGGTATTTTACCCCTATTTGAAGTCCGATGCAAGTTAAAGAAAGAAGCAAAATCTATCATACTCCTAGAAGAAATGGTATAAAGTATGGATTTTTTGTACATGATGATACTACAAAACATGATTACTATGAGTCATGGAAAATAGAGGAGTGAACAAAGTGAAAGATAGACAAGATGCTTGGACAGAAGAAAACGACTTATTATTAGCTGAAACAGTATTGCGCCATGTCCGCGAAGGAAGTACGCAGCTGAATGCGTTTGAAGAAGTTGGAGATGAATTAAATCGAACGTCAGCAGCATGTGGATTCAGATGGAATGCTGTGGTACGCCATCAGTATGAAAAAGCTCTGCAGCTAGCTAAAAAACAGCGAAAACAGCGCATGCGTGCACTTGGACAAGAGCAAGGCAAAAAGAAATTATTATATACGCCACCAGCATCTGTAGAGCATGTGGAACAAATGATGTCTGCACCTACAGCAACATATAGCTTATCTGAAACACAAGTAGAAAAAAGCAGCAGTGAAGAGCTTTCAATGGCTGACGTTATTCGCTTTTTGCAAACAATGCCAAATCAAGCGAGCAATTTACAGGCATTGCAAAGCGAAAACAAACGCTTGATGCAAGAAAATGCAGAGTTAGCTAAGAAAAACACAGAGTTGGAAAAACAAATCAAACATCTCGAAGCTAATGCTACTACTATTCAAGAAGACTATGAAACATTAATGCAAATCATGAACCGTGCGCGGAAGTTAGCTCTATTTGATGAAGAAGAACGTTCTTCTACTACGTTTAAAATGGATCGTAACGGAAATCTTGAGAAAATGGCTGAATAAGCTATACGAACGAAGAAAGAGAGATGCCAAACTTGGCTCTTCTTTCTTCTTTTTCTATTTTACAGACAATGATATGACGCCTTTATGCTATAATATGTTCGTTTACTGTTTATAAAGGGGTTTGAGATATGCAGCAGAATAGTTTAAAACTTTTAGCACAGCCCGCTTGGCGTATTATTGATCAATCCAGTCTAGGTCCTCATTTTGATGCCCGTCATTCTTTTGCCATCGATGACACGCTTTGTACAACCGTTGGAAAAGGTGAATCTCCAGCTGTCATGCGCTCATGGGTTCATCACGATACGATTGTATTAGGCATTCAAGATACAAAGCTCCCTCACCTAGCTGAAGGTGCAGCTTATTTACATGAACAAGGGTATAAAACAATCGTCCGCAATTCAGGCGGCCTCGCTGTCGTACTTGATCAGGATGTTCTAAACATTTCTTTAATTTTTCCAGATGCCGAAAAAGGAATTGATATTGATCGTGGCTATGAAGCCATGTTTGATTTGATTAAGATCATGTTTGCATCTTACGGTACCGCAATTGAAGCGAAGGAAATCGTAGGCTCCTATTGCCCTGGCAGCTTTGATTTAAGCATTCGTAATCAAAAGTTTGCAGGCATTTCACAGCGACGCGTTCGCGGCGGAGTGGCTGTACAAATTTACTTATGCGTTAACGGAAGCGGCTCTAAACGCGCTTCTCTCATTCGAGAGTTTTACAAAAAAGGTCTCCAAAACACGGAAACTAAATTTTCATACCCAGATATCCAGCCCCATACAATGGCTTCTCTATCTGAGCTATTACAGATTGATTTAACCGTTTCTGATGTCATGCTGCTTTTATTGCAAACACTAAATAGCATGAGCTCTTCTCTTGTAAATATGCCTTTAAATGCTACCGAACAAGAGCTGTTTGAGACGCAGCTGCAGCGCATGTATGACCGCAACGAAAAAGCATTGGGTTCATTAGCCGAATAAAAAAACTCCGCCCTAGGACGGAGTTTTTTTTATTAAAGTGCTTGAGCTGCTGTGATTAAAGCAAGCTTGTACACATCTTCTTCGTTACAACCGCGAGATAGATCGTTTACCGGTTTGTTTAGACCTTGTAAGATTGGACCTACTGCTTCGAAGTTTCCTAAGCGCTGTGCAATTTTGTAACCAATGTTACCTGCTTCAAGGCTTGGGAATACAAATACATTTGCATCTCCTTTGATCACTGAACCTGGTGCTTTCTTTTCAGCTACAGAAGGAACAAATGCTGCATCGAATTGGAATTCGCCGTCTAATGTTACACTTGGTGCTAATTCTTTTGCAATTTCTACTGCGTTTGCTACCTTTTCTGTTTCCGGAGATTTTGCTGATCCTTTTGTTGAGAAGCTTAGCATAGCAACACGAGGATCGATATCGAACATTTCAGCTGTACGAGCACTTTCGATAGCAATTTCAGCTAAATCTTGGCTGTCAGGTGAAATATTGATTGCACAGTCAGCAAATACGTATTTTTGGTCGCCGCGAACCATGATAAATACGCCAGATGTTTTCTTAACACCTTGTCTTGTTTTGATAATTTGTAGAGCAGGTCGCACTGTATCTGCTGTAGAATGAGCAGCTCCGCTTACAAGACCGTCAGCTTTGTTCATGTGAACAAGCATTGTGCCAAAATAATTTTCATCTAATAAAATTTTGCGAGCATCTTCTTCTGTTGCCTTGCCTTTACGACGCTCAACAAATGCTGCAACCATTTCATCAAATTCAGAGTAGCTTTGAGGATCCAAAACCTCAACACCGTCTAATTTTACGTTTAGTTCTGCTGCTTTTGATGCTACAGCGTCTTTATTTCCAACAACGATAGGCTTTAAGATATTGTCGGCAACTAAACGAGAAACAGCACCTAATACGCGCTCATCTAATCCCTCTGGGAATACGATTGATACATCGCTAGCTGATACTTTTTGTTTTAAACCTGTAAATAAATCACTCAAAGTAAATCCTCCTCGATATGTAAAAAACTTTTCTCATAATAGGATACTCCACTTTTTTTAAAAATCAAAGGCATGTCCTTCAAGAATCCATGATTACAAAAAAGTCTTTTAATTCTTAATTTTCCGCTATCACCTAAAATAAAACCTGTTTTTACTTTGTGACAATTGTTTAAAGTTTAGTCACAAAATCACAGGTTTTTCATTCCAGATCTTCGGACAAACTATGATATAGTAGAATTGGAATTTATCATAATCGGACAATAGGAGTGAAACGAAATGGCAGAAGCAGCACAAACATTAGACGGTTGGTATGCACTTCATGATTTCCGTTCAATCGATTGGGGCGCTTGGAAGCAGTTATCAAGCGATGATCGTCAAGCGGCTATCCATGAATTTTTAGGATTGATTGAGAAATGGAAAGGAACTGAAGCTGAGCAGCAAGGCAGTCATGCTTTATATACTGTTGTCGGTCAAAAAGCAGATTTTATGCTAATGCTTGTTCGTCCTACTATGGAAGAACTAAATGAAATTGAAACAGAATTTAATAAAACAAAGCTTGCTGAGTTTACCATTCCTACTTATTCATATGTATCAGTAGTTGAATTAAGCAACTACTTACCTGCCGGTGAGGATCCTTATGAAAATCCTCAAATCCAAGCTAGACTATATCCAACTTTACCAAAAGCTAGTCATGTTTGCTTTTATCCAATGGATAAACGTCGTCAAGGAAATGACAATTGGTACATGCTTCCTATGGAAGAACGACGCAGCTTAATGCGCAGTCATGGAATGATTGGACGTCAATACGCTGGAAAAGTAAAGCAAATCATCACGGGTTCTGTTGGTTTTGATGATTACGAGTGGGGCGTTACTCTTTTTGCAGATGACGTACTTCAATTTAAAAAATTAGTATACGAAATGCGTTTTGACGAAGTAAGTGCTCGCTACGGGGAATTTGGAAGCTTCTTTGTCGGAAATTTATTAAAAGAAGAAGCTATTGCACGCTTTTTACACGTTTAAACTAAGCCGGAAAAGCGTTCATCTCTTTTGTAACGCCTAGAGCAATGAACATCAATGAGCTTCACCTGTAAAAAACCTGTTTCCACTTGGAAACAGGTTTTTTATTTTCTAGCCATGGCATATTCGCACTGACAGGACCATATATATACAACAGTGTCACAAGTAAGCGAGGTGGGATAATGGCAGTCGTTGCACACAACGAAGAAGATGTTAAGCTCCTAGCCAGACTCATTCGAGCTGAAGCTGAAAGTGAAGGAAAACAAGGGATGTTACTGGTAGGAAATGTAGGCGTGAACCGCGCTAAAGCTCCCTGTTTGGATTTTAGAAATATAAGAACCATTCGTCAGATGGTGTTTCAAAACCCAGGCGGATTTGAAGCAACTCAAAAAGGCTACTTTTACCAGCGTGCCCGCCAGTCTGAAATTACACTTGCACGACGTGTATTAAGAGGAGAACGTTTTAACCCCGCGGAAAACTCACTGTGGTTTTTCAAGCCCAGCGGCGACTGTCCTGCTCAATGGTATAACCAAAATAACACAGGACGATTTAAATCTCACTGTTTCTTTGCACCAACTCAAGCTGATTGTCCAGGAGTTTACTAATTTCTTTTTGTTTGAAGGAGGTTCCTATGAAAAAACCAAAGTCTAATCAACCGCAACAGCAATATATGCAAAATCCGTATATGAGTCCAAACTACCCTTATTATATG
This sequence comes from Priestia megaterium NBRC 15308 = ATCC 14581, assembly GCF_000832985.1. GTDB lineage: Bacteria > Bacillota > Bacilli > Bacillales > Bacillaceae_H > Priestia > Priestia megaterium. The sequence continues at coordinate 2,035,801 of NZ_CP009920.1, forward strand.
CCTCAGCCGCAGCAGCCCCAACCAGGAGGCCAGCAGGTTCAAGGGCAAAGCCAAGGAGGTTCGCCCCCTACCTCTTCTGGAGGCAGTGGTGCACCCCAAGACCCAAATCAACTGCCCATTGAAGAATCATATATTGAAAATATTTTACGTTTAAATCGAGGGAAAATAGCGACTGTATATATGACGTTTGAAAATAATACGCAGTGGAACGCGAAGGTCTTTAGAGGAGAAATTGAAGCAGCCGGACGCGATCATATCATTTTAAGTGATCCGCAAACTGGCACCCGTTATTTACTGCTTATGGTTTATCTCGATTACATTACTTTTGAGGGTCCAATCAAATATAATTATCCGTTTAGCGGTGGAGGCCAGCAGTTGAGCAATTATTCTCCGCGTTAAAAAAACCCCTTTTCAGGGGTTTTTTTATAGCCATTTTACAGCTGCAACAACAATTAAAATCCAAGCCACAATAAACGCTACTCCACCTAGCGGAGTAATTGCGCCGAGAACTTTAATGCCGGACGTACTTAATACATAAAGACTGCCTGAAAACAGCACAATCCCTGCGAACATAATCCAGCCCGAAGCTGTTAACAAAGAAGACTGAGGAAATTTGTTTAATAGAAACGCAATGACAAACAGCCCCATTGCATGGAACATCTGGTACTGCACTCCTGTTTTCCATACCTCTAAATACTTCTCTGAGATTTTCCCTTCTAACCCGTGTGCTCCAAAAGCACCAAGAGCAACCGCTAACATCGCATTGATTGCACCGATTATTAAAAATAGTTTCATTTTTTTCTCCTCACTTTAGAAATCAAACAAACTATCGCCGTTTGCATCATCTGATTTCAATTTCGTTCCCTCAAAATTAGGTTTGGATGACTGAATAATCTGTTGCTGCATAATCTCAGGCGATTGCATAATTTCCGGTGAAGACATTACCACAGGTTTTGAAACCGAGACAGGTTTCGATACTGGAACCTCTTCATTTTGATCTAATGCAAGCTCACACAGTGCTTTTATGGCAACCAATTGATCTCGAACGTTCGCACTATTCGAATGGTGCTTTGCTTTTTGTACTTCTGCACTAATTTTGTCAAGGAGCTGCGTCATTTTTATATCCATGTAGACACCTCATCTTACATTCAATATGACTTTATACAGCTATTTTATCAAAAGATGAAATAGGAGGCTATGTCTGAAGCTAATCTTCATGAAATGCTCACTTTTACACATCATCAATTTGCCAATCAATAGATTGACGTCCGTGTTGGAGCAAAAACTCATTTGCTCGTTGAAAGTGATTATTGCCAAAAAAGCCTCGATTAGCCGAAAATGGGCTAGGGTGAGGGCTTTCCAAAATTAAATGGTGCGAATGATGAATAAGCTCTTTTTTAGCTTGTGCATGCTTGCCCCACAGCAAAAACACGACGGGCTCCTCTTTTTGTGCCACTAATTCAATAATGCGGTCGGTCAGCTGTTCCCATCCTTTTCCTTTGTGAGAATTCGCTTCTCCTTTTCTAACTGTTAAAACAGTGTTAAGCAAAAGAACACCTTGTTCTGCCCATTTGACTAAATAACCGTTATTCGGAATGTGATAATCCATTTCATTTTTCAGCTCTTTGTAAATATTCACTAAAGAAGGCGGTGTTTTTACTCCTGGTTGAACAGAGAAGCTCAGTCCATGCGCTTGATTTGGTCCATGATAAGGATCTTGTCCCAATATGACAACTTTTACATTTTTATAATCCGTATAGTGTAAAGCGTTAAAAATATCATATTTATCAGGGTAAATAGTGTGGTGATTATATTCATCCACTAAGAATTCTCGAAGCTGTATGTAATAGTCTTTTTGAAATTCTTCTTCTAATAAAGGAGCCCAGTCATTTTTTAAAATACTCATTGCTTATCACCTCATAATAATCTTTTTTGTTATTTTATCGTAAACTCTGCCCCCTGCTCAAACGTTGCCTGCTTTAAATATACTGAGAGCCTGGGCATATTTTAATATTGTCATGTTCAATGAAACTTTGTATACACTTATAAAGAGTGTATTTTTATATTAAAGGAGGGATTCCATATGATCATTAGCAATCCCCACCAAATAGACGTAACCTACAGCCTGGGTGTTACACCCGTTGAACCGATGATACCAAGAAAATACACCGTTTTCCCAGGTCAACACACTTCTGTTCCTTCCATTCAAATCGGCATTGAATTTGCCTACGATCATATGCAAAAAGAGCGGAACGAATATTTAGCATCCTTCGTCTTCGATAAAGGTTTTTATTCCCTTACTGTGTATTATTACATCGGTGCGCATACATCAACAGATGAAACCATTACACGCTACCTTCACTTTTTAGAACAGCTCCCTGTCATTCTATCGTCCATCTATCACGCTGATGCTTCTTTTTTCGAAAAACATCCACTTTTAATGCACTGTCCTATTTTTATCATTGCCGATAGCCCTAAGCTGCCATTTTCAACAAAAAAATCTATCGGTTCCCTGTATCAATATAAATAAATGAGAAAAGCTACTGTTAAAATAACGGTAGCTTTTTCTCCGTATTCGAAACAAAATACTTTTAAACTTGTTAAAAACATGGAATAATAACTACAAATTGTTTTAATCTATTTGCGTTAACCCTTTAAAATCGTTACAATTTATTAGTAGTTCTATACATAAAGGAAAAGGTAAACAAGCAATCATTCGTTTGTTTATAAAGGCCGGGTTTAACGGGCAATGAATCCCCAGATTTCATTTAAGTGTTGTCTGTTAAAGCGGAAAAAAATTGAACGTAACTACGACAAAGTGAGGTCCTAGAAGTAATGACAAATGTACAACCAAAATCCATTATCGTAATTTTTGGCGCTACAGGTGATTTAGCAAAACGTAAGTTATTCCCCTCTATTTTCCGCTTATATAAAGCGAACAAACTATCGGAAGATTTCGCTGTTGTTGGTGTCGCAAGAAGACCTTGGACTAATGACGAATTACGCGAAAATGTAAAAAAATCAGTGAGCAGTTTCAAAAACAGTGACGCTGACATTGAAAAGTTTGCTTCACATTTTTATTACCAACCGTTTGACGTAACAGATGTCGCTTCTTATCAAGAATTAAAAAGCCTAACAGAAAGCCTTGATGAGCAATACAACGTGCCTGGAAATCGTATTTTCTATCTAGCAATGGCACCTGAATTCTTCGGAACAATTGCTTCGAATTTAAAAAATGAAGGTTTAACACAAACAGAAGGCTGGAGTCGCCTAGTCATTGAAAAGCCGTTTGGTCATGATTATCCTTCTGCTAAAGAATTAAATGAACAAATTCGCCATGCATTTAAGGAAGATCAAATTTATCGTATCGACCACTACCTCGGTAAAGAAATGGTGCAAAATATCGAAGTTATCCGTTTTGCAAATGCTCTATTTGAACCGATGTGGAACAATCAATACATTTCAAACATCCAAATTACGTCTAGCGAGACGCTTGGTGTAGAAGACCGTGGCCGTTACTATGAATCTTCAGGTGCCCTTCGAGATATGGTGCAAAACCATATGCTTCAAATGGTGGCATTGCTTGCAATGGAGCCGCCGATTAAATTAACACCGGAAGAAATTCGCAGTGAAAAAGTAAAAGTACTGCGTGCTCTTCGCTCTTTATCAGTGGATGAAGTAGATGATTATTTTGTACGAGGCCAATACGGCAAAGGTGTACTTGAAGGAGAAGAAGTTATCGGCTACCGCGAAGGAAATTCGGTTGATCCTGAGTCTAATACCGCTACGTTTGTATCTGGTAAGCTTATGATTGATAACTTCAGATGGGCTGGTGTACCGATTTATATCCGTACAGGTAAACGCATGAAAGAAAAAGCAACGACAATTGTTGTACAGTTCAAAGACTTACCAATGAACCTGTACTTCAATAAAGATAAAGAAATTCATCCAAACTTGCTTGTCATTCATATCCAACCGGAAGAAGGCATTACGCTTCACTTAAACGCGCGTAAAACGCCAGGTGCCACATCATCCACACCGATTAACTTGAACTATTGCAATAACTGTGGAGATAAAATGAATACACCGGAAGCTTATGAGCGCCTTATTTATGATTGCATGCTTGGAGATGCGACGAACTTTACTCATTGGGATGAAGTAGCCCTTTCTTGGAAATTTGTTGATACCATTTCAGAAGCATGGGAAAGCACAAAAGCACAAAACTTCCCGAACTACGAATCAGGTTCCATGGGACCAAAAGAATCAGACGCATTACTTGCTGAAGACGGTTTCCACTGGTGGCCAGTCGGAGAAGACAACTTCTCACCTAAAGAGTAAATAAAAAAAGCAGCTGTAGTATACAGCTGCTTTTCTTGTTTTTTATTTTAACCACTCAGTATGGAATACGCCCTCTTTATCAACACGTTGATATGTGTGAGCTCCGAAGTAGTCACGTTGCGCTTGTAAAAGGTTCGCCGGTAACGTTTCTGTACGGTAGCTGTCATAGTAAGCTAATGCACTTGAGAAACTTGGTACAGGAATACCTTGTTTAACGGCAATTGAAATAACTTCACGAAGAGCGGACTGATAGCCTTCTACGATATCCTTGAAGTATGGGTCTAATAATAAGTTTGTTAGATCTGCATCGCGATCATAAGCTTCTTTAATTTTTTGTAAGAATTGTGCACGGATGATACAACCACCACGGAAGATCATTGCAATATCACCGTACTGTAAATTCCAGTCATATTCTTCAGAAGCTGCTTTCATTTGAGCAAACCCTTGCGCATATGAACAAATTTTACTCATGTACAATGCTTTACGGATTGCTTCTATTAATTCGGTTTTATCACCTTCAAATGCAGCTGCATTTGGACCGCTCAATACTTTGCTTGCTTTTACACGTTCTTCTTTCATAGCTGAAATAAAGCGCGCAAATACAGATTCCGTAATGATTGGTAGTGGTACACCTAAATCAAGCGCACTTTGGCTTGTCCATTTACCTGTACCCTTTTGACCTGCAGTGTCTAAAATAACGTCTACAAGTGCTTTACCTGTTTCTTCATCTTTTTTCGTAAAGATATCAGCTGTGATTTCAATTAAGTAGCTATCTAGCTCGCCTTTATTCCATTCAGCAAATACTTCATGTAGTTCATCTGTTTCTAAACCTAATACGTTTTTCATAATGAAGTATGCTTCACAAATTAACTGCATATCGCCGTACTCGATGCCGTTATGAACCATTTTTACGTAGTGACCTGCACCATTTGGTCCAATGTATGTGCAGCAATCATCGCCTTCAACTTTCGCTGAAATAGCTGTTAAGATTGGTTTTACAAGTTCATATGCTTCTTTTTGTCCGCCAGGCATGATTGAAGGTCCTTTTAATGCGCCTTCTTCTCCGCCAGATACGCCTGTACCGATGAAATGGATACCTAATTCTTCTAGCTCTTTGTTACGACGAATTGTATCCTGGAAGAATGTATTTCCGCCATCGATTAAAATGTCGCCTTTTTCTAAGTATGGTTTTAACGAATCAATTGTTGCATCTGTAGCAGCACCAGCTTTAACCATTAATAAAATTTTACGCGGTTTTTCAAGAGAATTAATAAACTCTTCCACACTGTATGTACCTGCAAAATTTTTACCTTCTGCTTCTGTTTTTAGGAACTCTTCTGTCTTTTCAGGAGAGCGGTTATAAACTGAAACAGAATAGCCTCTGCTCTCAATGTTTAGCGCCAAGTTTTTCCCCATAACCGCTAAACCGATAACACCGATTTGTTGTTTTGCCATGTTAAATTCTTCCCTTCATGTGTAATATGAATTGGTCAACCTAATCGTAACTGAACATATCATAAAGAAAGTTACAGATTCAAGTTTGATATAACCATAATCATACGTTTTATTATACACATTTGAAAAGAATCATGCTCACCGAACATTGATTATTTTGAAGAAAATTTCGATAAAATAAGCGAAATGAACGCAGTTACTAATCATCCGTACATTCTTAACTACCTTTAGACGCATTTTAACATTTTCTTAAACAATTACTTTTGTTAAAATATTAAGCAGTTAATCATTTCAATGAATTGATGATCAACACGGTTGTTACCGTTTTACTATATTTATTGTAGCTAAAAAGCTGTACTAGTACTTATTTTGTTTTATGAAGAGGGATTTTATATATGACGAAACCAATCAAAGATCCGTTCAAGGAAAATTTTGATACGCTTGAAGAATTCGCTGATCGCATTAGCGAAGTATTGAACTGTCCTATTACCATTGAAGATGCTAATCATCGCTTATTAGCTTATAGCACCCATGACGAAAGAACGGACCAGGCGCGTATTGCCACGATTATTGGAAGAAGAGTTCCGGAAAAGGTCATCAACAACTTATGGAAAGAAGGCATTATTCCTAAACTGCTTGAGACAAATGAACCTGTGCGTGTGAAAAATATAAATGAAATTGGGCTTGGAGATCGTATAGCTATTTCCATCTGGAAAAATGAGGAAGTTCTAGGATTCATCTGGGCTGTTGAAATTGAGAAAGCCTTAGGCGACGAAGAAGTAGAGCTATTAAAAAAAGCTGCGAATGTATTAAAAAATAAATTGCTACAGCTTCAAATTCGAAAGTATAAACGAGAGGAACGTTCACAGGAATTTTTCTGGAAACTATTAACTGGTCACATTAAGTCTCGCCAAGAAATTTCAGAAGCGTTTTATGAAGCGCAAATTACAGCTCCATCAACGTTTTCCATTGCTATCTTCCGCTTCCAAGAGGATATTACGCCTGAAGCTGAACGTCAAATCTCGTATATGCTAAAAACGATGCATCGCTTAAAAATCGTTCTTTATACGATTGATTGCAATGACTTAATCTTACTGCTTTCTTTGGATGCGGTTGAAAACCCTCTCGATGAACAGCGAGATTTTGTAGACTATTTTAGAGGCAATATGTATGAACGCTTTGATGTTACTCAAATTAAAGCCAGCTGCAGCAGTATTTATTCATCGCACGATCATATCGAAAAAAGCTATAAAGAAGCCTTGAACGTATTAGATATGAAAAGCAAGTTTCCAGAAGAAACGAAAGAGATTATTAACTATCAGGAATTAGGTATTTATCAATTTCTTGATGTTATTTTAGAGAAGCGCGCGCACGATCAATTTGAAAATCATTCTTTAAAGAAGCTAACTGATTACGATCTTCGTCATAATAGCAACTTGGTGGAGACTCTCGAAGTATTTTTAAATAATGATAATAACATTAACGAAGCAGCAAAAGAATTAAATGTGCATATGAATACACTTAGCTATCGATTAAAGCGAATTTCAGAGATTGGTGATATTAACTTAAAGGACGTTAATCAAAAAATAACTCTTTATATTGATATTAAGTTAATGAAATATAAAAAATAACAGATGATGTGACTTTTTTTAACACTGAGCTATTCATTTATTTCCCAATAAACGAATAGCTCTTTTTTTCACTTTTTATTTCTTTGTGATGTTAGATTACCTTACACAAAAATTAAAAATTCTGATAAGTAAGCGGTTACATTTGTGTGTTTAAACAAAAACCACTTATTCAATTCTTCTTTCTAGACAAAGAAATTTCATAAAACTTTCTTTATACTAAAGATACACAAACGACCAAGGGGGAAATTAATCATGATTATTGGCGTACCAAAAGAAATCAAAAACAACGAAAACCGAGTAGCGATTACACCAGCAGGCGTAGCATCATTTGTTGGTACAGGTCATCGTGTATTAATTGAAAATGAAGCGGGTATTGGAAGTAACTTCACAAACGAAGATTATGTAAAGGCTGGAGCTGAAATTGTTGAGACAGCAGCTGACGTTTGGGCACAAGCTGAAATGGTTATGAAAGTAAAAGAACCACTAGCAAGTGAATACGGCTATTTTAGACCAGGTCTTATTTTATTCACATACCTTCACTTAGCAGCTGAACCAGCACTAGCAAAAGCATTAAAAGATAGCGGCGTAACAGCCATTGCTTATGAAACAGTAGCAGTAAATCGTACATTGCCTCTATTAACGCCTATGAGCGAAGTAGCAGGACGTATGGCTGCTCAAATCGGTGCACAATTCCTTCAAAAATCAAACGGTGGAAAAGGAATTTTACTAGCGGGTGTTCCTGGAGTTAGCCGCGGAAAAGTAACGATTATCGGAGGCGGCGGTGTTGGTACAAATGCTGCAAAAATCGCAATCGGTCTCGGTGCTGATGTAACAATTATTGATTTAAGTCCTGAACGCTTACGTCAATTAGACGATATCTTTGGCAACCAAATCAATACGCTAGTGTCAAACCCTTATAATATTGCGGATGCAGTAGCGGAGTCAGATTTAGTGATTGGCGCAGTATTAATCCCAGGTGCAAAAGCTCCAAAACTAGTAACAGAAGAAATGGTGAAAACAATGAAGCCAGGTTCTGTTATTGTTGACGTAGCAATCGACCAAGGTGGTATCGTTGAAACAATCGACCACATTACAACACACGATCAGCCGACTTATGAAAAGCACGGCGTTGTACACTATGCAGTTGCAAACATGCCGGGAGCAGTTCCTCGCACATCAACAATTGCTTTAACAAACGTAACCGTACCTTACGCACTTCAAATTGCTTCTAAAGGTGTTCACAAAGCAATCGCTCAAAACGAAGCGTTAAAATTAGGAGTGAACGTTGCAAACGGAGCCATTACGTACGAAGCAGTTGCACATGATTTAGGTTATGATTATGTATCAGTAGACGTAGCTCTTGAAAAAGAATTAGCTTCTATCTAATAAATAGTGAAAAACGTCCTTAACCCGCTGTTAAGGGCGTTTTTATTTTGCATGAACAACAATTAGCTATAAAAAACACGACTATTTAAAGCTTTGTGTATCTGTTCACTGGTAATCTCCGGTACTATTGGCCAGAATTCAGGAGTAGGAAACATAAGGTTACTAGGCGTTCTATTATGATTTCCATCTAGTTCATGAAAAGGTTCTGGATCATCCGTCTCGTTAAACCGATTCGTAATAAACATAAAATGACCCAATTCATGTGCGAGAAGATACTCATCTGTACTTGCATTTGTCATAATAATAAGCGGAAAAGAATTATAAGTTACAGCGAGAGTAGATGAATAATCAAAATTAACAGGCCCAAATCTATTTCCATTCATGTAAAATACATACACATCAGCATTTTGACAAACTTTTCGGCCAGTTTTAAGCATTGCTTGTACCATTGTAAGATGACTAGCCCCTCCAATTGGAAAATTTTCCGCATTACTAACAATGCCACTGATGTTTTCCAAAAAAACAACTGAACGTGTAATAGTAAATGTAACACCTTGGATTAATCGGTTTTTCTCGTATTGTTTCCATATTTTATTAGCAGCGGCTATGTCTCTTTTTACACGATTGGGAACTATAGACTGATTATCTGTAGAGTTTCGATCAACTTTAGCTCCTGGTAATACAATTATACAAACATTTAAAGTGCCTGCCTTAACAGTTCTGAAGTGATCATTTGTTAAATTTGAATTCATATAATAATCTTTGTGGTTTTTTTTGCGAGGTTGTGATTTATTGAAAGCATACGAATCGTCTTTATAACTGTCATGATTAGAATGTTTTTTTATGTGAATCACCCTTTCTTAAGTTTCTATTTATTTTATTCATTAAGAAAAAGAGTGCTTGTACCATAAGGTAAAAAGCCTTTTAATAAGAGGTTTTTTAGCATACGATTACTTCTGAAGGTGGCTACCCTTAAGTTTATGCAAAGTAAATGTTCAAGCCACATTACATTTCATTCGTTAACTTTCATTTAACTCATGCTTCACAGTCAGTCATAATAATTCTAAATTACACTTAGGATTCATACAGTTTTTAGAAATTGAATATCTACATTAAAAGCGATAAAATAAAAGAAAAAGTGAAAAGTGAATGGAAGAAATTTATCTAAAACACATTGGGTAGCTAAAAACCGACTGGTGGAAGTTTTACTCTATTTTCTCTATGAACTTAAAATACGGGAGGATTTTTTATGACAATGAATAAAGCATTAACCATTGCAGGTTCTGACAGCAGCGGCGGAGCTGGCATTCAAGCGGATTTAAAAACATTCCAAGAACTGGGTGTTTACGGAATGACAGCTTTAACAACAATTGTAACAATGGATCCCGATAACAGCTGGTCTCATAACGTATTTCCGCAAGAAGTTTCAACTGTTGAACAGCAGTTGAAAACAATTGTAAAAGGCGTAGGCGTACAAGCTCTAAAAACAGGTATGCTTGGCTCAGTGGAAATTATTGAACTAGCCGCAAAAACAATTGAAGAATATGGTTTAAAAAATGTCGTAGTAGATCCTGTGATGGTATGTAAAGGAGAAGACGAAGCGCTTCACCCGGAAACAACTGTCAGCTTGCGTGATGTACTAGTTCCAAAAGCAACAGTTGTAACCCCTAATTTATTTGAAGCTAGTCAATTAAGCGGACTTGGTCCTATCAAAACGGTCGATAAAATGAAAGAAGCAGCCGTCAAGATTTTTGACCTTGGTGCCGAATATGTATTGATTAAAGGCGGAAGTAAATTGGAACATGAAAAAGCAATTGATTTGCTTTATGATGGAAAAACGTTTGAGATCTTAGAGTCTGAACGTATTGAGACAACATTTACGCACGGTGCTGGATGCACATACTCAGCTGCGATTGCTGCTGAATTGGCAAAAGGCAGTGACGTCAAACAAGCTATTTATACAGCAAAAGAATTTATTACAGAAGCAATTCGTCATTCATTTGCTTTAAATCAATATGTTGGACCGACAAATCACGGTGCATACCGTCGTAACAAGGAGAAAGTAACAAACTAAAAAGCATGCCTAAAGGCATGCTTTTTAGTTTGCTTATTGTTTAACTGTTTCAAGCGCATTTAAAATAGCTTGAGCTACGCCGTGCTCGTCATTTGTTCCTGTTACGATATGGGCAAACTCTTTAATTTCTTGAGGGGCATTCCCCATCGCTACAGCACGTCCAACTCGCTGAAACATCGATACGTCGTTATAATTGTCTCCAATGGCCATCGTTTCTTCTAAAGAAATATGGCGTTCTTGAACAAATGATGTAACCGCAATTCCTTTTTGAGCATTTTCATCATTTATTTCAATATTTTCTTTACCAGATGCACTGACTGCAATCGAATCTAACTTCACAAGTTCTATTTTTGCCTGTTCTAACTTTTCTTCGTCAAAAGAGAAAGCAAGCAGCTTATAAATGTCCTTGTTTGGATCTTGAAATAACGCTTCATACTCTTCAATAAGCTTTACTCTGCCGCTATTGAAACGCTCTTTTGCCGCTTCTAACGATTTTTCATAATTATCTTTTAAGCTAGCGCTTAAATAAATATCCATTAATACCGACAAAGCTTTTTCATAGTCATTTGAATACGTGCCTTCACTTGTATAGACTTCAAAGTACAACTGAAACTTCTTAAAAACACCCTCTACTTCGCGAATAGATTCCATCGTCATGCCTACTGAATATTGTTTTTCTCCTTGTGGATTCCGAAGCTCTGCTCCGTTTGCACAAATTAAATATGTATGAAGTCCTGCTTCTTCTAAAACATAACGGGCCTCTTCATAAGAACGTCCCGTAGCAACAACAACTTCCACCCCTGCCTTTTGAGCTGTCTTAATCGCTTGGGCATTTTCTTTACTTACAACTTGTTCACTATTTACTAAAGTTCCATCCATATCGATCGCAATACATTTAATCATGATGTACCCCTTCCTATGTATCTTTGCTCTCTTATTTTATTCTAGCATATGTTTTTTTGCGCTTTGCTACTTGCATGTAAAAGATTTACTAATTTTTTGTATACATGCTGTTATAATCTGTTCCTTTTCTTGCTTTTTCGAAAACCTCTTTGATCGTCTTTAAACACAAATCAGCTGTTGAATATACGTGAAAATTCATATCCTCTTCCTTCAGATGCTTACCAACGCCGATAGAAACCATATCTGTTTGATTAATAGCTTTTACACCCGCCTCTCCATCTTCTATGGCCACACATGCATAGGGTGTTACTTTTAATTGATCAGCAGCTGTCAAAAATATTTCTGGGTCTGGTTTTCCCTTCTTTATTTTTCTCACATCCACAATGCAATCAAAAAAAGGACGTATTCCTAACGCATCCACTACAGTATTTGCATTTGAACTAGAAGAAGCAATCGCCATTTTAATACCTTGTTTTTTACAATCCTCTAACAACAATTGTATTCCTGGAAGTAGATGATCCTTTGTCATCTCCTTTATTAATGCTTGATAATGCTTATTCTTTTCATCAGCAAGCTGTTCTTTTTTTTCCACTGTCAGATGTACATTGCCTTGGGCAGCAATGAGCTCTACAGTTTTCACTCGGCTGATCCCCTGCAGCTGCTGATTGAGTTCTTCAGAAAATGAAACGTTAAGTTGATCTGCTACTTTTTTATTTGCTTTATAATATAAATGTACCGTATCTGCAATAACACCGTCTAAATCAAAAATAATCGCTTGTAGCTCTTCTTTTTTCATATTATCCTCCTCTGTACTTGTCTTTATGCCATTATTTGAATGCTTTTATTACATTCCATCATGTTAAAATACCGTTGATATTGTTCACTTTATCATAAAAATTTTTTCATCATTTATGATTCATGAATAAATTTTTCAAAAAAAGAGAAATTACAGTATTGCATTATGAAAGCCCTTTTATTACAATAAGGTTATGCAAACGGTTGCACTATTTTGAAATATAGTTTATCAAAAAATAAAATGAAAACCCATACATAGGGGAAGGGGAAAAACTATGAAGAAGTTCTTTTCATTTGATTTTTGGCAGAAATTTGGTAAGGCTTTATTAGTAGTAGTAGCGGTTATGCCCGCAGCTGGTATTATGATTTCACTTGGAAAACTAGTTGCAATGACTGGGGGAGACATCACTGCTGTACAAACAATTGCACGCGTGATGGAAGACATAGGCTGGGGTATCATTACAAATCTTCACATTTTGTTCGCTGTTGCCATCGGGGGCTCTTGGGCAAAAGAACGTGCTGGAGGTGCATTTGCTGCACTCATCGCATTCATTCTTATTAATCGAATTACAGGAGCCATTTTCGGAGTTAAAGCAGAAATGCTCTCAGATTCAAAAGCAACGGTTCAATCACTGTTTGGACAAGAATTAGTTGTAAAAGACTACTTCACATCTATTTTAGGATCTCCCGCTCTTAACATGGGAGTGTTCGTAGGAATTATCGCTGGATTTTTAGGTGCGAATTTATTCAATAAATATTACAACTATGATAAATTGCCTGAAGCCCTTTCGTTTTTTAACGGCAAGCGCTTCGTACCATTTGTGGTCATCGGTGGTTCAGTTGTAACGGCACTGCTTTTATCCATTGTATGGCCGTTTATCCAAGGTTCATTAAACAGCTTCGGACAGTGGATTGCAACATCTAGAGACACAGCTCCTATTCTAGCACCATTTATTTTCGGAGCATTAGAGCGCCTGCTTCTTCCATTTGGTCTTCATCATATGCTGACAGTTCCTATGAACTACACGGAGCTAGGCGGAACGTACAAAATTTTAACAGGTTCTGGAGCAGGTTCCACTGTTGCCGGTCAAGATCCTTTGTGGCTTGCTTGGATTGCAGATTTAAATAATTTCCGCGCTGCAGGAGATATGGAAAGCTACAAGCAGTTATTACATGACGTTACACCTGCACGCTTTAAAGTAGGACAGATGATTTTGTCTTGTGCGTCGCTAATTGGAATCGCTTTAGCAATGTATCGTAACGTAGATCCTGACAAACGTTCAAAATATCGTTCAATGTTCTTTTCAGCTGGACTAGCTGTTTTCTTAACAGGCGTAACAGAACCAATCGAATTTATGTTCATGTTCGCAGCACCTCTTTTATATGTCGTATATGCAATTATGACGGGACTGGCTTTTGCCATTGTTGATATTGTTCATGTTCGCGTACACTCATTTGGCGTAATTGAGCTATTAACACGTACACCAATGATTATCAAAGCCGGCCTATGGGCTGACTTAATGAACTTTATCATCGCCTGCCTTGTATTCTTTGGCTTAAATTTTGGAGTGGCAAACTTCTTAATTAAACGTTTTAACTTCCCAACGCCGGGACGTAACGGAAACTATATTGATGAAGAAACAACTGCAACAAGCAGCAAGCAGGTGAAAAATGATTCGCTTGCACCAGTCATTATTGGACTGCTTGGCGGAGAAAACAATATTGAAGATGTTGATGCTTGTATGACTCGCTTACGTGTAACGGTAAAAGATATACATGCCGTTGCAGGAGAAAGTGAGTGGAAACAAAACGGAGCCCTTGGTTTAATCTTGAAAGATAAAGGGGTACAAGCTATTTATGGACCTAAAGCGGATGTTTTGAAATCCGACATTCAAGATTTGTTAGGAGCTTAACACAATGAAGCTATTAACGTTAAATTGCCACTCTTGGCAAGAGGAAAATCAGCTAGACAAGTTATCTTGTCTAGCTGAAGTAATTAAAAAAGAAAAATATGATGTCATTGCTTTACAGGAAGTAAGCCAAAAAGTAGACGCACCTTATGTATATGACTACATTCGCAGCGATAATTACGCTTGGCTTTTAGCAAAAGAACTGGGTAAGCAAGGTGAAGACTATCAATTGGTATGGGATTTATCTCATATAGGCTATGAAGTGTATGAAGAAGGAATTGCCATTTTAACGAAACACCCGATTATTGAAGAGCATTCATTTTTTGTTTCACAAACGTCAAATATTGACTATTGGAAAACGAGAAGAATTGTTGGAGCAACAATCGAATATGAAAAAGAACTTCTTACGTTTTATTCTTGTCATCTTGGCTGGTGGGATGACGAGGAAGAGCCGTTCAAGCAGCAAGTTGATACGCTGCTAGCTCATGTACACAAAGATAATCCATTTTTCCTACTCGGAGACTTTAATAATGACGCTCATAGACGAAATGAAGGTTACGACTACCTGTTGAGCCAAGGCCTCTATGATACGTATACTCTATCGAACAAAAAAGACAGCGGTATTACAGTTAAAGGTAACATTGCTGGATGGGATGATAATGAACGGGCACTGCGCCTTGATCTAATTCTATCGAGTCATGCGCAGGATATTCAGTCATCAACTGTGGTGTTTAACGGCATACATTATCCCGTTGTTTCCGACCATTTTGGGGTAAGCTTATATTTAAAATCTTAATAAATTAAATAACACAAAACTTTATTAAAAAGATATAAATGTACGCAAGGGTCCTAATAGATACTTACTTACATTCATATCTTTTTTTATTGAATAGAAAACAACTAGTAAAAGTCAATATAACAGGGAATTACTAATACAGTAACCAGTGTAATTCATTTATGTTACTAAAAATTATTAAGATTTAAAACAGATAAATGTAATATTAAATAGGTACTAAATAATAACTATTTAGTTTTAACAATTTTATCTTAAATAAAAAATCCTGTTGATTACAGAAATTATAAATAGACAAACTCCCAATGAGTATTTCCTAATTATAAAATTTATTTATAAGGGTGAAAATAGTGAAAAAAAGAGCGCTTATTATTATTCCGGCATATAACGAAGAAGATAATATAAAAGATACAGTTAGCAACGTAAAGTATATGAACAATTTTGATTATATAGTTGTTAACGATGGTTCAAAAGATAAAACGCAAGAAATTCTAGATTCCAATAATTTCAATCATTTAGATCTTCCTATAAACTTAGGAATTGGCGGTGCAATGCAAACTGGGTATAAGTATGCTCTAAAAAATGACTATGACTACGCTATCCAATTAGATGCAGATGGTCAACATAACCCTAAAGACTTGGCAAAACTAATAGATGAAATTGATATTAATCATTTCGACATGGTAATTGGATCACGTTTTATTGAAAAAACTGATTATCGTGGCTCTTTAACAAGGAGAGTAGGTATTTATTATTTCTATAAATTAATACACATATTAACAGGAAAAAAAGTAACAGACCCCACATCTGGATACAGAGTTGTAAATAAAAAAATTATTAAAGAGTTTTCTAACTATTACCCACAAGACTATCCAGAAGTTGAGGTTGTTGTAGACTTAGCTAAAAAAGGATACAACATCCATGAAACACGTGTAGATATGAACTCTCGTCAAGGGGGAACTTCATCCATTACACCACTAAAGTCAATTTACTACATGATAAAAGTTACATTTTTCTCTGTGATTAGAAAAGTGTTTTAGGAGGAATTATGACACCTGTTCAAATTATATCTTTAGTCGTGGCATTAATATTCTTATTTCAAGTGTTAGTCTATACAAGTAAACATAAATTAAAAGATCAAGTAGCTTTTTTCTGGCTGCTGATTTCTTTAGCAGGAGTTATTATCGCCATATCTTTGCCGTTTTTTAACGTATTAGTATCCAAAATCGGTATTTATTATATGCCTTCTTTATTCTTTCTGTTGGCTTTAATTTTGATTTTAAACATTTTGATTTATCAAAATGTATTAATTTCTAAACAACAAGACAAAATCAAAGATTTAACTCAAGAGATGGCTTTATTAAAGCACTCGATTCAAGAGAAAGAAAGGAATTTATAGAACTATAATGAACATAGCAAATTTTTTATTGATTTTAGCTAATACCTTGACTCTTGTGTGCGGACAATTTTTATGGAAGTTTGGTTTAGAATCGAAGTCTCAACCATTTAAATCTTTACATTCTATCATTAATCTATTTCTATCTCCATATGTCATTTCTGGGTTAGCCCTATATGGCTTAGCTACCGTCTTATGGCTTTTTATTCTAACGAGAGTTCCTTTAAGTGTGGCATACCCTATACAGAGTATGGCTTACATTCTAGCAGTATTTGGAGCTTTTTTTGTTTTTGGTGAATCTCTTACACTTTATAAGGTATTAGGGTGTTTATTTATTATGATAGGCGTATCATTTATAGGCTTTACCTCTACGAACTAATTCTAATTCATAACCTACACTTTTAGGTTATGAATTTTTTTATATTTTTTATGAATATTCTAAAAATCTCTTTTAGAAAGCTTTATACTTTAAAATTAAGGTATGCTATAATATTTGGATGTTAAGAATGCATATGTAATTATATTAATTTATGTAAAGTACCATACGCATAATATATAAAATCAGCAAATTGTTGGGTGTGATTAAACGTGAAAGTTTTATTAATTTCAAATATGTATCCTTCAAGAGAGTTTCCTAGCTATGGTGTTTTTGTCCAAAACACTGAGCAAATCTTATTGAATAACCAATTTCAGGTGGATCGTATTGTACTACAAAAAAAGAAAACAAAACTTCAAAAATTATTTGGATATGCACTTCATTACACTAAAATTATTTGGAGTGGGCTAACAAAAAAATATGATTATATATATGTGCACTATGCTGCGCATAATGCAGCTCCGTTACTTCTGCTAAAAAAACTAAATAGTAGGGTCACTATTATAACAAATGTTCACGGCTCCGATGTTGTTCCCGAAGTTTCTTCCCAGGAGAAATTTCAACCTAGAGTTAAACAGTTGTTGAAGGAGTCCGCCAAAATTATTACTCCTTCTCCTTACTATATGTCATTAGTTAAAGAGAAGTACGAGGTAAAAACTCCTATATATATTTTTCCAAGTGGTGGAGTTAATCCTGACGTTTTCTATCCTTTTTTAGATAGAAACGAAGCTTTTGAAATGTTGAAACTAGATCCAAATCAAAAGTATATTGGGTGTGTAAGTAGAATTGATGTGGGAAAAGGTTGGGAATATTATTTAAAAGCCATTGCTCACCTTGAAGAAGCTACCCCAACATTCTATAAGTATTTGTACATTGGTAGTGGAAAAGATGAAGACGCGTTTCATAATTTAGCAGAAGAGTTAGGTATTAAGGAAAAAATTATTCATTTTCCATTACTTCCTCAAACTTCATTAAAATATGTTTACAACGCCATAGATGCATTTATTTTTCCAACTGTTCGCGAAGGAGAAAGTTTAGGTCTTGTTGGACTTGAAGCTATGGCTTGTGGAACACCTGTGATTGGCAGCAAAATTGGAGGATTAAAAGATTATATTATCGAAGGTAAAAACGGTTTATTTTTCCAGCCTGGTAATGAAATAGAATTGGCTGAAAAATTATGGTTCTTTATGAGTAGTTCTGAAGAGTACAAACAAAGATTGTCAAGACAAGCAATTCTTACAGCACATGATTACACTATTAATGTTATCTCTGAAAAACTACCTCGTATTTTTAATGATTAAAGACATTCTAACAATAGGAGAAAAAAATGAAAACCAACAAAAGATTACTATTTTTCACAATCATCTTAGCTCTAATAGCTATAGGTTTATTTTTAGGTGATAGTCAAAGTGGAAATTACACTTCCATCTTACTTACAATTATCTTAGCTACCTTTGCTTCTATTTATCTTTATTCATATAAAGATAAGTTTAGATTCAACATTATAGTTTGGATAATGATGATAATTGTTGCTTTTTTAACACAATTTGCTTTTTTAAATAACCTACACATTACAGCATCGACATTGTTTTTGTTTATGATATATATACTTAGCCGCTTTTTATTTGCGTTCTTATTAACATTAACTGCAGCGGTATTTATAAGGGATTTAAATGATTTTAACTACATTTTGGTAAAACCCACCAAGTATACATGGTTAATAATTTTATTGGTTTTAGGAATTAGTTTATTTTACTGGGTAGCTTTTTTCCCAGCTGCTATGACTCCTGATTCATTATCTCAATGGAGGCAAGCTCATACAGGAGAATTTGATGATGGTCATCCAATTATTTTCACATGGCTTATTATGTTTCTTGTAAAAATTTGGAATAGCCCAGGTATAATAGCTCTTTTTCAAATCTTAGTAGTTACAAGTGTATATGGTTATGCTTTTGACTTTTTACTTAAACGTAAGGTTCACCCTCTTTTCCTAGGAATTTTAACGGCTATTATACTTGTTATCCCGAGTTTCACTATTTTCTCCATAATTATATGGAAAGATATTATTTACAGTTCCTTTTTGCTATTTTTCACTGTAAATTTAGCGAAATTACATTTTTCTAAAGGTAATTGGATAAAAAGTCGTTCTGGGTTCTTACTATTACTTTTGTCTGCTTTTGGCACTGCGTTCTTCAGACATAATGGATTGCCAGTTTTTATTCTTACTTTTGTCTTACTCATTATACTTTTTAGAAATAAATGGAAGCCTTTACTTTCTATATTTTTAATTGTTTTTATTTTAGAACGAATTATAGCTGGACCAGTTTTCCACGCTCTAAATGTTAAACCTTCAGATCCAAATGAAGCTCTATCTATACCTACACAACAAATTGCTAACATTATTGTTAATGATGGCGATATGACAAAAGATGAAAGAGCTTATTTTGATAAGGTATTTCCTATTGAACTGTGGAAAGAAAAATATAATCCTTATAATACAAATCCAATAAAATTCACGTGGGAATCTTATAACCGTGAATTCATTTTTAAAGATACCGGTTTATATTTTAAAAATTATATAAGCATTGTCTTAAAAAATCCTTTACTTGCAACTGAAGCTTTCTTAAAACAATCTTCTTTAGTCTGGCAAGTAACAACATTTAAAGATGGATACACGGACACTTATGTTACTAATGTTTATTATGGGAATGACCTTGGTTTAAAGAATGAAATCATCAGCCAAAAAATTACAAATACATCCAATAAATACTTGGCTATATTTAAACAACCTGTATTTTCATTTTTATGGAAACCAGCTTTTTATCACTGTATTATTTTATTATCTGGGCTATTTCTTGCTATACGTAAAGGTAAAAAATCACTAGTTATTATAGTACCTTGGCTATTAAATACTCTATCGATACTTGCAGGTTTACCAGCACAAGATTTTAGGTACCTCTTAGCAAGTGTCTTTATATCAATATTTTTAATTGCTGTGCCTTTTATAAAGCCGGATGAAGAAGAACACTCATTGTAAAAAATAAATCGTTACGTACTTTTAATCTAATTTGGATAATAGTCGGAAAGTTATTTAATTTTTCTTTCCGGCTATTTATTTACAATAAAAATAATTTTTTATTAATGACTTTTCTTGTTTTGAAACTAGAGTTTATTATTTTTATTGTATTTTCTAATTTAAAGGTAGGAGTTTCGCATGAAAAACTTAAAATTCGCGAGCATTTTACTGCTCATATCAACATTATTTTTGAAATTTTCTAGTATGATTCGTGATTTAGTTATTGCTAACTATTTCGGTACAAGTTATATTGTCGATTCATACAACGCAGCAATGATCATTCCAAACGCTTTTATTTTATTTATGTTAACGGGGATGAAGGATGCGTTTATTCCTAGTTATTTACGTTATGAAAAAGAAAATAAAGGAAAGGTTCATTTGACTAATATTGTTAAATCAACCTTTCTTATTTGTTTCATTATTTCGGTTCTCGGATCAATTGCCGCTTTCTTTTACTTTCCCGCTTCGTATTCTAATTTTTCCAAAGCAGCAATTGAACTAGGAATTTATACGGGCGTTATGTACTTTTTATCTCTTTCACTAGTTGGAGTGAATGCCGTATACGAAGGTGTATTTGATGCACGAAGTCAATATTCTTTCTCCGTGTTTTCTCAAACGGTTGTTGTACTCTTTACGATTTTAAGTACAATCCTATTACATTCAATCATGGGCGGCTATGCAATTGCTCTTGGATATTTTGTAGGAACAATTGCTTCTTTCTTAATTAAAGTTGTCTATTTTAAACCGCAGCATCTGCTGTTATGGAAGCAAAAAATTGACCGTGATGAAGTGGTGGCTTTTTATAAAGTATTCATCCCTGTTGGTGTGACCATTATGGTCGGTCAAATTAATTTAACTGTAAACTTCTTTTTTGCCGGCTCCTTTGGTGAAGGTGTTATTTCATACTTAAATTACGCCTTCAGACTTGTAAGTATTCCCCAGGCAATATTCGGGGTTACGGTCGCAACCATTATTTATCCGCTGATTGCAAGAGCCATTTCTGAAAAAGATGAAGAACGCTTTAAATCGGGAATTGAAAAAGGGATTACGTTTATGCTGATGCTGCTGATTCCGACGATTGTTATTATGATCTTTTATATGAAAGACATTGTAATGATTGCTTATCAGCGCGGTGCATTTGACGCAAATTCGACGTTAAAAACAACGGATGTATCTTATTATTACCTAGGTTCGGTGTTTTTTTATTCGCTGCAAGCTGTTCTTGCAAAAGGATTTTATTCTCTTCAAAAAGGTTATCTTATTATGAGAGCAGGCTTATTATCCATTGTGTTAAACATCATCTTTAACATGATTTTCACTAAATTTATGGGATACCAAGGATTAGCACTTTCCATGTCAGTGGTTGCCTTTTTCTATACGGCCATCGTATTCGTTATGCTGGCAAAACAAATCAATCACTTCCATTACGGATATCTAGTGAAAGAAACAGGAAAAATTCTTTTAGCTTCCGTACCTGTTGCTATCCTCATGTTCTTCTTGAAGGACATCGCATTTTTGAATTCATTACATGTTATCTTACGATTTGGTATTGTCTGTCTTGCAGGTGGTTTAGTATACTTAATGTCGACGCTATTATGCAGAGTAGAAGGTGTTATGCTTTTAGTTAAAAGAAAACGTTAATTCACGTAAAACAGGAGAGTACTATATGAAGAACACATACTGGTTATTTTTTCTGTTCGTTGGTTTTATTTCAATTCAGCCAATTATTGATATGCTAACGACGTACATGGTTTTGAACATGGATAGTGGTCTCTCAATTGGGGTTGTTATTCGCTTTCTATATATGATTTTTGCAGGTGTCCTACTTTTAGTGTTTGCCAAACAATCAAAATGGGCTAGATATTCGATTATCTACCTTATTGTTTTTGCACTCTTTCTTGGACTCAATATCTACTTAAATCATCAATGGAAAGATCCTTATTATATTGGGCAAGAAATTAAATTTTTCAATAAGGTTGTTTATTTGAACGTTACATTACTCGGAATGATTGTGATGTTTTCACATTATCGATCGTCTTTGGATGTAAAAAGAATACTGAGCAAAAACTTATTGACTGCTTCACTCATCATCAGTATTGTTTTTATCGGTACAATGCTAACAGGTACAGCACTAGAGAGTTATCAGTATAATAAAATCGGATTTAAAGGCTGGTTTTATGCAGCGAATGAGCTAGGGGCAACCATTGCTATTTTGCTTCCTCTCACACTGCTTTTAGCTTTAGATAAAGTACGTTCGTTTTCAAAAGCTTATTACTGGATTCCTTTTATCTTGTTAGCTGTTTCGTCCATCATGCTTGGAACGAAAGTAGGCTTAGGTGCCGTTATTCTTTCTTTAGTTGTAGCGACAGTTGTCTTATTTGCAAAATTATTTACGAATAAACGCAGCTTAATTAAAGCCAACTTAGTAATCTCAATTCTGCTTTTAATTGTAACCGGAGCAACCACTCCGATTTCTCCAGCTTATAAAAACACATATACGCACATCGATATGTTAGAGGCTAAAAAAGAGAAAACAAAGCAAGAAAAGCCGGAAAAGAAAGAAAAAGAAAAGCCGGCTAAAAAGAAAAAGCAAAAGGAATCAAATTTAGATGACAAAGATATTCAAAATCTGATTCTAAGCAGCCGTGAGCAATTTTTAGCTCATCATAAGGAAGAGTATGCAAAAGCACCTATTGCAAGAAAAATGATAGGTATGGGCTTTTCTGGTGACTATACAAAACAGCTTCCGCCAAAGATGATTGAAATGGATTTTTATGACCTATTTTTCTCTTTAGGTATCATCGGATTTTTACTATGGGTTCTTCCACTTCTAGTAGTTGGTTTAACCGTATTGGTTCGATTATTTAAAAACCCGTCACAGCTTCTTGATGAAAGCTTTATGATGTATAGTACAGCAATTGTATTAGCTCTTGGAATTGCTTTTGTAGCTGGGCATGTCTTCACCGCACCAGCCGTTACTATCTATTTTGCAGCAGCAGCTGCTTATCTGTTCGTCATTCATTTTAAACAAAGACAAGCATAAAAAAACAGGCCATTGAAGGCCTGTTTTTTTATCTTTTTAATGGCTGAAGGCTTAACACCGTATCACCTGCATTAACGTTTATTT
Organism: Priestia megaterium NBRC 15308 = ATCC 14581; assembly: GCF_000832985.1. GTDB lineage: Bacteria > Bacillota > Bacilli > Bacillales > Bacillaceae_H > Priestia > Priestia megaterium. The sequence continues at coordinate 2,059,061 of NZ_CP009920.1, forward strand.
CTTGATCATGAGCAAAAAAACTCAATGCCTTTCCCTGCTTGCTCACTGCTAGTAAAAGAGAAGCATCGCTTTTCTCCTCAAGATATGTTTCATACGTATATTCATCCGTAATTTTTGTATTGTAAATCGTATATCCGTGCTCCATTTTATGATGCAGAAACTCCCACGTAATTCCTTTCTTAAAAAGCATGCGTCCTCTTACCGTGTGCATAATTTCATCGACATCTTCTCTTGAATCTTCTTGGTCACGAATACTCAATTGAAAAACATTGTTCCGTCCCATATCTTGAAGAAAAGCCGTACAAACAAGTGCATTATATGCATCTAACTCAGTTGCAGCAATCACGTATTCATAAGGAGTTAAATCTAGATGATATTCCGTTTGCTCAGCTAGAACTTCTCCGTGATACACATCTACTTCCGCTCTGCGCGCAACTCTTAACCGCTCCCACGAAGAATCAGCAACTAACACTGGATAGCCCAGTTGCTTTAACTTGGAAGCAAAGGCAACCGTAAAATCATTGCTTCCTACAAGCAAAATACCAGGTTCTTCTCCAATTGATAAATCAAGCTTCTTAGCTAGCCATGAAAGGGAAAAACCGTGTGCACAAACCGTAGCAAATACTAAAGCAAATGTCAGTGTTGTTAGGATGGAAGCATCTTTAAATCCTTCATCGATTAGTACTTTCGCAAAGTAACTTGAGACCGTTAACGCCACAATGCCGCGCGGGGCAATCCAGCCAATCAGTATTTTTTCTTTTATAGATAAATCTGTCCCTACCGTTGATAAAAAGATGGAGACAGGTCTGACAATAAACAGCATAAGTAAAACAAACAAAATAATATTCCAATGAAAAATTTCAGTAATGGTCTTCATCGTCAGTCCAGCCGTTAACATGATAAAAATAGTAGAAGTCAATAGAACCGAAATGTTCTCTTTAAAATGTCGCATATCACTAATAGATGAAATATGCATATTAGCAAGGGTAATCCCCATCGCTGTCACTGCTAGAAGACCTGTTTCATGCTTAATTTCATCAGCTATCGTAAAGCAGGCAATAACCACAATAAATACGACCGGAGATTTTAAATACTCTGGAATATGCCCCTTTTGAAACATCCATCCTATTCCGCGACCAAGAAGCCATCCTATTAAAACTGCAAGAATAGAGGCTGCAAAGAAAAAGAGAATTGTTTTTCCACTCACTTCTCTCAGCACTAAAAATTGAACAATTTCAAACGAAAAAACGGCCAGCAGTGCACCAAATGGATCAACAATAATACCTTCCCATTTTAAAATCGCTGCTGGTTTTGGTTTTAATTTAGCTTGTCGTAAAAGAGGTAAAATCACGGTTGGACCCGTCACAATAAAAAGCCCTCCGATAACAATTGCCACCGCCCATGATAAATCCGCTATATAATGAGCAGCTAAAGAGCCTAAAATCCAAGCTAGCATGGCTCCGAGCGTCACAATGCGAAACACAGGCTTTTCGATTCCCCTTACCTCTCTCATATCTAAGTTCAAGCTGCCTTCAAATAAAATAACAGCTACAGCAATCGATACAAAAGGATCAAAAAGCTGTGCAAATTGTGCTTTAGGGTCAATTAAACCTAAAATAGGGCCTGTTAGTAGTCCAATAATTGACATCACGACAATTGCTGGTAACTTAAATCTCCAAGCCAGCCACTGAGATAGAACTCCTAGTCCCACTACGAGCGTGATATGTATAAGCATAGGTTCCATTGTATCTTCCTTCTCTCGTTCGCATAATGTGTATATATTTTCCCTAAAATAAACCGATGTTATACAGGAAGAAACAAACACTACCTTGTTTTACCACTTTTTCAAAAATGCTAAACGCATACTCTTTTCTTTGAATCCAAGCTGCTTTCTTTCGTTCGACACATATTTTACTCGTGTTTGTCGAATTTCACTTTATTATCAAATAATAAAAAACCTTTAGCTTCTGCTAAAGGCTTTTTGCCGGATGATCCAATTCATATAGCTTTTGATAGTGACTGTTCGTCGCAAGTAATTCATCATGCCTTCCTCGAATGGCTATCTTACCATCTTGCAAAAATAAGATTTCATCCATTTTTTCCATCCCAACTAAATTGTGCGTAACCCAAATTAAGGTTTTATCTTGAAGAGTTTCAAAGATAGTGGATAACAAACGCTTTTCAGTCATAGCATCCAACCCTGCAGTTGGCTCATCTAGCATAACAATTGGTGTATGCTGAAGCAGAACACGTGCTAACGCAATCCGCTGACGTTCTCCTCCCGAGAAGCGCTGACCTGTTTCGAGCATCGGCGTTTGATATCCTTGGTGCAAACCTTCCACAAGGGAGTGCATATTCACTTGCTTCATGGCCTCAATTACTTCTTCTTTTGTGGCCTCTTCATTAGCTAGTAATAAATTGTTGGCTACGCTTGTATTAAATAAATAAGGATTTTGATTTAATACAGAGATGAGTTTTGGTACATCTTCACGAAATTCAGCAACAGACTGACCGTTTAGTTGAACTGTGCCCTCTGTAGGTGTTAAGGAGCCTTGCAGCAACTTTAATAGAGTCGATTTTCCAGCTCCACTCTTGCCAAGAATCGCAATTTTTTTCCCTTGCTCGACTTGAAATGAAAGATCATGAATGACTGAATCCTCCTCATTACTATAGCGAAAGCTTACATGCTCAACTTTTAATCTAACCGAATTCCATGAACCTTTATAAGGTAGAGAAAGAGTATGTTTTTTCTTTTCGTTCACATATTCCCAGTTCTTTTCCATTTCCTGTACTCTATTTAATGATTCTTCAAACTGAGGAATCTTTTCTACTGCATTGGATACTGGCAGCAGCGCTTCAGATAAAGGAAATACTACTAAAATAAAAGCAGCAATAAACACACCTGCAAGCTCTTTATCTGCAAAAAGAGAAGCTCCAAACCAAATCATTGTGACAATTAAACCTGCTACAATAAGTTGTCCAAACAATTCTCGGTAATACGTCCATAGTTTAAGCTTGCGACCCATGCCGTCTAACTCATTTTCTGTTTTGTCATACGAATGAAAAAATGACTGCTGCTGACCGCTTAACACCCAATCAGCAACTCCTAAAAAGCCGTCTGTGACCTTGGCATATAACTGTGCTTTGCTTGATTTATATCGCTGATTGGCTGCCTTCATATGCCAAAGGGAAAAAAGCGGCATTACTACTACTAATAAAAATAAATAGAGGGCAATCAAACATGCAAACTTTAGGCTAAAGAATCCTAACGCTACAATCGAAATAACGTATAAAATAACAGCTGAAATTGTTGGAAGAATGGTACGCAAGAACAAGTCTTGTAAACTTTCAATATCTTCCGCGAGAACTCCTAAAACATCTCCTGTTTGATAGCGAGATGTAGCAATTAACGGTTCAATCAAATGATAAAGACGCGTACGCATTTTAGCTAAAATGCGAAGAATAAAATCGTGACTGACAAGACGCTCCGCATAACGGAAAGCGGCTCGGCTTAAACCAAATGTACGCACAAGTACAATTGGAACATACACCAATAAAATCGTTTCTGGCCGTAAGGAAGAAGCTGAAATCAAATAACCTGACGTGAACATTAGCGCGCAAGCAGAACCAATCGTTAACAAGCTTAGTAATAAGATAGAAAAGATACGATATTTATATGTTTTAAAGTAGGGCCATATCCAACTTTTATATTTCATCATATCTCCTCCTCTTCATGTAAAAATTGATAGTAAGCTCCTTTTTTTTGAATCAGTTCTTGATGATTACCGATTTCTGCAACCTTTCCGTCCTCTATTACAACAATGAGATCCATTTCTTTCATCCAATGCAGACGGTGCGTAGCTAAAATAAATAACTTATCCTGGAACATCGTTAAAATATCTTGCTTTAATTCATATTCCGTTTCAATATCAACTTGTGCCGTTGGTTCATCAAGCATAATAATAGGACGGTCGCTTAGAAATGCCCTTGCTAGAGCAATCCTTTGAGCTTGGCCGCCGCTAAGCTGTCGTCCCCCATCCCCTATCATTTCATTTTCCTTCTTAGGCATCTGTTGAACCGTTGATAAAAGTCCTGCTTTCGTTAAAGCATCTTCATAATCATATGAGCCGCCTCTGTCTTGATAAAATTCAATATTTTCTTTTACTGTTCCATTAAAAATAAATGGGTGCTGTGGGATATACGTAATCTGCTTTTGCCAAGCATCTGAGCGTAAATCAATTGGTACGCCGTTTACTTCAGCAGAGCCTTCTGTAGATTGTACAAAGCCGCTTAGTATATCAATAAGCGTCGATTTTCCAGCTCCGCTTTTTCCGATGATTCCAATTTTCTTCATTCCTTTAACATGCAGTGACACATCTTCAAGAGAAGGTGGATGCTCTTCGTCATATTTTACAGTGATATGCCTTAATTGAAGTTCACTGTTTTCAGTCCAACTAGGAACATCTTCTTTTTTAGCCGGCGATTTTTCAGCCTGCTTCACAATCTTAAGTAATGCATCTCCGGATTCTTTTCCGTCTAATGTTGCATGGTAATCATTTCCGACTTCTCGTATCGGCAGGAAATATTCAGGCGCCAGCAATAAAATCATAAGTGCAGGCTCTAATGTCATAGACCCGTTTACGAGCCGCAAACCAAGCATAACAGCCACGATGGCTACAGATAACATCGTAAAGAAATCTAAAGCAAACGTAGATAAAAAAGCAATTCGGAGCGTTCCCATTGTCGCTTTTCGATAACGGTCACTGACTCTTTCAATCGTTTCAGCATGCTCCTTACTTTTCCCGAGAAATGTTAACGTTTCTAACCCTCGAAGCGAGTCTACAAAGTGATTGGACAACACGTGATATGTCTCCCATTGGCTATCTATTTTTTTTTGTGCAGCCAGTCCGAGCAAAATCATAAATAAAATTAAAATTGGCATGGTCACAAGTAAAATAATGCCTGAAAGCCGATCATGGTACCAAACGAAAGCAAGAACCAGCCAAGGTGTTACGCTAATGGCAGCCAGTTTAGGCAAAAACAGCTCGAGATAAGCACGAAGCTTCTGTAGGCCTGTGGTGATGAGCGTCACCAAGTTTCCTGTTCCTTCATCTTTGGTAAAACGCGGTCCTAATGAAAAAATGCTTTGCATGACTATCAAACGAAGTTCCTGAGTCTTTTTGACTCCAAATTGATATGCTGTTTTTTTTACTATAAAACCTACGATCTGACGAATCATAAAGGCAGACAAAAACAATCCGATTGCTTTTGTCTGCGAAGTTAAACTTTCACCATGAAAAAGAGCGGTAACTACTTCGGCGAGCCACTTAGCTTGAAAAATAATGGCTACACTTTGAATAGTAATAAGCCCTATTAACATGGCAAGAACCATTTTTATTCCGTTGTAAACCATTAAATTTCTACCCATTAATACTCCATATGCTCCTTATGATCTACACGTTTTCTGAAAACGTAGTAGCTCCAAATTTGATAACCTAACACAAAAGGCAGTAATGCAATAGCAGCGTAAGACATAATTTTTAAGGAATAATTCCCTGATGCTGCATTATGAATCGTTAAACTATAGCTTTGATTGATTGAACTAACCAAAACTGTTGGAAACAATCCTGCAAATATAGAGGAAATTGATAAAATTAAAATTAAGCCAGACATAGCAAATGCCCATCCGTCTTTTTTACGTGTAAGGAAAAATCCTGCTAGTAAATACACGAAAATACCGATGAAAAATGTATATAGCATCAAGCGGCTATGATTACTGAATAAATCCGTTTCAAAAAACGTCATGCCTGAAAAGATAAGAAGTAATAAAGCATTTATAGGCAAAAGCTTCATAGCGACCTTCCTTGAACGATCTCTAATATCGTCCATCGTCCGGATCGTGGCAAAAATAAGTCCGTGCCATAAGCAAAGCATTGTTAACGTAACACCGCCTGTGATGGTATATAGATTAACAATATCCGAAAAGCCGGCATTCATTTGCATGTTGCGCTCAACAGGCAGTCCTTTCATTAGCGCTGAAAATAAGATACCAAAAATGAGCGGTGGAAAAAGACTTCCAAAGAAGATAACCCAATCCCATGCATTTTTCCACGCTTGTTTTTCAACTTTTCCTCGAAATTCAAATGCTACACCGCGTCCGATAAGGGAAAGCAAAAGAAAAACAAAAAGAACATATGACCCGCTTAATAGCGTTGCATACCAGTTTGGAAAAGCGGCAAACATAGCACCGATTGCTGAAATTAGCCAAACTTCATTTGCATCCCAAAAAGGACCGATTGTATTAATAAAAGCTCGTCGCTCTAAGTCGTTTCTTCCTAAAAAACGAGACACCATTCCAATCCCAAAATCAAAGCCTTCTAAAAAGATAAAACCAACAAAAAGAATGGATACTAGTAAATACCAGAATTCATTAAGAGAAAACATTGTATCCCTCCTTTGTAAATGGATCAGTTGATACTACTTTTGTATGTGCTTCATGATCATGATCTGGACCTTTTTTAATTTCTTTAACGAACAAGAACACCATAATCACAGCTAAAATTAAATAAAAGAACGAAAACGAGATAATAGAAAACAGCAATTCACCTGCTGTTACACCAGGAGACACGGCATCTTCCGTTTTCATATAGCCAAATACAACCCAAGGCTGACGGCCAATCTCTGTCATAATCCAACCTGCTGAGCTTCCCAGGAACGGAAAGGCAATGGCAATCGTCATAATACGTAAAAATAGTTTGCTTTCTTGAAGTTTTTTACGAGAAAGCAAGTACGTGCCCCAAATGCCTAATGCACATAATACGCCACCTAGACCAGCCATAATGCGGAAACTCCAAAATGTTGTCCGAACGGGTGGAATATAATTTCCTGCTCCATATTTCGCCGTATACCGCTCCTGCAGCTCGTTCATCCCAGGAACGGAACCTGAAAATTTCCCGTATGATAAGAAGCTTAATAAATAAGGTATTTTGATTTCCCCCGTATTTTTCTTTTCATCGGGGTGAATATTTGCTGTCACCGTCCAAGCGCCTGGACTTCCGCTGTTTTCCCATAATCCTTCACTTGCGGCCATTTTCATCGGCTGTGTTTTAACTAAGTATCCAGCCTGTTCATGACCAGATAATGCAATTCCTACACCTGAAACTAACCCTACAATAATGGCAACTTGAAATGATTTTTTGGCAAAAGCCAAATGTTTTTTCTTCAAGAGCATAATGGCACTGACACCCGTGATAAAAAAGGCGCCTGTTGCAAACGAACCTAAAATGGTATGAGGGAATTCAACCCACAGCTGGCCGTTTGTTAGCAATTTAAAGAAGTCATTCATTTCTAAACGGCCATTATTCAGCTCCATTCCAACCGGATGCTGCATAAAAGAATTAGCCGTTAAAATAAAGAACGCCGAAAAAATAGTACCTAGACTAACAAGCCAAATACATAGACAGTGCAGCCATTTAGGTAAACGATCCCACCCGAAAATCCACAGTCCAAGGAAAGTGGACTCCATAAAAAACGCGAGCAGTGCTTCAATAGCAAGCGGCGCACCGAATACATCTCCTACAAACCTTGAGTACTCTGACCAGTTCATGCCAAACTGAAATTCTTGTAAAATACCTGTTACGACTCCGACAGCAAAGTTAATCAGGAATAAGTGCCCCCAAAACTTTGCCATCTTTTTATACTGTTCATCTTTTTTTACTACGTACATCGTTTCCATGATCGCTACTAAAAAGACAAGACCGATAGATAGCGGTACAAAGATAAAATGAAACAGCGTCGTTGATGCAAATTGAATACGTGATAGTATAACTGTATCCATCTTCTTTCTCCTTTCATATATAAGAACATTCATCATTTCCATAGATACTTTGCTCATTTCTGAGCATCTTTTACTTGCATTGTGAAACATTGAGCATAATAATTCGAGAGATATGCTCATTGTTTCACATACATATGTAATATCTCTCTTTCTATTTACATAGTATAGTCTATTTTTTTAGCTGTGCACGTGCATTTTTTGAACGTTTTTAGACTAAAACGTGACTTTCTTGTGACAAAAAAGTGAAGGATCTCTTTATTTTTCTCATAAAAAAAGCACGCTCTGATTTGAGCTTGCTTCTCTATGGTCGATATTTTGCTTTGGCATTTAATTTAGACTGACGAATGATTTGGTTGATGACTTCAGAAAACACAATACCAATGGCAATTGAACCTGAAATCATAAAGGCTTTTGCTGCAAGACTAATCGCTTCATTATAGTTATTTTCTACAAAGTTACGCATGGCATCGTATGCTGTTCCTCCCGGAACTAGCGGAATAATACCTGCTACGGTGAAAATAATGATCGGCGTTCGATAAATTTTTGCGTAAATTTGACTAATAATAGCAATAAAGAAGGCCGATGCAACTGTGCTTGGAATTTCATCTACGCCATAGAACGTTAGCAAATAGTAAATGAGCCAGCCAATCATTCCGACAAAGCCACTTTTTAATAATGATTCACGTGGAACATTAAAGATGATCCCAAATGCTGCTGAAGCAATAAAACTTGTAATTATCTGCTCTACGATATGCATATGATGCCTCCCTTCTATAGAAGTGTAAATACAATGGCAATACCTGCACCGATAGCGAATGCCGTCAGAAACGCTTCTGCTCCTTTTGATAATCCAGACAGTAAATGTCCCGCCATTAAATCTCGCACTGCATTGGTAATGGATAAGCCAGGAACGAGTGGCATAACGGATCCAATAATAATTTTATCAATTTGCGTGCCTACTCCTGAAGCGACTAAAAGAGCTGATAAAAGTCCAATAACTAACGAAGCGGTAAACTCAGCAAAAAAGCGAATCGGAATAAGGCGGTGGAAATACACCACGGTTAAAAATCCGAGACCTCCTGAAAACATAGCTGGAATAAAGTCCGTCCATAAACCTTGAAACATGATTAAAAAGCATCCGCTAGAAATGGATGCAGCTGCAAGTTGAACCCATAGTGGAAAAGCTACGTTTGTTGCTTCAATTTCTTGTAGCATTTCATACGCTTCCTCCAAGGAGATGTTTCCTTGACTGATTGTTCTTGAGACGCTATTTACCATGGTTACTTTTTTTAAATCTGTCGTTCGTTCGGAAATACGAATTAACTTCGTTTTCGTCGGTTCTTTCGTTTCAAGTGAAAACATAATCCCTGTTGGCGTCACATAGCTGTGGGATTTTTTTATACCGTAAGACGCTGCAATCCGCATCATTGTGTCTTCTACTCGATACGTTTCTGCCCCGCTTTCTAACATAATTTTACCTGCTAGTAAGCTAACGTCCATAATTTCATATTTATCTAATTTTTGTTGTGTCATCAAATCGCTCCAAACATATTAAAGCTTGGTTTTTTCCCCTACAGCATACAGTGTATAAGAAAGAGGGAAGTGGACGCAATGGTTAATGTAAAAAAGTGTGGACTTTTTGTCTCACACTTTCAGGAATAGTATATACATTCCTTATCAATTCATACGTTTTGTGGTCTCGCGCTCTACTAATATAGGTGCCATTTTATACTGTATCTGATCTATTTCTTGCTGATCCTGAATTTGCTGAAGTAAGAGGTTTACTGCTTTTTCAGCCATTTTTTCCATCGGTTGACGGATAGTTGTTAGTGGAGGATGCGCTTCACTAGCTTCAGTAATATCATCAAACCCTATAACAGACAAATCTGATGGAACGTGAAGCCCATTTTGCCACGCACAGTGTATCACTTTCAGAGCGATGTAATCCGTAGCACAAATAAGCGCAGTTGGAGGCTCTGGATGATGAGCTAGCTCATTTATAAACTGATATAGTTCATCTGAGTTATTCATATCTTCTTTCACAAACTTTGCGTTTGCTGACGGTACATACTGATAAAAAAGAGACAGACGGTGCTCGACTCCGCTTACAGCTTTTCCAACGAACCCTATATTCTTATGACCAAGGTCCGTTAAGTGAGCAACAGCTAATTGCATTCCCACCGCATCATCTACATGTACAATCGGCCAAAGTGCAGAAGAGGCGTCTCCTGTAAGAGAAACGTAAGGCGTTTGATATTGTTTTAATACATCTACAAACGGATGCTGAGCAGCTACATAGTCTAATAAAATGACCCCATCAAACCAATGGTTCATCATAACATTTAATTGACGCTCAGCCGTTGTTTCTTCGTAATCCGTGTGTCCAATAAGAACGTCCATCCCTCGACTTTGGACTTGTTGCTGTACCTTTTTTAATAGTTCAATTAGAAACGGATCTTTTAAATCTCTAATTAATATCCCGATAATCCCTGTTTTTTGGGCCCGAAGAGCTGCCGCAAATGGATTCGTCTGATACCCCAAATGAGCTGCTGCTTTTAGCACTTTTTGTTTAGTTGTTTCACTAATTTTAATTTTACCTTCTTTATTATTGAAGATTCTTGATACCGTAGCTAATGAAACACCCGCTTCTTTTGCTACTTCTGTAATCGTGACTTTTTTTCTCCCCATTCGTACCGACTCCCATTTCCTTTTAGTCTATCGACCAAGTAAACATTTTTCTTTATTATACTACTAGAAGCCGGCACCACTGAAAACTACCTTCCCTACTTTTCACTAAACAGCCACTTCAACACATCTTGAATTTTTTGATCCCAATATGCCCAGTCGTGACTTCCTTTTCCTTCTTCATATGTAAAACAAATAGCCTCTTGCTTACAACGCTCGGAAAAACGTTTATTTTCCTGATATAAAAAATCTTCCGTTCCACAGCATTGATAAATACGCGGAGTCACTTCTCCATAGCGCCGGCGATTTTCAAGCAGCCAGAAAAGATCATCCTCAGGTCTAATAACAGGGGGCATGCCAAAAATCAAAGGATAATCTAAGAACTGAACTTCTCCTCGCCCTCCAAGCCCTTCAACGTCCATCACTCCTGATAAACTGGCAGCTGCAGAAAATTGATGTGGTTTGCGAAACGCCCATTTTAAGGCGCCGTACCCTCCCATAGAAAGGCCAGCTACAAAATTATCTTCTCTTTTTTCCGATAACGGAAAGAATGATCTAGCCAAGTGAGGAAGTTCTTCTGTTACAAACGTCCAATACTTCTTTCCATAAGCCATATCTCTATAAAAGCTGCGATCTACATTTGGCATTACAACTGCAAGTCCTAATTCTGATGCGTAGCGTTCAATCGAAGTTCTTCTCATCCATATCGTATGATCATCAGAAAGGCCGTGTAATAAATAGAGCGTAGGGTGTTTCTCACTTCTTGTATTGGTTTGTAAACCAATTTGAGATTTTGTTTGCTGCGGTATCAAAACGTTCATTGAAGTACTTATTTGCAATACTTCTGAAAAAAAATCACATTGCATAAACGCCATATTTCTCTTCCCCCTATTTTTTCTTCCCTATTGGTTGATAACAAAACGTACATAATTCATATAAAAGTTGAAAAATAGTTTGATTATTTACAATTTTTAGTTTAACATAAAAACATCTTTTATGAAAACGTTTTACGTATAACGTTTTTTTAATTGAAATAGTGACGGTGATTCAAAGGAGGAATTTATATGGGGATAGTAAAAGTAACTTCTGACGAGTATAAGGAGCAAAAAGGAAATCTATTTTTCGTGATTTTCATTTCATGTGCAGCTGCTTTTGGAGGGTTGCTTTACGGCTATGACACAGCCGTCATTTCAGGAGCTATTGGGTTGATGAAAGTACATTTTAATCTTAGTCCAACGATGGTAGGTTTTGTTGTATCTAGTCTGCTGCTCGGTGGTGCCGTTGGGGTACTTGCTTCGGGAAAACTGAGTGATCGATTCGGTAGAAAAAGCATCTTACTTTTAGCAGCTTCTTTATTTGTCGTATCCGCAATTATGCAAGCGCTATCTTCATCCATCTCTTTTGTGATTATTTCTCGAATTATTGGAGGACTAGGCATTGGTATGGCTTCTGTTCTTTCTATTACCTATATTTCTGAAATAGCCCCTCCGCACATGCGTGGCCGCTTAGGCTCTCTATACCAATTTGCTGTTGCCGTTGGGATTGTTTCTGTCTATTTTGTAAATGACTACATTTTATCTATTGGGGAAGACGCTTGGCAGAATTCCACGGGATGGCGCTACATTATCGGTGCTTCTGGTATTCCAGCTCTTTTATTTCTTCTTATTCTTTCTCCTGTTCCTGAAAGTCCGAGGTGGCTGGTAAAAGCAAACCGCACTTTAGAAGCTATGGACATTTTAATTAAAATCAATGGTACACACATTGCACGCCAAGAGCTGTATCATATTGAGCAATCGTTAAAAGAAAATCAACCAGCTTCTCTTTCGCTTTTTAAAGAGGCCTGTCTTCGAAAAGCGCTGCTTATGGGTATTCTACTTGCAGCCTTTCAACAGCTTGTCGGAATTAATGCCATTATTTATTACGCCCCGCAAGTTTTTGAAGCAGCTGGAGCTAGAGGAGATTTATCGCTCCTTGTTACGTCTATGATTGGTGTGGCTGCCTTTTTAGGCGTTCTTTGTTCCATGTGGCTTATCGACCGGATTGGCCGCAAAGCTTTATTGCTTATTGGCACAGCTGGTATGGCCGTTACGCAGCTTCTCGTTTCCTTTGGGTTTCATTTTCAAGGTACTGAAGGGTTGACTACTAGTTTACTTATTGTTTTTTATTTATTTCTTTTTAATATTTCTATGGGACCGGTTGTATGGGTTGTGATTTCTGAAATTTTTCCTAATCACGCGAGAGGCTATGCAATGTCTATTTCTACGTTTTTCTTGTGGGTAGCTAATTGGTTTGTATCTCAGTTTTTCCCTATCCTTTGGAACAAAGCTGGAGGATCTTTTACATTTTTATTCTTTATGGTTATGTGTCTCGCTTCATTTTTGTTTATATGGAAGTGGGTTCCGGAAACAAAAGGAAAGTCACTTGAAGAAATTGAACATATGTGGAAGTAAAAGAAGAGGTTGGGATATAACCAAATGAGTCCAATCTAAAGACGAACAAATGGGATACATGAGCTAAACGGCTTATGACACCGTAGTTGATTTCCGTGCAAGACTTCGCTTTCCGCGGGCGGCCGCTGAGCCTCCTTGTCGCTTGCGCTCCTGCGGGGTCTCATCTGTTCCGCTTTTCCCGCAGGATCCTTCGTCTCGCTCTCCAATCAACTACTAGAAGAATCTAAACAAATGAAAACTATGTTCATCCTAACAAAAAAAACGAACCACTAATCAAAAATTTTGATCAATGGTTCGTTTTTACTTTGTCTAAAATATTTTCGTCCCAGCCTCTTCTTTTTTATCGAATTTGTCCATCTCCGTAAATAATATATTTTAGCGTTGTTAATTCTTTTAATCCCATCGGTCCACGCGCATGAAGCTTTTGTGTACTAATTCCGATTTCTGCCCCGAAACCAAACTCTTCTCCGTCTGTAAACCTCGTTGAAGCATTCACATAAACAGCGGCTGAATTAACGCGCTGTAAAAAACGCTGAGCATGGGCATAATTTGTTGTGACAATCGCTTCAGAATGATGTGAACTATGAACATTAATATGGGAAATCGCTTCATCGATATCATCTACGATTTTAACCGCCATGATGAAATCCAAGTATTCTTTCTTCCAATCCTCATCCCCTGCGGGAACAAGATCTGGAACGATTGTTACCGCACGTTCATCACCGCGTACTTCTACATCTTTCTCTCGTAGCGCTTGAACAATAATCGGCAAAAATTCATGAGCCGCTCGTTTATGGATAAGCAGCTTTTCGGCTGAGTTACACACTGCTGGACGAGATGTTTTTGCATTAATGACAATATTGGCCGCCATGTCACCGTCATATTCTTCATCAACATAAATGTGGCAGTTCCCAGTTCCTGTCTCAATAACGGGAACCGTTGCATTTTTTACCACCGCTTCAATTAAACCAGCACCGCCTCGAGGAATTAATACATCGATATATTCATTTAATTTCATTAACTCCAGTGCTGTTTCTCTCGACGTATTTTCAATAAGCTGTACGCTATGCTCAGGCAACCCTGCACTTGCCGCAGCTTGAGATAATACAGAAACAATCGCTTGATTCGAATAAAACGCCTCGCTACCTCCGCGCAAAATAACTGCATTTCCTGCTTTTAAGCATAAGCCTGTTGCATCACACGTAACGTTTGGACGCGCTTCATAAATAATTCCTATGACACCAATAGGTACACGCTGCTGTCCAATTTGTAAGCCATTTGGTCGCTTCGCCATAGACAGCACTTCTCCTACCGGATCTGCAAGCGCAGCTACTTGGCGCAGGCCGTCTGCCATTCCGTGAATCCGCTCTTCATTTAAAGATAGACGATCCAACATCGCTTTTGACGTGCCTTTTTGAATGGCTTTTTCTACGTCTAATTTATTTGCTTTTAAAATCGCCTCTTGTTGATCCAATAGAGCAGCCGCCATTTTATAAAGTGCCTGCTGTTTTTGTTCGCTCGTTACATTTCCTAAGAAATAAGAGGCTTCTTTTGCCTGCTTTCCTTTAAGCTGCAATTCACTCATTTCATTACTCCTTCAGCTTGTTTTAAGAATAACGTTCCAATTTCTTGGCCTTCAATAATATCTCGCAAAATACTTGGTTCTTTACCATTTGCTAAGATTAAGCTCACGCCTGCACTTGTAGCTGTTTTAGCAGCGGTAAGCTTTGTGACCATTCCGCCTGTTCCAACATCCGTTCCGCTATCTCCAGCAAAATTCTCAAGCTCCGGTGTGATGCCATCTATTACTTTCATTAATTTAGAGTTAGGGTTTTTTGTGGGATCTGAATCAAAGAAACCGTCAATATCAGATAAAATAACAAGTAAATCTGCGTGAATCAAAACTGAAACAATGGCAGATAAATTATCGTTATCTCCAAAACGCACGATGTTTTCAATTTCATCGATTGCAACCGTATCGTTTTCATTCACAATAGGAATTACTTTGTCTTCAATTAATTTTTCAAACGTGTTCACAACGTTATTGCGCACATGTTCATCTTCGATTACATCCTTCGTTAACAGTACTTGACCAACGATGTGGCTGTACTCACCAAAGAATTTACTATAGATATGCATAAGCTCACATTGCCCGACAGAGGCCGCTGCTTGTTTTTCTCGAATAGAAGTTGGCTTTTCCTTTAACTTTAGTTTTTTTACTCCCACTTGAACGGCACCTGATGTAACAAGCACAACTTCTTTTCCTGCATTCATTAAATCAGATAAAACACACGCTAGTTTTTCAATGCGTGCTAAGTTAATATCTCCATTATCATAGGTCAACGTAGATGTCCCTACTTTGACTACAATACGCTTGCTATTTTGTAACTCTTGACGATGGTTCACTCTTTTCATCTCCCTAACTAAAACACCTAAATGCGTACTAATTTTTTTAAAAATTATAGCAGAGATTATGCGAAAAGTCTTATAGTTTTTTAAAGGGAATTTGAACTTTCTAATTTTTTAAATAATTAAGGGAAAAACTGGTGATAAAAGCGCTTTCTTCTTTTATAATGAAAGTTGTAAGGGGAACACACAATTACATAACGTTGTGTAGTAGTACAAACATCAGACAACTAAGGGATAGGGGGATTTTTAATGAATGCGGTTACGATTGTTATTGGATCTATCTGTATTTTAATGATTGCGTATCGGCTATACGGAACATTCATGGCTGTTAAGGTCTTGAAACTAAACGATTCGCAAAAAACGCCAGCACATGAACTTGAAGATGGGAAAGATTATGTGCCAACCAACCGATGGGTAACATTTGGTCATCACTTTGCAGCTATTGCAGCTGCAGGTCCGCTTGTTGGACCTATTTTAGCAGCTCAGTTTGGCTATTTGCCCGGACTGCTCTGGCTTTTAATAGGAGCTGTAATCGGAGGAGCCGTTCACGATGCGGTTGTGTTATTTGCATCTATGCGCCAAAAAGGCCAGTCGCTTTCCGAAGTGGCTAAAAAAGAGCTAGGACCTGTCGCTGGTTTTTGTACAGGTTTAGCTATGCTTTTTATCATTACCATCACAATGGCCGGTTTATCTATGGTCGTGCTACACGCACTTGAGAAAAATCCTTGGGGTACATTCGCTGTTGGAATTACGATTCCGATCGCAATGGGGGTAGGTATTTACCACAAAAAAACCGGTAATTTAAAAGCGGCTTCTACTGTCGGCTTCATTTTAATTTTAATCGCCGTATTTAGCGGTCCTTATATTCAAGGAACAGCTTTAGGAGATTTTTTAACGCTAGATATTAAAACACTTTCAATTATTCTTCCCGTTTATGCATTTTTCGCAGCGGCCTTACCCGTTTGGCTGCTTTTAGCACCTCGAGATTATTTAAGCAGCTTTATGAAAATTGGTGTCTTTATCGCGCTGATTGTAGGCGTGTTTTTCGTAAATCCAGCAATTCCATTTCCTGCAGTTACTGAATTTATTCACGGAGGCGGCCCTATTTTAGCAGGACCTGTGTGGCCGTTCATTTCCATTACGATCGCCTGCGGTGCTATTTCCGGCTTCCATGCATTTGTTGGTTCAGGGACAACCCCTAAGATGCTCGACCGTTGGAGTGACATTAAAGTTGTAGGCTTCGGGGCGATGTTAGTCGAATGCTTGGTAGGAATTATGGCATTAATTGCCGCAACAGCTTTACATCCTGGAGACTATTTTGCAATCAACTCTACACCTGAAGTGTTCAAAACGCTCGGCATGAACGTGACAGCTCTTCCTCAGCTTAGCCAAGAGATTGGTCTAAACTTAGAAGGCCGTACAGGCGGCGCTGTTACACTGGCCGTAGGAATGACATATATCTTCACGGAAATTCCTTGGTTCAGCCACCTGTCTTCTTACTTTTTCCAATTCGTCATTATGTTTGAAGCAGTGTTTATTTTAACTGCTATCGACGCGGGTACACGCGTTTCCCGCTATTTAATTCAAGACTTTTTCGGTGAATTTTATAAGCCATTGAAGCGAGTAGACTGGCTTCCGGGGTCCATTTTTGCAAGCGCCCTAGCCTGTTTTATGTGGGGGTACTTATTGTTCTCAGGAGATATTGGCTCAGTTTGGGCGCTGTTCGGCGTATCGAATCAGTTAATGGCCTCTATTGGTTTAATTATTGGAGCAACCGTTATTCTTAGAATTGCAGATAAACGCTCCTATATGCTTACTTGCCTTATTCCACTAGCCTACCTTTACGTAACGGTTAACTACGCAGGTTATTGGATGGTTAAGAATGTCTATTTAAATGAAGCTGCGGCAGGTTACAGCATATTAAATGCGACTCTTTCAATCATCATGCTTATACTCGGTCTCATTATTATGATTGCTGCGATTCAAAAATGGACGCAGCTTTGGCGCACGCCTCAGGCTGAACTGGCAGCGAAAGCAAACTTATCACAAAATATATAAAACGAACACGCTTGCTTATATAAGCAAGCGTGTTTTTAATATGGTAATAGCCGGTCAAAATAATTGCACACCAGGCATTTTTATTATTAAACTAAATATACTATACAGAAAATTTTTTAAATAGTTCGTACACTTCACATGTTATATACCCCATTGACTACATCTCAAAATTAACACTTTAAATTATAATAATTATAATTTAGTATTGATTTTTTATTTAAAAATGTTATTATTGTTTCTAACATAATAAAATTCAAATAAGAGGTGGTTCTAAGATGACAACAAACAAGAATAACCTAACGACTAGTTGGGGAGCTCCGGTTGGAGATAATCAAAATTCAATGACCGCTGGTTCACGCGGACCTACTTTAATTCAAGATGTTCACCTTTTAGAGAAATTAGCCCATTTTAACCGAGAGCGAGTTCCTGAACGTGTCGTACACGCAAAAGGCGCCGGTGCCCACGGCTATTTTGAAGTGACAAATGATGTTTCATCCTATACAAAAGCAGCTTTCCTTTCTGAAGTAGGAAAACGAACACCTCTATTTGCTCGCTTTTCAACAGTAGCTGGTGAAAATGGCTCAGCAGATACCGTTCGCGACCCTCGCGGATTTGCTGTTAAATTTTATACAGAAGAAGGAAACTACGACTTAGTCGGAAATAATACACCTGTATTTTTCATCCGAGATGCGATTAAATTTCCTGACTTTATTCATACACAAAAACGCGATCCACGCACACATTTAAAAAACCCGACGGCCGTTTGGGATTTCTGGTCTTTATCTCCTGAATCTTTGCATCAAGTTTCTATTTTAATGTCTGACCGCGGTATTCCCGCAACTTTACGCCATATGCATGGGTTTGGCAGCCACACATTTAAATGGGTTAATGCCGAAGGAGATGGCGTTTGGGTAAAATATCACTTTAAAACAGAGCAAGGTGTAAAAAATCTGTCTCCAGACGTAGCTGCAAAGCTAGCTGGTGAAAATCCAGATTATCATACTGAAGATTTATTTAATGCCATTGAAAAAGGCGATTTCCCTTCATGGAAACTGTACGTTCAGATTATGCCATTAGAAGACGCTGATACGTATCGCTTTGATCCGTTTGATGTAACAAAGGTTTGGTCACAAAAAGACTACCCTCTAATTGAAGTAGGTCGCATGGTCTTGGACCGCAATCCAGAAAATTATTTTGCCGAAGTGGAGCAAGCTACATTCTCACCTGGAACGCTTGTGCCGGGAATTGACGTATCACCTGATAAAATGCTGCAAGGTCGACTATTCGCATACAGCGATGCACATCGCTACCGCGTGGGTGCTAACCATCAAGCGCTACCGATTAACCGTCCGCGCAGCGAAGTAAATAACTATCAGCGTGACGGCCAAATGCGCTTTGACGATAACGGCGGCCGTTCTGTTTATTATGAGCCAAACAGCTTTGGCGGCCCAACAGAATCACAGGAAAACAAACAAGCAGCATACCCTGTTTCAGGCGTTGCCGATAGTGTTGCATATGATCATAACGACCATTACACGCAAGCAGGTGACTTATACCGCCTTTTAAGCGAAGACGAGCGTACACGACTAGTTGCAAACATCGTTGAAGCTATGAAGCCTGTAGAAAAAGAAGAGATTAAACTTCGTCAAATTCAGCACTTCTACAAAGCGGATCCAGAGTATGGAACACGCGTTGCAGATGGTTTAGGATTATCTGTTCCGCAGCAAATAAAATAAAGATATCAGTTTTACAAATGAGAAAACAAGGTTATTTTTCTCGTTGTAGATTCTCGTTTATTCTCAATTAGTTTAACATTTTATCACTAAATAAGTATCCATATTTTATGGATACTTATTTAAATTCTTGTAAAAAGAGGAAGGGATGAAGAAATGATTGGACAAGAAATAAGATGTAATCAGTGTGATAGAGAAATAAAAGTACTAAAGCACAGTACGCTTTGCGGTTGCGGAATAAAATTACGAACGCTAAAAAAAGAGAAGCAACCAGCATAATGAGGTTGCTTCTCTTTTTTACTAGATATGCTGGTTATATTCACTCACATTAAAGAGTAATCGTTACTTTAAATAAATCTCCGTCAATTTCAATATTCAGTTCTCCTCCGTGCAAATCAATAATTGACTTAGCAATAGCTAACCCAAGTCCGGAGCCATCGGTTTGTCTTGAAGTATCCCCTCTTTTAAATCGTTCAAACAGCTCATCTGCCTGCTCATTTAATTCATATTTACTTACATTTTTAAAGGTTAGTTTCACTTGTTCGTTTATTTCTTGAACAGAAATATAGACACGCGTTTGTTCAAGTGAATATTTCAATATATTCTCTATCAAATTGTCAAATACTCTCCATAATTTTTGACCATCTACAGTAGCAAATAGCGGCTTTTCGAGAGATTGAATACGAAATTGCAGAGTTGAATCTTCAATTGCTTCATTATATTCAGCTAAAGCCTGATGAAGAAGCTGGTTAATATCAATTTTGTCTTTATGCAATTCTACATTTCCACTTGCCATTTTTGACACTTCAAATAAATCATCAATAAGTGTCTGTAAACGTTTTGACTTACGGTCAATAATTTCAACGTAAGCATGTTGTTCGTCCGAAGTAAGATCTTGTGACTTTAGCAACGCTGTATATGTCATAATAGAAGTCAATGGTGTTCTTAAATCGTGACTGACGTTGGTAATTAACTCTGTTTTCAAGCGTTCACTTTTAACTTGAACATGCTGAGATGTTTGAATCTGCTGCTGGATATGATTTATATTTAGTGCTGCTTGAGTCAAAGCTGATTTCCCTTTGATAGGTAACGGCTCTTTCCACTCGGCTGTGGCGATTTGATCAATTGAGATAATAATTTTATTTAAATAATTAACTCGTAGCATAAGCAGTATCAAAGTAACCACTCCTACAACACTTCCAACAGCTAAGTACAGTATGGATACTTGTTCTGCAAACATAGATCCACTAGTCAATAGAGCTGCAACAGCAAACACGGCAAACACTAAAAGCAGCACTACAACCATTATATGCATGCCAATATGTCTGATAATAAAAATAGATTGAAGAAAATAAATTACTTGATAAACACACGCTCTTTTATATTCTTCTTTTATATCATCTATTGTGCGTATACGCTGAAACAGTAGAAATACTTGAAGTGCCCATAGGGAAATAGCTATGGATATTGCTATCATATAAAAGAAGAACGTAGCAACATGCTTATATGATTCTAATAAAGAAGCAGGATAGCCGTTCAGAACTAGACTTAATGTAAAAAATGAGTATAAAAGAAAAACAATTATACAAATATCTAAAGGTATTTTTTTATAAACCCTCTGTACTGCAGTTTGTCTTGTTATTTTTTTAAAATATCCAGTTATTGTTTTTTTATAAATAAAGCAACCTATTAACAGAGCTAGTATCCCTGACAATGTATACACGAGAAACGCTACATTTTGATGATGATAATAGTTATACTCATCAAATAAAGGACTAATGAAGGTTTCTTTTTCAGGAACAGCACTTATACCCGTAAACTTCTGCTTTAAATACCGGGTTGGGATCTCTGAGTCTGCCTCACTGCTTAACGATGAATTTTTATATTCATCTGCTTGAAACACCAGCGGTGATTGAGCTGAATAAGTATATTTATACAATATATTTTCCTGTTTTACTAATTGATTAACATCTTCTTTGCCTGCGTTTTGGATATTCGTGTATATTTTATTTGTGTTCCTATCTTTTAAATAATACATGATGTCTTTTTTATATTGAGATAATTTTTTTTGTCGATCAAAAGCTTCATCATATAGTTTCTTCATTTCGAGTTTTTTGTTTTTCGCTATTTCTCCTCGAACGAATTGATCATCTTGAAACTTTTTTTGAATGTTTTTAACTTCTAGATCCTGCTGCTTTACATAGGCAGCTTCAACGTTTTTGCTCTTTGCCTGCTTAGCGTCTTCTATTTTTTCTTCATATTTATCGTGCACGTTTTTTATTTGTTCTGTTAATGTTCCTTCCTTATATCGATACGACTCAATCTCTTCTTCTGTTATCTTATTTGCATTAACGGTATTCTTATCT
Source organism: Priestia megaterium NBRC 15308 = ATCC 14581 (assembly GCF_000832985.1). GTDB lineage: Bacteria > Bacillota > Bacilli > Bacillales > Bacillaceae_H > Priestia > Priestia megaterium. Next base: position 2,080,599 of record NZ_CP009920.1, read on the forward strand.
TTTTGTGTCAATTCTAAAAGGTAGAGATCATTTGTAAAACGACTTATTTGCTTTTTGAAGTCTTCAGATTTTATATAGCTGCTTTTTTGTAAATAGTTTGTTTTTAATAGATTATGCACGTTACTAATTGAAGAAATAGTTGCTCCTAAACCAAATAAAAACAAGATAATCCCTACAGCTGAAATGACGCTACTTTTCCATTTTATATCCAAGTCCCCACACAACCTTTACATACCTCGGATTTTTTGGTTCAATTTCAATTTTTTCTCTTATTTTTCTAATGTGTACCGCTACTGTGTTTTCTGCGTTGTAGCCTGGTTCATTCCATACGCGTTCATAAATATCATGTATGGAAAAAACTCTCCCTGCATTTTTCATTAATAACTCTACAATTTTATACTCAATGGGAGTCAGCTTAATGAATCCCCCGTCAAGAGTGACGGACTTAGCTTCAATATCAAGTACAAGACCTCGAATATCAATCGTCTTTTTTTCCTCATATGTACCTAATGTCACATATCTTCTTAACTGTGATTTAACTCTCGCTATCAGTTCTAATGGATTAAAAGGCTTTGTCACATAATCATCTGCTCCTACCTGCAGACCGAGCACTTTATCTGCATCTTCGCTTTTAGCACTCAGCATAATAATCGGGATATTTTTTTGTTCTCGGATTTTAAACGTCGTTGAAATGCCATCTTGCCTTGGCATCATAATATCAAGAATAATTAAGTGAACTTTTTCTTTATTTAGTATCTCTATGGCTTCGATTCCATCTTTGGCCGTAAAGACTTTAATACCTTCATTTTTTAAATAAATAGCAATACCATTACGGATTTCTTGCTCATCGTCTACGACTAAAACCACATATTCGTTCATTGATTTCTCACACTCCTTTTAAAAGTATATCATGGGTCATTCCGTCTATGGATTTTATTGTAAACTGCATTTCTTAAGAAAAAGGAAGGGGAAATCTTAAGATTTTCTTAAGCTTCATATGTTGAAAAAGGTTTAAAGAATAGGGATAACAGGAACGTTAAAAGAAAAAATATAATCAATTCCTCATTTGATTCTAAAGAACTATCCATGAGCGATTATATCTTTTTATTTAAAAGGAGGATGATTTAACTTGGAACGGAATCATACAATTATGCAATTTTTCGAATGGCATGTGCCAGCTGATGGAGAGCATTGGCAACGCCTCAAAGAGCTCGCTCCTCAACTAAAAGAACAAGGAATTGATTCCGTGTGGATTCCGCCTGTTACAAAAGGTGTTTCATCAGAGGATAATGGCTACGGCGTTTACGACTTATACGATCTTGGCGAATTTGATCAAAAAGGAACCGTTCGTACAAAGTATGGAACCAAGCAAGAGCTGCATGAAGCGATTGATGCCTGTCATAATCATGGAATTAATGTCTATGTGGATATTGTAATGAACCATAAAGCTGCAGCAGATGAAAAAGAAACGTTCCACGTCATTGAAGTGGACCCCATGAACCGAACAGAAGAAATTTCTGAACCTTTTGAAATTGAAGGGTGGACAAAGTTTACATTTGAAGGGCGCGGCGATAAATATTCTTCTTTCAAATGGAACTTTAATCATTTTAACGGCACTGATTACGACGATAAAAATGGAAAAGAAGGCGTCTTTCGTATTGCCGGAGAAAACAAAAGCTGGAACGAAAATGTCGATCAAGAGTTTGGCAACTACGATTATTTAATGTTTGCGAATATTGATTACGATCACCCTGAAGTTCGAGAAGAAATGATCAAATGGGGAAAATGGTTAGCAGACACCCTGCAGTGCGACGGTTATCGATTAGACGCCATTAAACATATTAACCACGATTTTATTAAAGAGTTTGCCCACGAATTGTCCTCTTCTCAAGAAAAGCCATTTTATTTTGTGGGAGAGTTTTGGAATCCAGAGTTAACAGCCTGTCAGGAATTCCTAGACGTGATTGATTATCAAATCGATTTGTTTGACGTATCTCTGCACTATAAACTACATGAAGCCTCTCAGCAAGGAAGAGATTTTGATTTAACCACGATTTTTGATGATACATTAGTCAAGACTCACCCTTTGAATGTTGTCACATTTGTAGATAACCATGACTCTCAGCCAAATGAATCTTTAGAATCGTGGGTAGAAGATTGGTTCAAACAAAGTGCTTACGCTCTAATCTTACTTCGTGAAGACGGCTATCCTTGTGTGTTTTACGGAGACTATTTTGGGATAGGCGGAGAGCACCCAATTGAGGGAAAAGAAAAAGATATTTCCGCTCTCTTGCATGTACGCTATGACAAAGCATACGGCCAGCAAGACGATTATTTTGATCACCCGAATACCATTGGATGGGTAAGGCATGGTGTAGAGGAATTTGAGAAGTCTGGATGCGCTGTAGTGATGTCAAACGGCGAAGATGGCGAAAAGAGAATGTTCGTCGGCGAACACCGAAGTGGACAAACATGGATTGATTTCACAAACAACCGAGAAGATCAAGTTGTGATTGAAGAAGATGGCTACGGACAGTTCCCTGTCAATGGCGGCTCTGTATCCGTTTGGGCTGAAGCATAAAAAAACAGTGGCTTGCGCCACTGTTTTTTTTACCATAGACCTAGCAGTTTCCACCACAAGCCGCCAATTCCAATCCAAATGATAATATGAATAATTGAAATTAAAAAGCCGAGCGACCACCATTTTTGCTGCGTTACATATCCACTACCGAAGAACACCGGTGCCGGTCCACTGCCGTAGTGAGTTAAACAGCCAAATAAATTGCTAAAGAACGCTAAAATTAATGCTGACAGTAACGGAGGCGCACCAGCGGCCACGATGACAGATAAAAATGCTGCGTACATAGCGCTGACATGAGCCGTATTACTCGCAAAAAAGTAGTGAGAATAAAAATACGCAACAGCTAGTACAATCAACGCCGTCATCCAAGACATATGACTAACAGTGCCTTTCATCAGATCACTGAACCAAGGAATCATGCCTAGATCATTTAAGAAGGTTGCCATCATAACCAAAACAGCAAACCAAACTAATGTATCCCATGCTCCCTGTTCTTTTTTGATGTCCGACCAGCTTAACACTTGCGTTAAAAGCAGCGCACATAGACCAATAAAAGCAGTTGTTGTTGCATTAATATTTAAATTAGCTCCAAAAATCCACAGCACAAGAAGAAGTAAAAATACGCCAATCATGTACCATTCTTCTTTCTTTAACGGACCCATTTCATTTAGTTTTTTTGCTGCAATTTCAGATGCTTCCGGCGTTTCTTTTAATTCTGGCGGATACAGCTTATAAATAACAAGCGGAATAACAATTAAACTAATAATTCCAGGTACAATTGCAGCCGCTGCCCAGCCAACCCATGAAATAGTCTTGCCTGTAATTTGTTCCGTCATTTTAACAGCAAGAGGATTGGCCGCCATTGCCGTTACGAACATAGCGGATGTGATCATATCTCCTTGAAACGATACTTTTGTTAAGAAAGCGCCGACTCTGCGCTCCGTACCGTCTCCAGTTCTGGATCCGTATGTTTCGGATAAAGAACGAATGATTGGAAGAATAATTCCTCCAGCTCGCGCTGTATTAGACGGCATTGCAGGTGATAAAAGCAAGTCACTTACGATAAGAGAATACGATAATCCCAACGTCTTTTTACCGAACAAACGAACAAAAATGTAGGCAACCCTTGTTCCTAGACCAGTCTTAATAAAACCTCTAGAAATAAAGAATGCAATAACGATTAACCAAATCGTCGTATTTTGAAAACCGCTGAGCGATTGTTCAAGTGTTAATGTATTAGTTAATACAATAATGGTTAAAGATAAAATAGCTACACTGCCTAATGGCAATGGTTTAATGATAAGCCCTACGATAGTAGCCACAAAAATAGCGAATAAGTGCCAAGCCTTCACATCAAGTCCAGACGGAGGTGTAATAAACCATAAAATAAGTCCGATTGCCAGACAAATTAATAAAGGAAGAAATTTCACTTCGCCGGCAGGCTTTTTTGTTGTTTCAGCCATAATCTTTCTCCTTTCATGTTTTTAAATAATAGTAATAGTATGCTCTTTCCACTTCGTACCCAATACTTATCCCATTTAAAATAAAATAATTGTAAAAATACGTTTCGTAAGGATGATATTGTAAAATTGTGAAATGTTGAGCATGATTCCTTTATTATTTTATCATATATATTGACAATATTTATCTCTTACCTTCATTTTATTCCCTTCAAAATAGCTTGTAAGCGTTATTTCATTAAAAATAAATAAACTGCATGAGTTCATCATGCAGCCTTGCATTTAGCGATTTACTTTTTGAATAAACACGACTTTTAAATAATTACCTGACTTAAATTCTTTTATTGTTTTAAAATCAGCTGGAAGAGCGAACTGCTCCATCATTTTGTACCGTTCCCCTTTTTCATTAAAAGCTTTTTCAATAAACGAATGGAATTTTTTCATATCAAAATTGCTTGCATTCGTAGATGCTACAATGACACCGTTTGGCTTTGTAAGCGCAATGGCTTCTTTTAATAAATCTTTGTAGTCTTTTACTGCGCTAAACGTATGCTTTTTCGACTTAGCAAAGCTTGGCGGATCTAGCACTACAAGATCGAACGTCATATTCTTCTTAACCGCATATTTAAAATACTTAAAAACATCTTCTACGATAATGTCCTGTGCTTCGTGATCAATTCCATTTACACTAAATTGCTCAATTGTTTTTGCCAAGCTGCGATTGGCTAAATCGACACTTGTTGTTTTCGCAGCTCCTCCAAGAGCGGCCGCCACTGAAAATGCGCCTGTATACGAAAACATATTTAAGACGGTCTTTCCTTTTGCATATTTATCTCGAATAGTTTTACGGACGTCTCGCTGATCTAAAAAGACTCCCACCATTGCTCCGTCATTTAAGTAAACGGCAAAACGAATACCATTTTCTTTTACAATTAAAGGAAATTCACCTTTGTCCCCTGCTACAAAATCATCTTCTTCAATATACTGACCTTTTACGTTAAAACGTTTTTTCTGGTACAGCCCTTTAAAGTTAGGCGCAGACTTTAAGGCTTCAATGACGTATTCTTTAAATTGATAAATTCCTTCACTATACCAACTCATGACGTAATATCCGTCATAATAATCAATAATCAAGCCGCCGATTCCGTCACCTTCACTATTAAATACGCGAAAAGCAGTTGTGTCTTCAGATGCATAAAAGTCATGACGAGAGGCAATAGCTTGCTGAATTTTCCTAGCAAAAAACGCCGCGTCAATTTGCTCACTTTTCTTCTTCGTAAGAATCCATCCGTAGCCTTTGTTTTGTTTTCCATAATAGCCTTTGGCTAAAAATTGACTCTTCGGAGTGACTAAGTTAATAATAACCCCTTCTTCTTGCAGTTTATGACCATCAACAAGCGCATCTTTTTCAATGAGTGGATAACCCTTGTTCACTTTTTTAATAAAAGCTTCTTTGGCTATAACTTGTACTTCTTTTCTCATGTGTACACCCTATCTATTTAATTTATTTCATTCTAGTTCTATCCATTTTACAACAATAATCTACATTTATCTTAACATAGATAAACAGCCCCGTTTCTAGTTATAAATAGAAAAGCAGAGGATGCCTTGAAACACCCTCTGCTTGATATGAATAAAAAATGAAATGTATGTTTTATGTTTTAAGATAAACAATTATGAGCACTCTTGCCCCGTATAAGCATCGAACTGAGTGACGTTTTTTTCTGCTAAAATACCTTTCACTTTTGCTGTACAAGCCAAAGCGCTTTTTGTCTTGTCGCCTTTAGCTATGTGTTTATTGTAAGAGCGGAACATGAATTCACTGTGAAGCCCGGCTGAATGCTATCTGAACAAATTCTGAAAGATAGCTGAATAACTTCTAGTTAAACTTGTCATATAAATGTTCAACGTTCTTAACAACAGCTCAACAAATCCAGCGCTTCTCTTTATATTTCCTCAACAATCAAATGATTTAATAAGTGTATGAATACAATTTGGAGGTTATCAACCATGAAAAAACGAGTATCTCTTGGACTATCTCTCACTCTTTTAGCTTCTAGCGCCACTTCTGCTTTTGCAGCAGAACATCACCCAGTTCAACATCCAAAACAAATCAAAAGCGTCGAGTTTCAGCCAATGAAAGCACCTACTACGATTGAAAATATGATTAAAACGTATACAGAGGCATCTGTAAAAGTAACGTATAAAGATGGAAGCGTTGAAGAAACGCCGCTTAACTATAACCAGCTCTTTCTTTCAAAAGATAAAATTGTCGATAATAAAGGGGAATTAATCGCCGCAGGTACACCGATCGATGCAAACGGGGATCCGATTATTGACCGAAGCGTTCCTGATAAGCCATCACCGTACGTATCAGATGCACCGGATTCAAACAGCTTTATCACCATCAACGATAAGTCTTATATTATTTCACATTATGAATATGAATCTGTTAATAATGCTGGAAAAGAGATTTCCGGTCTTCCTGCTTCAATGACGCTTACACAAGTTGACCGAGATGATAAAACAGGAAAACTGACCGTCAACCATGCTAAAAAAATTGATTTTTCTAATGTAAATGGTTTGTGGACGCCGTGTAATGGCTCGACAACGGATTGGGGTACTCACCTTGGTTCAGAAGAATATGAGCCTGATGCACGTGCTTTTGAAGACCCTTCATCCAGCTCTTATAAAGACGTCACGAACTTCGCTAAGCTTTATTTCGGCGACATGCCAAAAGCAAATCCTTACTACTACGGCTGGATTCCAGAAATTTCAGTAGATGAAAGCGGCAATGCGTCGGTCGTAAAACATTACAGCACAGGTCGTTTTTCACACGAAATGATGCAGGTACTTCCAGATAACAAAACCGCTCTTTTTGGAGACGATGGGTCTAATACCATGATGTTTATGTATGTAGCAGATAAGGAAAAAGACTTCTCAGCAGGAACTCTTTATGCGGCAAAGTTTAAACAAACGAGCACAAAAAATGGAGGTAAAGGCGACCTTCAGTGGATGAAGCTTGGCCATGCAACAGACAATGAAGTGAAAACAATAATCGACAAAGGCACAAAATTTAGTGATATTTTTGAAACAGCTGACCAGCCTACAAAAGGATTTAAAGCAGTCAAAACCGCCGCAAGTAAAAAAGTTGAATATTTAAAAGTAAAGCCTGGCATGGAAAAAGCAGCTGCCTTTTTAGAATCACGCCGATACGGTGCAATTTTAGGTGCAACATCTGAATTCAACAAGATGGAAGGACTAACGGTTAACAAAAAAGACAAAAAAGCGTATATGGCTATTTCTTACCAAAATAGTGCCATGCTAAAAGAATCTGATGCTGTACAAGATGATATTCAGCTTCCAAAACTAGAGTCTGGTGTGACCTACCAGCTGAACTTAGGATCGCATCAAAAAGACCAAGCAAAAGGCAAGATTAACAGTCGCTACGTTCCTGCAAGCATGGAAGGGCTACTGATTGGACAAGACCTAGAAAAAGCAGATGCATACGGTAATAAAGCGGATCCAAATAAAGTTGCCAACCCTGATAACCTTACGTATTCAAATGACTTAAATACACTCTTTATCGGAGAAGACAGCTCACTGCACACAAACAACTTCGTATGGGCTTATAATGTAAAAACAAAAAAACTATCACGCATTCTTTCAGTTCCAGTGGGAGCAGAAGCAACAGGTCTTCGTGCAGTAGAAAACATTAAAAACTCTCGCTACGTACTAAGCAACTATCAGCACCCAGGCGAGGACATCAGCGACAAAAACATTACCGCTGTTGATAAAGAAGAGCTAGCTAATGCAATGAAAGAAAGCATTGGCATTCAAGAAACAGGTGGTGTCGGATACATTTCTGGACTGCCTTCTAAGGACCGCGCTCCTTACAAAAAGCATTAATACGTAATGAAGCCACGTCTGTTGTGCAATGACAGACGTGGTTTTTTATATAGTCGAAGTTATTTATAAAATCGTTTATCGTAATCATCATTACAGTGAATACTTTATAATATCCTTCGAGAAAGTACCTACACACGAACCAAATGCTTTAGGATTTATTCGCAGGTATCCGTTACATGCCTTCAGGCTCGCTTTTAATTGCTTACACTCCACTAATACTAGATATAAAAGTTGTTTCAATAAGTATTTCCAGCAAAACAAAACCACTCGTTCCCTTGCACTTTTCGTTCCATACCATTAAAGTATATATTGGTTGAAGTTTATACTGGCATTCAGCCTGATAAAAGAAATTACACTTTTTAATTTTGGGAATATGTTTTCCCTAAAAGAAAGGGTTTAGATATAAGATGAAAGATAATTTTTGGCATGAGTTGCCGCGTCCGTTTTTTATTTTGGCACCGATGGAAGCTGTGACGGATGTCGTTTTTCGCCATGTTGTGACTGAAGCAGCACGACCTGACGTATTTTTTACAGAGTTTACGAATACGGAAAGCTACTGCCATCCGAAAGGAAAAGATAGCGTAAAAGGACGTTTGACGTTTACAGACGATGAACAGCCAATCGTTGCGCACATTTGGGGAGACAAGCCTGAGTACTTCCGTCAAATGAGTATCGGCATGGCCGAAATGGGCTTTCGCGGCATTGATATTAATATGGGCTGTCCTGTGCAGAACGTTGCAGGAAACGGAAAAGGTTCTGGTCTGATTCGCCGTCCAGATACTGCGGCTGAGATTATCCAGGCAGCCAAAGCTGGAGGGCTTCCAGTAAGCGTAAAGACTCGTCTTGGCTATACGCAAGTTGATGAGTGGTACGACTGGCTGAAGCACATTTTAGAACAGGATATCGTGAACCTTTCTATTCACCTTCGTACGAAAAAAGAAATGAGCGATGTTGACGCGCACTGGGAGTTAATTCCGGAGATTAAGAAACTTCGTGACGAAATTGCGCCTCATACGCTACTAACAATTAACGGTGATATTCCTGACCGCCAGAAAGGTCTGGAACTTGCAGAGAAGTACGGCGTTGATGGAATCATGATTGGACGCGGAATTTTCCATAATCCGTTTGCGTTTGAAAAAGAAAAGAAAGAGCACACAAGCGAAGAGCTATTAGAACTTCTTCGCCTGCAGCTAGATCTTCATGATAAGTATTCTGAAGAATTAGAGCCGCGTCCTTTCAAACCGCTTCGACGCTTTTTCAAAATTTACGTTCGCGGATTCCGCGGTGCAAGTGAATTAAGAAATCTACTCATGAGCACGGAAACAACTGACGAAGTGCGTGCGTTGCTTGATGAGTTTAAAGACAGAGCTGGAGTGAAAGAAGACGAAGGTTTTTCTGTTTCTTAAATAAGATCTCGTTTGCTTAAACTCAATTGTTCTAACATTTTACCGGAGAGAAGAACCTCTTGTTCTTTTTTATAGACGTGTGCTATTTATCCACATATGATAAAAGCTGAGGCAGAAGGTTTTACATTTCCTTCTGCCTCAGCTTTTAATGAAAAAATATCCACACGTTCTATTTATGATAAGGTTCATTTCGAATAATACGAAAAGCTCGGTAAATCTGTTCTACTAATACTAGGCGCATAAGCTGATGAGGAAACGTCATCTTTGAAAAAGAAAGGGCTGCGTTTGAGCGTTTCATTACTTCGCTACTTAAACCAAGCGACCCGCCAATGACAAATGCTATTTTGCTTTTTCCGTAGGTAGCTAATGAATCAATTTCTTTTGCGAGTTCCTCGGAAGATTTTTGTTTTCCGTTAATAGCTAATGCGATCACATGAGTATCGTCTGAGATTTTCGCTAAGATGCGCTCTCCTTCTTTTTGTTTTACCTGTTCCATTTCAGATTCACTTAAGTTTTCTGGCGCTTTTTCATCTGCAAGCTCAATAATTTCTACTTTTGCATAGCTTGATAAGCGCTTTAAATATTCTTGAATACCTTGTTTTAAGTATTTTTCTTTTAGCTTTCCAATGGTTATAATAGAGATATTCACAGGCTATTCTCCTCTCCTTTATCCCTTATCCACAGATATTATCCACATATCCACATGTTATATCCACATTTTGTATAAGAATATTAGTTCCCTACTACATATACAGCTTCATTGTCACAATATTCACAGCTTTTTTTGTCAGTGGAATTTTCTATTTTTTCAAAAACCGGCGCTAGCTCAATCTCATCTACTATTACATCCAGCGCTAGTTCTGTATGTTCTAAACAGCAATATATCTTCATGTATTTATCTTCCTTTCTCTATTCTTTTCATTAAAAAACCACAGGAGTTTATCCCCTGTGGATAACTTTTCTTTCACTTCATTTGACGCGTTAATTTTACTTCTGTGGATTTCTTTTTGCCATCGCGATAGAACGTTACGTTCATTTTATCGCCAATTTCTTTTTCAATGTAGAGGTGTTTGCGAAGTGTCGCAATGTCCCTTACTTTGCTGTGATCTAGCTCAACAATCACATCATATTCCTTCAACCCAGCTTTAGCGGCTGGCGAACCTGGCTCGACTTTTAGAACAGCGACTCCGTTTACTACATCATGCGGTAACTTAAGGGTTTCTTTTAAATGATACCCTGATACCTCACTTAATGATAGTGTACTAACTCCAAGATACGGACGTCTAACTTCACCATATCGTTCTAAGTCATTAATAATGGGCCTAGCCATGTTAATTGGTATTGCAAGACCAATGCCTTCTACTGCTTCTTGGGCAATTTTCATGGAATTAATGCCTATTAATTCACCATCAATATTAACAAGAGCACCCCCGCTATTGCCAGGGTTAATTGCGGCATCTGTTTGAATAACTTCTGATTGCCAATCAGGATTTCCATCGCCATTCAAATCTTGAGGAATGACACGGTTAATCCCTGAGACAACTCCTTGTGTAACGGAGCCAGAAAATTGAAGGCCTAGCGGGTTTCCGATAGCAATCACTGGTTCACCAGCTTTCAGCTTATCAGAATTTCCGAAGGTAGCCACTTTTGTCACGTGGCCTGCGTCAATTTCAAGAACTGCTAAGTCCATTAAATCATCGCTGCCAAGAATTTTAGCCGATACCCTTGTACCGTTACTGAAGCTCACTTCAATTTCGTTAGCGCCTTTAATGACATGATAGTTTGTCACAATATAAGCTTTGTTGCCTTGCTTTTTGTAAATAACACCTGAGCCTGTCCCGGCATCAGTTCGTTCATCATTCCAAAAGCTTTCAGAGTTCTGAATGTTTACAACTCCTACAACTGCTGCATTGACTTCAGAAACAGCTTTTGTGACGGCCGTAGTGACGTCAAGAGATACTGACTTTTGAATGGTAGAACCTGTTTGTTCATCTCTATTTTCATCCGTCATCCATCCGTATGGCAAAATCCCATTCCTCACCAAGGCTGGCATAAGAAGCAGTACAATAAGTGCACCTATAATTGCTCCAACCAGAGCAGAAGCGAAATATCCTCTGCGGCGTTTAGGCGGCCGACTATTTGGCTCTTGGCCTTCATCATAATGTTCCACACTATCACCGAACCCTTCATTTATCATCGTGAATGTCTGCATTCACGTATTAAATGAAGTTATTTTTCGCTTCCTTTCTAGAGACTATACATAAACAATATCAGTTGGTCTTTTTGGATCAGTATCACATAGGAGAATATTGTCCTCTACATTGATGTCTTTTTGTTGTAACACTTGTGCAACCGACATGCGGGCAATTTCCTTCATGTTATTGTCTTGACTTAAATGCGCCAAATAAATGCGTTTGGTTTGATCTCCAATCACATCTGCCATTGCAAGCGCCGCATCTTCATTTGATACATGTCCCACGTCGCTTAGAATTCGTCTTTTAATGCTCCAAGGGTAGCGCCCCATTCTCAGCATTTCAACATCATGATTGCTTTCAAATACGTACATATCGCTATTTTTAATCGTACCTTTCATGCGGTCACTTACATAGCCGGTATCCGTAATAAGGGTTAATTTTTTAGACCCTTGATGAAAGACATAAAACATAGGCTCTGCGGCATCATGCGAAACGCCAAAAGACTCCACTTCCAATTGACCAAACGATTTCGTTTGGCCAATTTCAAAGTGAAACTTCTGTTCCGTATTAATGTTGCCGATCAAGCCATCCATTGCGTTCCACGTTTTTTCATTTGCGAAAATAGGGAGCTTATATTTACGTGCCAGAACACCTAGTCCTTTAATATGGTCACTATGTTCGTGAGTCACTAAAATTCCTGATAAATCCGGGATATTGCGATTTACTTGTTGAAAGAGAGCTTCCATTTGCTTTCCGCTCAGCCCTGCATCAACTAGTAAGGAATGTTCTCCATCACTTACTAAAATCGCATTTCCTGTGCTCCCACTCGCTAGCACGCTGAAATGCAGGCTCATTTATCTCACTCCAAATACTTATTTATTTCCTTTTTTAATGATCTGTCCTTCAAAGGCATTTACAAAATAACTCGTATCTCCATTTACAACGATGTGCCAAGTTGGTGCTAAAACTTGAGAATTTAGTAACGGCAGATCAAACGTATAGTACCCAAACTCTACTTTTGTTACAGAATCTTTCTTTTTCAATTCATCCTTCAAAAACAAATTTTCTAATGCTTTTAAAGGCGTTAAAACATCCTGCTCATCATCTAACGTTTTTACAGAACCTAGCATCGTTTGTTCATACGAAATAATTTCATCTTTGTCATTTAAGTGAGCAACGATCATACCATTTTCATTGTCAAAGATTTTATGCTTCTTATATTGTTGAAAGAATGTAACTGTTTTTTTCTCTTTGTTAACATTCCATAGCTCATACTCCTTACCTGAGATCACATACCGTTTTAGAAATTGACTTAGCTTTGCTTCGGGACTTTTTTCAGGTACTGAAAAAGGTTTGTCTAATACGCTTCGAATTGTTTTTTCCTCAAGCAGCGCTGCTTTTTGTTCTTTAAGCTTTTTTAAATCTTCATCTTTAAACAGTTTGCTTTTGGCATTTAACGACGAAGCTTCTTTCACATCTGTAGGCAAATGTTTATATTCAATGCCTTCACTCGTTAATTGTTCTTCAACGCTCGACTCTACAAATAGAGAATACTGATCTTCTTGATGAGTTTTAAAAATCTGATAGCCTAAGTAAATATTAAGAATCAAGAAAGTGAAAATAAAGATGGTTTTTGTTCTATTCCAATCCATCGTTATCGCCTCCTTCCGTCGGCGGTGCAATTCGATACCACTTGCTATTATAATAATAGAACCAAGAAGGAACGAGTTTGACAGAATTAGAATTAAACTCAACCGTCTTTTCACCGGTTTTCGGCTGCTGTGAAACTTCTTCTAGCTGATAGCCTATTGAAATATCTTTTAACAGATTCGGGTCAAAGTTTTGGTGTTTTTCAATTAATTGAATCACCTTTTGAGATGACTGCAGCTTTTCTACACTGGAATCCTGTACTCTTACAAAACGATAAAGAGGACGACGGTAATTTAAAATCTCCGCATTTCCCCATCTCTGATATATTTCAGTCATGCCCTGATTGCTGTAAACTGGATAGTTATCTTTATAATAACGATAGCTAATTTCTTTTGTAATACGATTCCAGCTGTTGAACCTGTAATTAGATTCCGTCCAGCCTCCGTGGTCATTAACGAAGCTAAAGCTACGGTTTATTAAATTATAATCTTCCATTACTTCGGTCGTGGAATTTACAAGATTCACATATTCCATCACATCTGTCTTCGTATTAACATTAATCACTTTTGTACCTTCGGTGTAGACATCTCGGTTTGTAGACGTTTCTTTCCGCGCATAGTCTGGGTTGTTAAAAAGCGCTTCCTTATATTTTTCAATATCTAAATGCCTCATGCTCGTATAGTAGACTTCACTATTCATCGTGATATTGTTTTCCGGAAGGAAGATATACCGATTTTTGTTTTCTTTATATACAAAGCTCGGGGCATACGTACGTTTCATTTTGTCTTCTAATTCTTTGATATCATCTTTGGCCAAATTCTTGACTGTAACTGAATAAATCTTTTTTTGCTCATAATTCACAAGATACACGCTCACGAAAAAGGAAGGTGTACGCTTAATTTTAATGAGTACACGGTCAAATGTTTGATTAGGCAAAGACGTTTGAGAAAATGAAAAAAGCTGTTGAAATGTTTTTAACGGTAGCGCGTCTGGATACAGCACTTCAATAGAATTACTTCCATGGACATAATTTAAAAATCCATCAGGAGAAATAGCATCCGAAACGTCCGTCACATTCGAAAATTTCCACTTTTTCATTTCATTTACCCATTTGTTTACATCATCTTCGTCGTGAGACATGTAGTGATTATCGTTTCGATGATAGAGAACTTCTGTTGGAAGAATATGATCTTCTATTTTACTTTTTGAACTCACTTCAACTTCCTGCAAATGTTGATTCTTTGAAATGACCTTATAAGAAGGCTGATACGTCCATATATGATACGTCATAATTAAACTGGAAGCGACGAGAACAACTAAGATGGCCGTTTTGATATGTTCATATCTCATTCCCATTCGTCATCATTCTCACTTTCAATTGGAAGAGTAAAGTAAATCGTTGTTCCTTTTCCTTCCTGACTATCTGCCCAAATACGTCCATCATGTGCTTCAATAATTTCCTTGGCAATAGCAAGCCCTAATCCTGTTCCGCCTAATTTACGCGTTCGTGCTTTATCTACACGATAGAAGCGTTCGAAAATTTTAGCTAAATTTGATTTTGGAATTCCCATACCTTGGTCTTTAATGCTCACAACAATTTCATGCGTATGCTGAGCAATTGAAAATGTAATGATTCCGCCTTCAGGTGAATATTTTATTGCATTGGAAATAATGTTATCTAATACTTGTGTAATTTTATCTTGATCGATAGCAACATAGATTGCTTCATTTGGCAAGTCGCGCACGAATGAAATACCTTGTTCAATTGTCATTTCAAAGCGATCAATGATGTAATGATAGAACTTCACAAAATTGATTGGGTCACGACTAAATCGGTAGTCTTGACTATCTAACTTAGATAATTGAAGCAAGTCGTTAACGAGACGAATCATTCGTTCTGTTTCCGTTTGCGTTACATTTAAAAACGTTGGAGCTAAGTCCTTATCTTGCCATGCTCCTTCTGCAAGCGCATCTAAATAACTGCGCATCGTTGTTAACGGCGTACGCAATTCATGTGAAACATTCGCTACAAATTCTCGGCGATCTTGATCAATTTTCTCCTGCTCTGTAATATCATGCAAGACAATGATAATCCCGTTAATAAAACCGGTCTCTTTTTGAATAGCGGAAATGGTAGCTCTTAAAATAAAGGGATCCGATTTTGTACTAAAGTCCAAAATTAATGACTCTTGATTAGCGAGCAAGCTCTCAAACGTATGCGTTTCTTCAAGATCTAATAGGGAAACAACTGGATCAGACAAAACCGTTTCACGTGAAACATTTAGCATAGCTGCAGCTGGATCATTAATTAAAATTACTCTTCCCTTTCGATCTGTCGCAATAACGCCGTCCGTCATATGAGCTAATACTGAACTAAGCTTACGGCGCTCCCCTTCTGTAGTTGCCTGTGCTTCTTGAAGCTTTCTTGTTAAGTTGTTGAATGTGAGAGCTAGCTGACCAATTTCATCATACCCGTATACCTTAGCTTTTCTCGTAAAATTCCCTTTGGCCATCTCAAGTGCTTGTTTTCTCATTTCAGACATTGGACGAGTAATCGTCTGAGCTAAAAACACGCCTAAAATAGCTGTAATAAAAAGAGCAATCACCGTACCTGCCTTAAAGATCTGATTGATATTACTCATTTGATCGTAAACAGGCTCCATGGAAGCTGTTAAGTAAATAGCACCTAAGATTTCTTCGCTAGACTGAATTTTTCCATTTTTATTGGTTGAATTTGATTGACTGGCACCTACTTTATCCTGTAAACGAATAGGCTGTATCATAACTCTGATTCGCTGTCCGCTTTGATCAACAAATACATTATCAGAGTTAGTTCCTGCTAACAACGCATTTGTAATCGCTAAATCATTAGTCTTTTTACCTATGATCTGTTGAGGATTTGAGTTCGATGTAGCAATGATTCTTCTATTTTGGTCAATGACTCTTACTTCAGAGATGTCATTCATATCATTTGAAGCTAAATTGGGTCTTGAAGCAAAATCTCGTAAAATAGTCTTTAAGTCTTCCTCAAGAGTGGGTGAATCATCATCACGATTTTTCACCATTTCTTGTCCAATGTTATACGTCAGCAAGTCTGTCCGCTCTTGAAGAGACGTTCGAAAGTTGTTAACTAATTCTTTTTCTAATTGTCGTGCAAAATAGACCCCAATAATTTGCATCGCAATTAAAATGAGCAGCACATAAATCAATACAAACTTTAAGTGAATAGATTGCAGGAGCCTTACTTTCTTCATCTAAAATTACTCCTGCTCTGGGCTGCGTAAATAATAGCCTACTCCACGTCTTGTTACAATCCACATTGGATGGCTTGGATTATCTTCAATTTTTTCACGTAATCTTCGAACTGTTACATCTACCGTACGCACATCACCAAAATAGTCATAACCCCATACAGTTTGAAGCAAGTGTTCACGCGTCATGACTTGTCCAATGTGCTTCGCTAAATAATGCAGCAGCTCAAATTCACGGTGAGTCAGTTCAATCGTTTCTCCGCGCTTAGACACGATATAGGCATCTGGGTGAATAACAAGTGCTCCAATCGTAATTTCATTCGTTTCGCTTTCTTCCGTTGGAACAGCTACCTGCTGATGTCTACGTAAATTAGCTTTTACACGTGCTAATAATTCACGCGTACTAAACGGCTTAGTTACATAATCATCTGCACCTAATTCTAGACCTAAAACTTTGTCAATTTCAGAGTCTTTTGCTGTTAACATGATAATTGGCATATCATATTTTTTGCGCACTTCTCGGCAAACTTCCATTCCATCTTTCTGAGGAAGCATAATATCTAATAAAATCATTTCAGGCTGTACTTCTTCCACTTTTTCAAGTGCTTCTACGCCATCATAAGCACAAAATACTTCGTAACCTTCTTTTTGCAAATTAAACTTTAAAATATCTGCAATCGGCTTTTCGTCATCTACGACTAAAATACGTTTATCCATGATCATCGTTCTCCTTTATTAGTTGAAGCAAAATATAAAAGATAGTATTCATACTGTTTGAATACCGTAGTTTTATTATACTTGATAACCCTTGAAACGTCACAAGTTCATCCTCTACTATACATGAAGATATATGATTTTCAACCATCTCTAAATACAAAAGTAATATATTACCACAAAAGAGATACAAAGCAAATAACGTTTTCTTTTAAATGTAAATAAAAGAAAAAAGCATGACTTTAAATAAAGTCATGCTTTTTGATGGCTCGGGACGGAATCGAACCGCCGACACAAGGATTTTCAGTCCTTTGCTCTACCAACTGAGCTACCGAGCCAAAATGGCGGTCCCGACGGGAATCGAACCCGCGATCTCCTGCGTGACAGGCAGGCATGTTAACCGCTACACCACGGGACCTCAGTCTATATGCTATGTATTAAAAATGACCCGTACGGGATTCGAACCCGTGTTACCGCCGTGAAAGGGCGGTGTCTTAACCGCTTGACCAACGGGCCACGTTGTAACAAAAGTGAGCCATGAAGGACTCGAACCTTCGACCCTCTGATTAAAAGTCAGATGCTCTACCAACTGAGCTAATGGCTCATGTTATATCTCTTAGCGACGTTTATTATAATAACATGATATTTCATATGAATGCAATAGTTTTTTTAAAACTTTCTTTTTATTATTGAACTTTTTTAAAAAATCTTGTTAACAAAGCACCAATTATAAATAAAAAAGGTTAGCTCTCGAGGAGCTAACCTTTTTTATTTAGCTATATACACCACGTAATACATTTGTTTGTGTACGATCTGGACCTACAGAGAAAATAGATAAAGGAATACCTGTTAATTGAGACACGCGCTCTAAGTAGTGGCGAGCGTTATCAGGTAACTCATCTAATGTTTTCACACCCGTAATATCTTCTGTCCAACCTGGAAGCTCTTCATATACAGGTTCGCACTCTGCAAGTGTTTTTAAGCTAGCAGGGAATTCTTCCATAACTTCCCCTTTATAACGATAAGCTACGCAAATCTTTAATGTCTCAATTCCCGTTAATACATCAATTGAGTTTAAAGATAAATCTGTGATTCCACTAACGCGACGAGCATGACGTACAACTACACTGTCGAACCAACCTACACGGCGAGGACGACCAGTTGTTGTACCATATTCACGTCCTACTTCACGGATTTGATCACCGATTTCGTTTGTTAATTCAGTTGGGAAAGGGCCGTCACCAACACGAGTTGTATACGCTTTTGATACACCTACAACGTGTTTGATTTTAGATGGACCTACCCCAGAACCAATTGTTACTCCACCCGCTACTGGGTTTGAAGATGTAACAAATGGATATGTTCCTTGATCGATATCTAACATAACACCTTGTGCGCCTTCGAATAGTACACGACGTCCTTCGTCTAACGCATCATTTAATACTACTGATGTATCCACAACATATTTTGCAACTTGTTGACCATACTCATAGTACTCATCTAAAATTTCTTCTAATGTAAAGCCTTCTACTTCATACATTTTTTCAAGAAGGCGATTCTTTTCAGCTAAGTTTTGTGTTAATTTTGCTTCAAATACTTCACGGTCTAGTAAATCGGCAATTCGAATACCAACACGTGCTGCTTTATCCATATAAGCTGGTCCAATACCTTTTTTCGTTGTACCAATCTTATTTTCACCTTTACGTTCTTCTTCAACTTCATCTAATTTTAAATGATATGGAAGAATCACATGAGCTCGGTTACTAATACGTAAGTTTTCTGTTGTTACACCGCGATCATGTAAGTATTTTAATTCTTGAACAAGCGCTTTTGGATCGACAACCATACCATTTCCAATTACACACGTTTTGTCATTATAAAAAATACCTGAAGGAATTAAATGTAACTTATAAGTTTCACCATTAAACTTAATTGTGTGACCTGCATTGTTCCCACCTTGGTAACGTGCAATCACTTCTGCATTTTCTGATAGGAAGTCTGTAATCTTCCCTTTTCCTTCATCTCCCCATTGTGTTCCTACTACAACGACTGAAGACATATCTTAAGCACCTCCGCTTAGTAAGCAACAGCTCACTACGACATAATTTAACCATGGATAAGTGTATCAATTTATCACGCTAAAGTCAATTAAATCCGAACGATTTAACAAAAGTTATTACAAATATATCGTATTTTGCGGAACGAATGCGATAACAATAAAATAAAACCTCTCATATTGAGAGGTTTTATGCACCAGGCGGCACTCCTGCGTCATCAAAGCGCCGCTCGAGATTAACGAATTTGTTGTACTCTTTTACGAAGGCAAGCTGTACGGTTCCAACTGGACCGTTACGCTGCTTGGCTATAATAATCTCGATAATATTTTGATTTTCTGTATCTTTTTCATAATAGTCTTCACGATATAAGAAAGCTACGATATCAGCATCCTGCTCAATACTTCCGGATTCACGGATATCAGACATCATTGGCCGCTTATCTTGTCTTTGCTCTACTCCACGGGAAAGCTGTGATAAGGCGATAACAGGAACTTCTAATTCACGAGCTAAAGCTTTTAACGCACGAGAAATTTCAGATACTTCCTGCTGTCGGTTTTCTCCGCTTCGTCCATTTCCTTGAATAAGCTGTAAGTAGTCAATTAAAATCATCCCAAGCCCGCCTTCTTGCTTCAAGCGACGACACTTAGAACGAATTTCACCTACTCGAATACCCGGTGTATCATCAATATAAATCCCTGCATTGGACAAAGATCCCATCGCCATCGTGAGCTTTCCCCAGTCATCGGCTGTAAGCGACCCTGTACGCAGCCTTTGTGCATCAATATTTCCTTCGGCACACAGCATCCTCATAACAAGCTGCTGAGCACCCATCTCTAAACTGAAGATTGCTACGTTCTCATCCGTTTTCGTTGCAACGTTTTGCGCAATATTTAAGGCAAAAGCCGTTTTACCTACCGATGGACGGGCCGCTACAATGATTAAATCATTTCGCTGGAACCCTGCTGTCATTCTATCTAAATCACTAAACCCGGTTGGGATACCTGTAATGTCACCTTTTCGATTGTGAAGAACTTCGATATCATCGTACGTTTGTACAAGTACATCTTTGATATTTTGAAACACACCGCTGTTTTTACGCTGTGCTACTTCTAAAATGTTTTTTTCCGCTTCATTTAATAAAACTTCTACTTCGTCTTCCCTTGCATATCCTTCTGAAGCAATATGCGTTGCAGTACGAATTAGACGGCGTAAAATCGACTTTTCTTCTACGATTTTACCGTAATACTCTACGTTTGCAGCCGTTGGAACAGAGTTAGCTAAATCACTTAAATACGATACGCCGCCAACTTCTTCTAAGATTTTTTGATCAGCTAATTCAGACGTTACCGTTACCAAATCAACCGGTTCACCTTGGTCAGAAAGTTTCAGCATACATGTAAAGATTTTCTGGTGCGATGCCCGGTAAAAATCTTCAGGTATTAGCAGCTCAGATGCTAAGGTTAAAGAAGAAGGCTCTAAGAAAATGGCCCCTAATAGCGCTTGCTCTGCTTCAATATTCTGAGGCGGAAGACGATCAGCAAAAAGATCACTCATATTTCTATGCCCCTCTTATATTCTTTCGTATTTTCTTTCATCATAAATGTTGGCGCGAACAAATACAAGTCCGCGCCAACCCTTTATATTATTTACCTATTTTTCAATCGTACGTTTATTTTTGTTCAGTCACGTGTACCTTTACAGTAGCCGTTACTTCCGGATGTAATTTAACCGGTACATTTGTGTAGCCTAATGCGCGAATGGCATCATTTAATTCAATTTTACGCTTATCTACTTTAATGTTGTGCTTTTTCTTTAATTCTTCAGCAATTTGTTTGCTTGTGATAGAACCGAATAAACGGCCGCCTTCACCAGATTTTGCTTTTAATTCAACTGTTAGTTCTTCAAGAGTTGCTTTTAACTCTTTGTTTGCTTGAAGTTCTGCAGCTGCATCTTTTTGCTCTCTATTTTTTTGTGCTTCTAATACTTTCACATTACCGCCTGTAGCTTCAACAGCATACCCATTTTTTAATAAGAAGTTATGTGCATAACCGTCTGAAACATTTTTCACTTCACCTTTTTTGCCTTTTCCTTTTACATCTTTTAAGAAAATTACTTTCATGATCTTCTACCTCCATCTAAGTACTCATCAATTGCTTGTTTAAGCCGTTCTTCAGCTTCATCCAAACTAATGTCTTGAAGCTGAGTAGCAGCATTCGTTAAGTGGCCTCCGCCTTGGAGACTTTCCATAATAACTTGTACATTGATATCTCCAAGCGATCTAGCACTAATACCAATTAGATTATCCCGCCGCTTAGAAATAACAAATGAAGCAACCACTCCGCTGATTGAAAGCAGCGTATCTGCAGCTTGCGCAATTAACACTTGATCATACATTTTGTTTGGTTCAGCTCTTGAAATGGCAATACCTGCTGTATAAATCTCTGCATGTTCAATAAAGCGTGCTCGCTGTACATATTGCGTGATATCTTCTTTTAAAAACTTTTGAACAAGAACCGTATCTGCGCCTTGAGAACGTAAAAAAGACGCTGCATCAAACGTACGAGATCCCGTCCGTAATGTAAAGCTTTTTGTATCGACAATAATACCGGCTAAAAGTGCTGTTGCTTCTAGCATATCAATTTTAAATCGTTTTGGCTGGTATTCAAGAAGCTCAGTAACGAGTTCAGCTGTCGAGGAAGCATATGGCTCCATATAGACAAGAAGAGGATCTTCGATAAAGTCTTCTCCTCGTCTATGATGATCAATGACCACGACATTTTCAATACGATTTAACAACCTTTCTTCAATAACGAGCGATGGCTTATGCGTATCTACTACTACTAAAAGAGTATCATCACTCACAAGATTCAAGGCTTCTTCAGGCGTAATAAATCGCTCCCACAGGCCTTCTTTCTTTTTAATCTCTTCTAGCATTCGCTGAACACCTGTATCGATATGATCAGGATCCAATACGATAAAACCGTCTTTCTGGTTTACTTGCGCTACTTTTAATATCCCAATAGCAGCTCCCACAGCATCCATATCCGGGTATTTATGACCCATGATAATCACTTTTCCACTCTCTGTAATGAGCTCTTTCAACGCGTGAGAAATAACTCTTGCACGCACGCGCGTCCGTTTTTCCATTGGGTTTGTCTTGCCCCCAAAGAATTTCACTTTTCCATTTGGCTGTTTAATGGCTACTTGATCTCCGCCTCGACCTAAGGCTAAATCCAAGCTAGATTGAGCTAAAGCACCCAGCTCAGGTAAATCAGCAGCACTAGCTCCGATACCAATGCTTAATGTAAGCGGTATATTTTGTTTAGACGTCTCTTCTCGAACTTGGTCTAAGATAGAAAATTTACTTCGCTCTAAATGAATTAAGATTTGTTCATTCATAATCGCAATAAATTTCTCAGAAGACGTACGTTTAATAAAAATACCGTATTCTTGAGCCCAGCTATTTAACATAGAAGTTACTTGGCTATTCAAGTTACTTTTAACTTGATCATCCATTCCTTGCGTTAGTTCGTCATAATTATCTAAAAAGATAATGCCTAAACTTGTTCGTTCTTCTTCATACAACTTTTCGATTTCTATTTGCTCTGTAATATCAAAGAAGTACAGTAAGCGCTCGTCTCGTTTAATCACCACTTTGAATTTCCGATCATGCAACGTGACAACTTCTGTTTCCACTTCTTGTTTGATCAGTGGAATAATACTTTCGGCTACATCGTATAATGATCTTCCCACTAGTGTGTCTTCACCGAGACAAGATGCTAGAAAAGGATTGGTCCATTCAATTTGATATTCATCATTAAACAGCATAATCCCAATCGGCATTTCCATTAATGCCTCTTCGCCTACTTTTTTCAGCCGATGAGACAGCATTGAAATATAGGTTTCAAACTCATCGGACAGCATTCGCTCCATTCTCATGTATAGAAAAAGACAGGCTAATAGTAATATAAAGCCTATCATTCCTATGATCCAATTATGATAGGTCACGATACCTACTAAAATCAGAGCTATACTATACAATGAGTAAAATGGATAGCGAATGACGTTCTTTTTTGTAAAGACAGGCATCCATTTCAGCTCCTACTTTTTTAAGTTCCACAATATCTACTTTTTTGTGTCTAATTGTTTTCTTAAATTAAATCCTAAATCAATTATACCTAAGATGCGCACAATTTGAAGGATAATTGGAATAATTAATGCTAAAATTGTTACAACAATTGGAATTGCTTTGGCATACCCTTTTTGATGTGAGAAATAGAAAATAAAAGAGATCCCTTGTAACACGACTAGCATTTGCAGTCCCATCACGATGTTGATAATAGCTACGTACATAAATGTACCTTGTTCAATATTAAAAGATGGGAAGGATAAAATTAATGCAATCAAATAATACCATAGAATACTTTTAGGAAGTTTAAATTCACGAAAAGGCGGGAATGCTTGCACCTCATAACCTGTTCTTTTAAGAATAGGCGTAGCAATAAGCTGAGAGAAAAAGGCCAGAATAACTCCGCCCATAACAATTAATAGAGGCCACAGATTTTTAAACATATCAAATGCATCTCTCATTTGGTCAATTTGAGATTCCTTAACGTCTTGTCCTAAACTTTTCATCATTTCAATACTTTGATTAATCGATTGATCTAAAGCATTATTTATTTGCTCCATTAGATTAACATTAAAAACGATATTTGCTCCTACGAACAATAAAAGTAAACCTAAACTAAATGCAACCGTGCCGCCTAGTAAAATGGTATACCTTTTTTGTTTTTGTCGGTAAAGCATTCCTATTGCTAATCCACCAATACCAAATACAAATGTAAAAGGAAGAGTCAACACATTTCCAAATAACAAAGTCAATAACAACCCTACTACTAAAAATAATATTGCCTTTTTCCACCCATGACGAACGGTATACACAATAAATGGAACAGCTAGCGCTAGTTGAAAAATGGTTCCCACAACAGGTATGTATAGTGAAAAAAGCAACAGCGCCACAAACAGCGCTAAAAGAGCTGCTCCTTCTGTAATATATCGAATTCCTTTCACAACTTCACCTCGTTGATATAGACTATTATTTATTTTATCGATTCAGTTCATAAGAAGCAACTATTTGACAAAAGAGCACCTATGTAATGTAAAAAGAGGCAGTAAGGGAATCCTTACTGCCTCTTTTTGTACCGTTCATTATTCACCAGAAACATATGGTAATAATGCCATTTGACGAGCGCGTTTGATAGCGATCGTTAATTTACGTTGGTATTTAGCGCTTGTTCCAGTTACACGACGAGGTAAAATTTTACCACGCTCTGAAACGAATTTTTTAAGCATATCTACATCTTTGTAATCGATGTGAGTGATGCCGTTTGCTGTGAAGAAACAAACTTTACGACGTCTGTTGCGTCCACCTTTACGTCCACCTGCCATTTTGATACGCCTCCTTCCGCTTAAAAGTTTCTATAAAATTTTATACTCCGGATAATCTACTGCGAATTAAAACGGTAAATCGTCATCTGAAATGTCAATTGTCTCGCCATTATTTGCAAATGGATCATCATCAACGCGAGTATAACCTTGATTACCTGAGTTACGGTTCTGATTATCTCCAAATGGAGAGCCTTGTCCAGATCCTCCAGTGTTAGCAAAGTTACTGCGTTGCGTATCCCCACCGCCACTTTTCGGCTCTAAAAATTGCACACTTTCCGCTACAACTTCCGTTACGTATACGCGACGACCGTCTTGTCCTTCGTAACTGCGAGATTGTAGTCGACCATCAACACCAGCTAAACTTCCTTTTTTAAGGAAATTGGCTGCATTTTCAGCCTGACGACGCCATACAACACAGTTGATGAAGTCAGCTTCACGTTCACCTTGCTGATTTGTAAATGTGCGGTTTACCGCTAAAGTGAATGTTGCAACCGCTGCTCCACTCGGGGTATAACGTAATTCAGGATCTTTGGTTAAGCGTCCTACGAGAATTACGCGATTCATCATCAGAACCACTCCTTAAGGAAATAAAACCCAATTTATTTAAACGTTTAATTATGCTTCTTGTTTAACAACGATATGACGGATAATGTCTTCGTTGATTTTCGCAAGACGATCAAATTCAGAAACTGCTTCTGAAGTAGCCGCCACGTCAAGAATCATGTAGTAACCGTCACGGAAATCATTGATTTCGTATGCTAAACGACGTTTACCCCATTCTTTAACATTTGCGATTTCAGCACCATTATCAGTTAATACGCCGTTAAAGCGCTCAACTAATGCTTTCTTTGCTTCGTCATCAATGCTTGGACGGATGATGTACATTACTTCATACTTTCTCATCACTGTCACCTCCTTTTGGTCTAACGGCCCGAAACGGGCAAGGAGCAATAAAATATTACTCACGAATTAAAATTATAGCATACTACCATAGGCAAAGCAATACGCATTGCGGGCTGTTTCGTAAATATATGCTAATATTTTCGCCAACGACAAAAGCCGAAAGAAGATATCTCCTTTCGGGTTTTAGTCTTATACGTTAAAGCGGAAATGCATAACGTCTCCGTCTTTTACGATGTATTCTTTTCCTTCTAAACGTACTTTTCCAGCTTCACGAGCTGCTCCCATTGTTTTGGCAGCTAATAAATCCTCATATGACACCGTTTCTGCGCGAATAAATCCGCGTTCAAAATCTGTATGAATAATACCTGCACACTCAGGAGCTTTCATACCTTGTGTGAACGTCCATGCGCGTACTTCTTGCTCACCAGCTGTAAAGTAAGTAGCTAATCCAAGTAAGTCGTACGCTGCACGTACAAGCTGATCTAGACCTGACTGTTCGATGCCTAGTTCTTCAAGGAACATTGCTTTTTCTTCTCCTTCAAGCTCAGCAATTTCAGATTCAATGCGTGCACAAACAACAATCACTTCTGCACCTTCACTTGCCGCATACTCGCGCACTTTTGCTACATATTCGTTAGCAGATGCATCGGCTACTTCATCTTCAGAAACGTTTGCTACATAAAGAATAGGTTTGATTGTTAGCAAGTGAAATTGTTTTACTAATTTCATTTGCTCTTCTGTAAATGATACAGCACGAGCTGGCTGATCACTTTCAAATGCATTCTTTAGTTTCTCGAGAATTTCGTATTCATACATTGCTTCTTTATCTTTTTGTTTAGCCATCTTTTGAACACGGCCAATACGCTTCTCTACCGTTTCTAAATCGGCTAAAATTAACTCTAAATTAATTGTTTCAATATCTGAAATAGGATCTACTTTTCCTGAAACGTGCGTGATGTTTTCATCTTCAAAGCAACGCACAACGTGACAAATCGCATCTACTTCTCGAATATGAGATAAGAATTTATTTCCCAGTCCTTCACCTTTACTAGCACCCTTTACGATTCCAGCGATATCTGTAAATTCAAATGCTGTTGGAATTGTTTTTTTAGGTTTTACAAGCTCTGTAAGTTTTTGAAGACGATGATCAGGTACTTCTACAATACCTACGTTAGGATCAATCGTACAGAAAGGATAGTTCGCAGATTCTGCGCCCGCTTGTGTAATTGCATTAAATAATGTTGATTTTCCAACGTTAGGAAGACCAACAATTCCAGCTGTTAAAGCCATATATTTATTCACTCCTCTTTATATATCCGAAACAAGTTAACCTGTCACAATTATAGTGAGTCAACTTTTGAAATACAAGTTTAATAAAGAACCTTTAGTCGCACCGTTAAGATGCTTCATTTTGTCCCACCTTACAGTATAAGGCATAAACATAGAAAATGCATGAGGTTATTCCTCATGCTTTACAAGAATTTTTTTCATTTTACGTGCAAAATCACGTCTTGGAATCATTACGCTGTGGCCGCAGCCTTCACATTTAATACGGATATCCATTCCCATTCGAATGATTTTCCATTCATTTGTACCGCAAGGATGAGGTTTTTTCATTTCCACAACGTCATTTAAACCAAATTCTTTTTCCGTCATCAGCTCTCTCCTCCTTATTTCCCTTTCAACGTCGACGAATGCTGTGCTTCTTCTGTACGATTATACATAACCATACGAGGAAATGGAACTTCAATACCATGTTCATTTAACCTTGTACGCACTTCTTTACGAATCATACGAGAAATATGGAAATGTCTCATTGGTTTTACTTCGCTTGTAATCCTCATTGTGACTTCAGTTGCATGGATATTTTGAACCCCCAGCAATTCAGGCGTTTTAACCATATCTTCATAGCGGCTTGGCAATTCTTCTAAGAGCTCTAAAATCACTTTTTCTGCTTTTTGTATGTTTTCTTCATAAGAAATGCTTACATCAACGAAAGCTACGCTGTTATGTAACGAAAAATTAGTGACCTCCACAATACTGCCATTGGGCAAGATATTAATTTCGCCTGTCCAACTTTTAATCTTTGTTGTTCGCAGACCAATTTCTTCTACAGTTCCCTCAAATGTTCCTACTCGAACATAATCGCCAACGGAGAACTGATCTTCAAAGATAATAAAAAATCCCGTGATGATGTCTTTCACTAAGTTTTGAGCACCAAACCCTACCGCAAGCCCTACGATTCCAGCACCAGCTAGCAATCCTCGAACATCTACTGATAACGTTTCTAAAATCATAACTCCCGCAACGAAATAAATAGCATAAGAAAAAACGTTCTGAAGCAAACGGACCATCGTAGCTTCTCGTCGCTCAGAAATACGCAGAGGGCTATTTGTGCGAACCTCTACAAATTTATTTAACGCTTGCTTTCCAATTCGAATTAAAAACATGGAAATAAGCAGAATCAACAGAATTTTTATGAAGCCTTCTCCAATATGTGCCCACGTTTCTTCTTGAAAAAATGGTTCAAATACGTTCTTAAAAACTGACGTCAACGAATTCATACTACATGTAGCTCCTATCGTAACATACTCTACATACGAGAAAGTTTTAATCTATTGTAGCAAGTTTCTACGAACTTTTGTAGCGATTTCGAAATGGATATAATAGAACGGCTGTTACTAAAAATAAATTGACGATTCCATACATTGGATACAAAACGGCAATCAAAGTAGAAAAACCTAACTTTGTAAAGGGAATCATTAAAAGTAGCCAGCAGGCTGCCAGTTTCCAAAGAGATTGCACCTTTTCAGTATGAAAACGCGCGGTTAGTCCTAAGATTCCCGATACGGCTGTTGTATAAATTGCAATGAGCAAAACAATGCTCATTAAAAACAGCATCGTATAAGGAAAGTCTTTAAGAATAGCGAATAATGGAATTTCATAAGAAGAAAGAAGGCCTGAAACTTGAATAAGCGATTCATTATAAATAAAGGAAAGCCCCCCTAATAAAAACCCGCTGCCAACACTTGCAATATAAATCTCTTTTTTGCTTTTAATTTCCTTTCCAATTGTAGATAATACCGCGACAAGAGGAAGAATATTTAACGCCGTAAAGGTAAAAGCAGCAGGCCAATTATGCTGAAGGTGCCAATCAGTTACTCCAGGATGACGTAAAACAAATGTAAGAAGGACACCAGCTAGTCCAATCATTAAGATTGGCATAACGAAAGAATTGATAGAAAGAAGCCCATTTAATCCTCTTGAAAAAACAAAGACGATAAAAGCACTAAGAGCGCCAATTCCCCACCAATAAGGAACATGCCACATTTCCAATGTCGCCCCGCCGCCCGCGATCATAATCACCGTCGTCGTAAACAAATAAAAAACGATTAAAACATCATAGGCCGCAGCCCATCTCTTTCCTATTAATTCAATTAGTACTGGGTAAAATTGATTGGTTCGGTAGCGATAGCTGATTTGCATAATCACATTGCAAGAAATCGCAAAAATAATAGAAAATAGAAAAATAGCAAGTCCGCTTTCTTCGCCAAAAAACTGCCATAGCTCTCTCCCTGAAGCATACCCAGCGCCTATCATGGTTCCCATAATTAAGAATATCCATTTACATCCTGCTCTCCACATCGATTTTCCCCCAATCCATGAAATATATGTATAGAATCTTCAAAATCTTCGTATACTGTTACTATTATGTATAAGGAGTGGACCCTATGAATTTAAAATCTCCCTTCTTTGAGAAGACACAACATTCAACCCGCGTATTTCATGATGAAGAATCTGCTATAAAGAAGCTGAGTACACAGTTACTATCTTTACTTCCAGCACAGAAAGACAGACCAATTGTTTTTGTATGTATTGGAACGGACCGTTCAACTGGGGACTCATTGGGTCCATTAGTCGGAACGAAACTGAATGAAAAAAAGGTTTCATCTTTTCACATTTTTGGAACGTTAGAAGAGCCTGTTCATGCTGTTAATTTGAAAGAAACGTTAAAACATATTCAAAAGCTTTTCCCGAATCCTTTTATTATTGGAATTGATGCTTGTTTAGGTCGTATGAAAAGCGTAGGCTCTGCATCACTTGGAATAGGACCCGTTAAACCAGGAGCAGGAGTTAATAAAGAATTGCCACCAGTCGGGGATATTCATATAACAGGGGTTGTCAATGTGAGCGGGTTTATGGAGTTTTTCGTCTTGCAAAATACGAGGCTTCACCTCGTTATGTGCATTGCCGATTTAATTGCGAAAAGCATTGAGACTGTACACAACGAACGAGAGAAAGAGTTTAATAATTCTTCGGTTTACCAACCTGTAAGACATTATAAACAATAAAAAAGGTTGTCCTAAAACTAGGACAACCTTTTTTATACAGAAGATTTGTTGGTCTGAGAAAGATCGTTAAATAATTCAAGAAGACGGTTTAAATCTTCTTTAGAGAAAAATTCGATTTCAATTTTTCCTTTTTTCTTGCTTTGTGTAATGTGAACAGAGGTACCAAAACGCTCACGAAGCTGTGTTTCACTTTGTTTTATAAATAAATCTTTATCTTTTTTAGTTTTTGATGTTTCACGTGGAACGGCTTTATTTAAGTGGGCAATATAAGCCTCTAGCTGTCTAACATTCAATTGTTCCTTGCGTATTTTTTCAACGACTTTAGGTAGAAGAGCTTTATTTTTCAAACCGACTAGCGTACGCCCGTGGCCCATAGACAATTCATTAGTAGAAATGAGGGTTTGAATTTCCT
Source organism: Priestia megaterium NBRC 15308 = ATCC 14581 (assembly GCF_000832985.1). Classification (GTDB taxonomy): domain Bacteria; phylum Bacillota; class Bacilli; order Bacillales; family Bacillaceae_H; genus Priestia; species Priestia megaterium. The sequence goes on from NZ_CP009920.1 coordinate 2,110,937, forward strand.
CAGGCAACTGCAAGAGGCGAACATAGTTAGCAATATGAGGTCGGCTTTTTCCCAGTCGTGTAGCAAGTTGCTCCTGTGTCATATCGAGCTTATCCATAAGCAATTGATAAGCGGTTGCTTCTTCAATTGGTGTCAAATCTTCACGCTGTAAATTCTCCAACAAAGCTAGTTCCATCATTTGCTTTTCTGAAAAGTCTTTTATAATGACAGGAACAGTAGCAAGGTCGGCTTCTTTAGCAGCTCTAAATCGTCTTTCACCCGCTAAGATTTCATAGCCTTTAATGCTTTTGCGAGCTACAATAGGCTGTAAGATGCCATGATGTAAAATGGATTGCTTTAACTCATTAATTGCTTCTTTATTAAACGTTTTACGTGGTTGATAGGGGTTGGGTCTGAGTTCGTGAATAGCAACTTCCTGAATTGAATCATCAGCCTGTGCATCTAAGCCTGAAAATAAGGCATTAATTCCTTTCCCTAATCCTTTCGCCATTATAAATCACTTCCTTTGCAAGTTCCGTATAAACTGCGGCCCCTCTAGATCTTGCATCATATAAGATAATTGGTTCACCATGACTAGGTGCTTCGCTCAAACGAACATTTCGAGGAATAATCGTTTGATAAACGCGATCCTGAAAGTACTTCTTCACTTCTGCTGTTACCTGAAGTCCTAAATTTGTGCGTGCGTCAAGCATAGTCAGCAATACACCTTCGATACGCAGTTGATTATTCAAATGTTTTTGCACTAATCTAACGGTATTTAGCAATTGACTTAATCCTTCAAGCGCATAATATTCACACTGTACAGGTATTAAAACAGAATCAGCTGCCGTTAACGCATTTAATGTCAGTAAACCAAGAGAAGGGGGACAATCAATAATAACATAATCAAAGTGATCTTTCACCGTTTCTAAAGCTCTCTTAAGTCGAACTTCACGTGAAATGGTGGACACTAATTCAATTTCTGCGCCAGCTAATTGAATGGTCGCAGGAATGATTGATAAATTTCCGACAGCTGTTGAACGCACGACGTTTTTGGCTTCCATATCTTCCACGATTACATTATAAATACATTCATCTACATCTGCTTTATCTATGCCAACTCCACTCGTAGCGTTACCCTGGGGATCTCCGTCTACAAGTAGAACCTTTTTTCCTTGTTCAGCTAAACAAGCTCCTAAATTAACAGCGGTTGTTGTTTTTCCAACTCCGCCTTTTTGATTCGCAACTGCCACAATTTTCCCCATGTTGTCACCTACTTTCATTTCCATCCCATTTGTCCAGACAGTTTAATTGTTCATTGAATTTTCTGACGAAAAACTTTGATAAAAAAGCCTCATCAAAAAAGATGAGGGCTATTTCTTTATTTTTTCGGAATCTTAATAGTAAACTGAAAATACTCATCAAACTCTTCTTCTTCCGTGTTCAATGAAATACCGCTGTCACTAACCATTGTCAAGGATTGACGAATTGTATTCATTGCGATGCGCGTATCTTTACTAAACGCTTTTCTTTTTGCTTTTGGCTTTTTAACCTGCGTTTCTAACAATTTAACTACTCGATCTTCCGTTTGTTTTACATTTAATTGTTTTTCAATAATCTCAGCTAATACTTGAAGTTGTTTTTCTTGATTTTTGAGGGGAATGAGCGCTCTTGCATGTCGCTCTGTAATCAATTTTTGTTTGATTGCTTCTTGTATTTCAACAGGAAGCTTTAACAAACGAAGCTTGTTTGCAATTGTGGATTGGCCTTTTCCTAAACGTTGAGCTAATGCCTCTTGGGTAAGATTATGTAACTCAATTAACTTTGCGTAGGCTAGCGCTTCTTCGACAGCCGTTAGCTCTTCACGTTGTAAGTTTTCTATTAAAGCCACAGAGGCCGTTTCTGTATCGTTAAAATGTTTCACAATTGCAGGAACCGTATCCCATCCTAAGCTTTGTACAGCTCTCCACCGGCGTTCTCCAGCAATTAATTCGTATTCTTCGCCCTCAGTCGGTCGAACCACAATAGGTTGAATAATACCGTGTGTATGAATAGTCAGAGCTAGCTCTTCAATTTTTGCTTCATTAAACACAGTACGCGGCTGGTAACGATTTGGAATAATACTTGAAACCCTAATTTGTTTTACTTCATCTCTTAAAACTTTTTCGACATTTTCATCTTGGACAGTTTCAATCTCTACATGAATATCCTCATCTTTTTCTTTTAAATTAAAAAAACGTGAAAAAGCAGATTTCATAGTCCCACACCACCTTCAGGAAAATCCCGCCTTAAACTAATTCGATGTTTTTTAACCATATCCTGCTTTCTAAACAGAAAATATAGAGAAGAAAATGTTTCATATGAAACATTCTCTTCTCTATCTATTTAATGCCTACTCTAGTGGAAGCTTAACTGGGGTACCAGGTTTTCTAGGATATTTTTTAGGCGTTTTCTTGATTTTGTCTATTAAAATAATGTAACGTTCACTTTGCTCCAAAGGCAATTGGAAATGTTCAATCGACTTCACTTTTCCGCCTAATACTTGGAATGATTTTTCTCCATTTTTTAATTCCTCTGGGGCAGAAGCACCTTTCATTGCTAAAAAGCGTCCTTGTTCTTTAACAAGCGGTAAGCAAAATTCATTAAGAACCGAGATACGTGCCACGGCTCTTGCTGTTACAAGATCGAATGACTCGCGAATTGTTTCTTTTTTACCAAATGTTTCAGCCCGATCATGACATAGTGTGACATTGTCTAGTTCAAGCTCATTTACAAGATGCGTTAAAAACGTAATACGCTTTTGTAACGAATCAACGATTGTTACATGCAAATGCGGGAAGCAAATTTTGATCGGAATACTTGGAAATCCTGCTCCTGCACCTACATCACACATGGATTCAATTTCTGTAAAGTCTTGAAAAAAAGCAGCTGAAATAGAATCGTAAAAATGCTTTTCATACACTTCACCGTGATCAGTGATAGCAGTTAAATTCATTTTTTCGTTCCATTCCACTAAAACTTGATAATACTTTTCAAATTGATTCAGCTGTTTAGAAGAAAGAGAAATTCCCTTTTCTTCTAATAGCTGTTGAAACTGTTGAATATTCATTGAGTTTCCCTTTCTTCGCGCCTAAGAGTTTTAATCATTTGATACTTTAGCGATGCGTCCTTGTTCAATATAAACAAGCAAGATTGAAATATCAGCTGGGTTGACTCCAGAAATACGTGAAGCTTGCGCTACCGTTAGTGGCCGCACTTGGTTTAATTTTTGACGTGCTTCTGTAGCTAAACCGTTAATTGCATCATAATCAATATAATCAGGAATCTTTTTGTTTTCTAACTTCTTTAAGCGTTCAACTTGCTGAAGTGATTTCTGAATATATCCTTCGTATTTCACCTGAATTTCTACTTGTTCAGCTACTTCAGGATCTACCGTCTCATCAGCTGGTGCTAATTGATGAATATGAGTATATGTCATTTCAGGACGGCGAAGTAAATCTGTCGCACGAATGCCATCTTTTAATTCGCTGCCGCCAGCTTCTTTAATCAGTTGTTGAACAGCTTCGTTCGGCTTAATAATAAAGGAGAAAAGACGTTTCTTCTCTTGCTCGATTTCCGCTTTCTTCTGTTCAAATTTAGCATAGCGCTCATCGCTGATTAATCCTAGTTCACGACCAATTTCAGTAAGGCGTAAATCAGCGTTATCATGACGAAGCAATAAACGATATTCTGCACGAGACGTTAGCAGACGATACGGTTCATTTGTTCCTTTTGTTACTAAATCATCCACCAATACACCGATGTAAGCATCAGAACGTCCTAAGATGACTTCTTCTTGTTCCAGGGCTCTTCTTCCCGCGTTAATTCCAGCAAGAAGACCTTGGCCTGCAGCTTCTTCATAACCAGATGTTCCGTTAATTTGTCCAGCCGTATAAAGATTTTTAATTTTCTTCGTTTCAAGCGTTGGCCATAACTGAGTCGGAACAATTGCATCATATTCAATAGCATAGCCCGCACGCATCATTTGGACTTTTTCAAGACCCGGAATTGTCGCAAGCATTTGACGCTGTACGTGCTCAGGAAGACTTGTTGATAGTCCTTGAACATATACTTCTTGCGTATTTCGTCCTTCTGGCTCTAAGAAAATTTGGTGGCGCGGTTTATCATTAAAGCGCACAACCTTATCTTCAATAGATGGACAGTAGCGTGGTCCAGTACCTTTGATCATCCCAGAATACATAGGAGATAAGTGAAGGTTGTCATCAATAATTTGATGAGTTTGTTCACTTGTATATGTTAACCAGCAAGGCAGTTGATCTGTAATGTACTGTGTTGTTTCGTATGAGAAAGCACGAGGCACATCATCCCCAGGCTGAATCTCTGTTTTGCTGTAATCAATAGTTGAGCTATTAACACGAGGTGGAGTTCCTGTTTTAAAACGGACCATGTCCAGCCCTAACTCCTCTAAGTGTTCAGAAAGCTTAATAGCCGGTTGTTGATTATTAGGACCGCTTGAATATTTTAGTTCACCTAAAATAATTTCCCCGCGTAAGAATGTCCCTGTCGTAATAACAACTGTTTTAGCTTTATACACAGCTCCCGTTTGAGTGACAACGCCCGTACATACACCGTCTTCTACGATTAACTGTTCTACCATGCCTTGCATAAGCGTTAGATTTTCTTCATTTTCTAACGTTTTTTTCATTTCATGCTGATAAGCAAATTTATCTGCTTGAGCTCTGAGTGCTCGAACGGCTGGACCTTTTCCTGTGTTTAACATTCTCATTTGAATATGAGTTTTATCGATATTTCTACCCATTTCTCCGCCAAGAGCATCAATTTCACGTACGACAATACCTTTTGCAGGACCGCCTACAGAAGGGTTGCAGGGCATAAATGCCACCATGTCTAAGTTGATGGTCAACGTTAACGTTTTAGCACCCATACGCGCAGAAGCAAGTGCCGCTTCACAACCTGCATGACCTGCTCCAATGACAATAACATCATATTGTCCACCTTCATATTGCATAATAGTAGCCTCCTTTAATAATCTATTTTCCTAAACAGAATTGAGAGAACAACTGATCAATTAAGCTTTCGTGAACAGCATCACCAATAATTTCACCTAATAGTTCCCACGTTCTTGTTAAATCAATTTGGACGATATCGATTGGAACACCACTTTCAATGCCTGTGATGGCCTCATCGATAGCTCCTCTTGCTTGCGTTAAAAGCGCAATATGTCTCGTATTAGATAAATATGTTAAATCTTGAGATTCAATTGTTCCTCCAAAGAAAAGAGCTGCAATTGCTTCTTCAAGCTGATCTACTCCTTGTTCTTGAAGAAGCGAAGTCGTCACTATTGGATGATCACCAGCAAATTGCTGCACTTCCTCTAGATTAATTTTTTGCTCAAGATCTGTTTTATTCACAATCACGATAACGTCCATGCCTTTTACAGCTTCAAATAGCTTTTTATCTTCGTCCGTTAGTTCTTCATTAAAATTCAACACAAGCAAAATTAAATCTGCTTCTTTCAAATACTGACGGGAGCGTTCCACACCAATTCGTTCTACAATATCTTCTGTTTCACGAATTCCGGCTGTATCAACTAATCGGAGAGGAACTCCTCGCACATTGACGTACTCTTCGATTACATCTCGCGTCGTTCCAGGAATGTCTGTGACAATGGCCTTTGCATCTTGCACTAAACTATTTAGAAGAGAAGATTTCCCTACATTAGGACGTCCAATAATAACCGTAGCCAATCCTTCTCTTAAAATTTTTCCTTGATGAGAGGTTTGAAGAAGCTTATCAATTTCTTGGCGTACATTTGAAGCTTTTTCGATCAATACTTGGTGAGTCATTTCCTCTACATCGTCATATTCTGGGTAGTCAATGTTTACTTCTACATGGGCAAGTGTTTCGAGAATTTCCTGCCGTAAATGACGTACTAGCTTGGACAAACGCCCTTCCATTTGGCCAATCGCCATATTCATCGCTTTATCTGTTTTGGCACGAATTAAATCCATGACAGCTTCTGCTTGTGACAAGTCTACTCGACCATTTAAAAATGCTCGTTTTGTAAACTCACCCGGCTCAGCTAAACGGGCACCATTTGCAATAACTAATTGCAGCACACGATTAACGGATACAATTCCTCCGTGACAGTTAATTTCAATAATGTCTTCTCTAGTAAATGTCTTGGGACCTTTCATAATGGAAAGCATCACTTCTTCGACGACTTGCTCTGTCTTGGGATCTACGATATGACCGTAGTGAATAGTATGAGAAGCTACGTCTGTTAATCGTTTGTTCGAAACGCTTTTAAAGATACGATCTGCAATCGTAATGGCTTCTTCACCACTCAGACGGACGATGGCAATAGCTCCTTCTCCCATTGGTGTAGAAATGGCCGCAATTGTATCAAAATCTAGCACCAACTTCACCTCATTTCATTTTATAAACCTTTTATTTTAAACGATGTTATATACTATCATCGTTAACAATTTTCCACGAACAAAAACATCTATTTTAAGGCCCGTAATTTGTATGAACCAAATAAATAGAATACCACAATTCACCGATTTAGAACATCTCTAACGTTCTTCTGTTATGCACAGTAAGAAAAACAGGCAGTATGTACTATTTTAACTTATCCACATGTGAATAACAACGTATGTAACTTGATTTTTTGAACGCTAGCTTGATAAAAGTAAACATAAAAAAGCACTAGCGCATTTTGCTAGTGCTTTTTTCCGATGGGCTGAACCAAAATACTTCTTTTTGGTTCTTTTCCGACAGAGTGTGTCTCAACTAAAGAATTTTTAGCTAACACTTGGTGAATCATTTTTCTTTCATGCGAAGGCATTGGTTCTAGTTGAACAGATCGATTCGTTTTAATCGCCTGATTTGCTATTTTTAATGCCAGTTTTTCGACCATTTCTTTTCGTTTTTCTCGGTAGCCTTCTGGGTTTAATACAACATTTAAAAATTGTTGACTGTATCGATTAGCTACCAGTTGTGTGAGAAGCTGGAGCGCATTAAGGGTTTGTCCATGTTTTCCAATCAACATTCCCGCAGAATCGCTACTAATCTCAATTATGCAGTTTCTCGAGGTTTTTTTGACGTTCGTATGAATCGAAATCCCCATTTCACGGCTAACATTTGTAATAAAATGAACCGCTTCCTCTACAGGGTCAACTATTTTTGTAACTTTTACAACTGCAGGTTTTCCCTTAAAGATTCCTAAAAATCCTTTTTTGCCTGGTTCAATTATTTCTACATTTGTTTGATTTCGCTCTACTTCTAAAGCATCTAATGCTTCTTGAACAGCAGCTTCAATCGTCTGGGCCGTAATTGTGATTTCGTTCATTTTTTAACCCCTTCAATACTCGCTTGTTTTAAGTCTGGCCCTTTAATGAAGTAGGTTTGAATAATCATAAAGAGATTTCCCACTACCCAATAAAGAGATAAGGCGGCTGGAAAATTGATTGCAAAAACCACAATCATAATCGGCATAACCCAAAGCATCATAGCCATTTGAGGATTTTGATTTGCATTTCCGGCCATCATCATCTTTTGCTGAATAAACGTTGTGATTCCTGCGACAATTGGTAAGATAAATAGCGGGTCACGCGCACCTAAATCAAACCATAAAAAGCTGTTGTTTGCGATTTCTGATGTTCGTGTAATCGCGTGGAAAATCCCAATAAGAATGGGCATTTGAATTAGAATTGGGAAGCAACCAGCTAAAGGATTTACTCCGTAAGTTTGGAATAATGCCATCGTTTCTTTCTGCAATTGCTGCTGCGTCTGGGCATCTTTTGAACTGTACTTCTCCTTTAACTTCTGCATTTCGGGCTGAAGTGTCTGCATTGCTTTCGTGTTTCTCATCTGTTTAATCATAAGCGGTAGAATAAGTAAGCGAATCAGGATTGTGACAACGATGATCGCAACTCCATAGCTTTTAAATACCTCCGCCAGATACGTAATGACTAATGATAGCGGATACACAACATACTCATTCCAAAAACCTTTACTATCATCTGTAATAGGTTGGTTAATTTCCGTACAACCCGCTAAAACAGTTAATAGAAAGATAAGCGTTATCCCTAAAAACAACTTCTTCTTCACCTGTTTTTCCTCCTTCTACATGTTCACCTTTCAATTCTGAAAGTGCGTCAAAATCCATTATATAAGGATGCGGTAGAAAAACAACAGCTATTAAAGGCTTTTCTTCTATTGTTTATTAATCGTTTTGTCTATGTGTAAGTAATTTGCCACGCTTAAAGACATGCTGCAAGCTGCTTTTAATTTCTTCATAGCTCATTGTTGCAGCAGGCTGCCTTGCAATTACAATATAATCTTTGTCTTGCTTCAAATACGGTGTGAATTCAAACATAATTTGTTTAGCAAGGCGCTTAACTCGATTACGAGTCACGGCATTTCCAATCTTTTTGCCCACGGAGAATCCTACGCGGAAATGTTCTTGATCCGGTTTGTCTAGAACATACAAGACAAATTGGCGATTCGCTACGGATTTGCCCTTTTTAAAAACTGTTTGAAATTCATCATTCTTTTTTATACGATATCTTTTTTTCATTTTTAACAACTCCTGCCCTTTTTCAGGTCATGCTTTTATGTAGTCCCTACAGGAACAGAGGTGATTTTAGTCTTATAAAGCGAAAAAAGACCACTGGCGTCAGTGGTCTATTATGCTGATAATACTTTTCTTCCTTTACGACGACGACGAGCTAAAACTTTACGTCCATTCGCTGAGCTCATACGAGCGCGGAAACCGTGTACTTTACTGTGCTTACGTTTGTTTGGTTGGTAAGTTCTTTTCATCTATAAACACCTCCTCGAGGAATAACTGAAAAAGACAGTCCTTGCAATTATAATGAAAAGACTAAGAAGATGTCAATGTTATTTAAAAAATAAAATTTTCAATCTCTTGGTTTCATTATCTGTTTTACTCAATCTTCTTCATTCTAATATCTTTATAACCCAGTTGTCTATACCTAATCAACAAAATTCATTGATTTATTAAAGAAAAAATTTTTCCTTTTCATCTCCTTTTCTTTCTCTACCAGCTGCGATCTCATCGTTACTGAACAAAACTACAACAATAAATGTTATAAAAAGCCTCTTTTTTATTCAAATTCTTCTCTTAAACCTTTGTGGATAAGTTTTTTCGACATTTTTCTACTTTTCCATTTCTTATCGACAACTCATGCACACTATCTTGTGTTGTGGAAAACTTTTCTCCACAAGGTGTAGTGATTGTGGATAAGTTTCGAAAATTCATTGCATCATGCCGAATTCTTTGATATTATATTTTTGTTTTCACTCTTAATTACTTTTCCACAGTTGGTTTTTATCCACAAACTGTGGACAACTTGTGGACATCATTTCCACTATCACTGTATAAAGTTATCCACACCATGTGGAATCTGTCGAATAGTCGGCTTTCTTCTATAATATATATTTACCCACATAATAGCAATTGTATAAATATAAATTTTTTATGCATAAGGTTTTGTACAGGTTGTACAAGGGTTGTACAAAGCGCATAAAAGCTAGAAAAAGGAGGGATTGCTCGTTGGAAAACATTCATGATTTATGGAATAGAGCTTTAGATCAAATTGAAAAAAAATTAAGCAAACCTAGTTTTGAAACCTGGCTCAAATCGACAAAAGCTCATGCTTTACAAGGAGACACGCTCATTATTACTGCGCCTAATGATTTTGCACGGGACTGGTTAGAATCTAGGTATTCTAATTTAATTGCTGAAACGCTTTATGATCTTACGGGGGAAGAGTTAGATGTAAAATTTATTATTCCACCTAACCAGGCCGAGGAAGAATTCGATATTCAAGCTCCTAAAAAGAAAGTCAATAAAGACGATGGAGCAGAATTTCCTCAAAGCATGCTAAATTCGAAGTATACCTTTGATACATTTGTTATCGGATCTGGAAATCGGTTTGCGCATGCAGCTTCTTTAGCAGTAGCAGAAGCGCCGGCTAAAGCGTATAATCCGCTTTTTATTTACGGGGGAGTAGGATTAGGTAAAACACACTTAATGCATGCCATAGGCCACTATGTGTTAGATCATAATCCTGCCGCGAAAGTCGTGTACTTATCATCTGAAAAATTCACAAATGAGTTTATTAACTCTATTCGTGACAATAAAGCAGTAGAATTCCGCAACAAATACCGTAATGTAGATGTTTTACTGATTGATGATATTCAATTCTTAGCAGGTAAAGAGCAGACACAAGAAGAATTTTTCCATACGTTTAATACGCTTCACGAAGAAAGCAAGCAGATTGTCATCTCAAGTGATCGACCGCCGAAAGAAATTCCTACACTTGAAGATCGACTTCGCTCTCGCTTTGAATGGGGCCTTATTACAGATATCACACCACCAGATTTGGAAACACGAATTGCTATTTTGCGTAAAAAAGCAAAAGCGGACGGCTTAGTTATTCCAAATGAAGTTATGCTTTATATCGCCAATCAGATTGATTCAAATATCAGAGAATTAGAAGGCGCACTTATTCGTGTAGTAGCTTATTCTTCACTAATTAATAAAGATATAAACGCTGATTTAGCAGCAGAAGCATTAAAAGATATCATTCCTAGTTCAAAACCTAGGGTTATTACGATTCAAGACATCCAACAGATTGTTGGACAAGAATTTAATATAAAATTAGATGATTTCAAAGCGAAGAAACGTACAAAGTCAGTTGCGTTTCCTAGACAAATTGCCATGTACCTTTCTCGCGAACTAACGGATTTTTCGCTACCTAAAATTGGAGAAGAGTTTGGTGGGCGAGACCATACTACTGTCATCCATGCTCATGAAAAAATCTCAAAACTTGTTCAAACAGATACTGACCTACAAAAACAAATTAAAGAAATAAGTGAATCACTAAAAATATAGGCTTTTTTTACTTGTATTTTGTGTATAAGTGAGTTAGGATTGTACACAGTCTGTCCACATGTGGATAGGCTGTGTTCTCACGTTTTTAGGGGTTATCCACATTTCCACAGCCCCTATTACTACTACTATCTTAAAATATAATAAATAATAAGCTTTTAAACCTACTTTTAAGGAGGATTAATTATTATGAAATTTATCATACAGAAAGACTATCTAGTTCAAAGCGTTCAAGACGTTATGAAAGCTGTATCTTCTAGAACAACAATTCCAATTTTAACGGGGATTAAAATTGTAGCGACTGAAGAAGGTGTTACCTTAACAGGAAGTGACTCCGATATCTCGATTGAATCGTTTATTCCAAACGAAGAAGAAGGAAAAGAAATTGTTGATATCCAAAAACCAGGAAGCGTTGTTCTCCCAGCTCGTTTCTTTAGTGAAATCGTAAAAAAGCTTCCTAAAGACATTGTAGAATTAGACGTCCAAAGTCACTTTTTAACAATCATTCGTTCAGGAAAAGCTGAATTTAACTTAAATGGTTTAGATGCAGAAGAGTATCCTCATTTGCCACAGATCGAAGAAAACAACATGTTTAGATTACCGACAGACTTATTAAAAAACATGATTCGACAAACTGTCTTTGCGGTGTCCACCTCAGAAACACGACCTATCTTGACAGGTGTAAACTGGAAGGTCGATGGCAAAGAATTAACGTGCATTGCCACTGACAGCCACCGTCTAGCTTTGCGAAAAGCGACCATTGAAACTGGAAATGAAGCAACGTATAATGTGGTTATTCCAGGTAAAAGTTTAAGTGAATTCAGTAAGATCCTTGATGATTCTCATGAATTAGTAGACATTGTTATCACGGAAAATCAAGTATTATTCAAAACAAAACATTTACTATTTTTCTCAAGATTATTGGACGGGAATTATCCTGATACTTCAAGATTGATTCCAGCTGATAGTAAAACGGATGTTATATTGAACGTAAAAGAATTCTTGCAATCAATTGACCGCGCTTCTTTATTAGCTCGTGAAGGAAGAAACAACGTAGTAAAACTATCTACGCTGGATGAGGGAATTGTTGAAATTTCTTCTAACTCTCCTGAAATCGGAAAAGTAATTGAAGAGGTACAAAGTCAGTCTATCTCAGGAGAAGAATTAAAAATTTCTTTTAGCGCAAAATATATGTTAGACGCATTAAAAGCGCTCGAAGGAACAGATATCAAAATTAACTTCACTGGTGCGATGCGTCCATTTGTCATTCGAACATTAGAGGATGATTCAATGCTGCAGCTGATTTTACCAGTGCGAACATATTAAATCTCAGAAAGCTACTAGCATGCCGTACTAGTAGCTTTCTTTTCTCAAGGAGAATTATTTAGTAAAATAGAGATACACCATTAGAAAGTGAGAGAGTCGCATGAAAACAGAAGTTAAAATTTCAACTGAATACATTACGCTTGGCCAGTTTTTAAAACTAGCAGACGTCATTCAAACAGGTGGAATGGTAAAATGGTTTTTAAGTGAGCACGAAGTATATGTAAACGGGGAGCTAGAAGAGCGCCGCGGACGTAAATTATATGCAAATGACGAAGTGGATATACCGGCTGCAGGATCATTTGTTGTCATTACTTAAAGTTGGTGAAACGTTTGTATATTAAAGAAATTACTTTAACAAATTACCGAAACTATACGAAGACAACGATTCCTTTTGAAAATAAAGTAAACGTCATTTTGGGTGAAAACGCACAGGGTAAAACAAACGTGATGGAATCGATCTTCGTATTATCTATGGCTAAATCTCATCGTACATCCAACGATAAAGAATTAATTAAATGGGACTGTGAGTATGCAAAGCTATCGGGCATTGTAGAAAAGCATAGAGGGCCTGTTACACTGGATTTAGTCATCTCAACAAAAGGGAAAAAAGCAAAATATAATCACATTGAGCAGAAAAAACTCAGTCAATATATAGGGTCAATTAACACTGTCATGTTTGCTCCGGAGGATTTGAACCTAGTTAAAGGGAGTCCGCAAGTAAGGCGCAAATTTATTGATATGGAGATTGGTCAAGTTTCGCCTGTTTACATGCATGATTTAAGCAGGTATCAAAAGATTTTGCAGCAAAGAAATCAATATTTGAAGCAGCTGCAGACAAAAAAACAAACGGATCTTTCACTTTTAGACGTACTTACGTTACAGTTAAGTGAAATGGCGGCGAAAATCTTAAAAAAACGTTTTGAGTTTTTACAGTTACTCCAACAGTGGGCAGAGCCTATTCATAAAGGGATCAGTCGAGACTTAGAAACATTAAAAATTGAGTATAAGAATTCAATTGATGTATCAGAAGATGCAGATTTGTCGAAAATGTTAGAAGCATATCATCAAAAGTTTGATAAAATAAAAAGTAGAGAAATTGATAGAGGTGTCACCTTAGCGGGACCACACCGTGATGATCTTCTTTTCTACGTTAATGAGAAAGACGTTCAAACATTTGGTTCACAAGGGCAACAGCGGACGACTGCTTTATCGTTAAAGCTTGCTGAAATTGAGTTAATTCATCAAGAAGTAGGTGAATATCCAATCTTGCTTTTAGACGACGTATTGTCTGAATTAGATGATTTTCGTCAATCACACTTGCTAAATACCATTCAAGGAAAAGTTCAGACGTTTGTAACGACAACGAGCATTGAAGGAATTCATCACGAGACCTTAGAAAAAGCCGCTACATATCACGTAGAAGCTGGCCAAATTCAAAAGGTCAAATAGCAATTGATCTGTCTAAAAACTTTTCGCAAGGCAATCTAACTGAAATATGATATCATTATAGTTTTAAGTCTATATATTTCAACTCGTACCCTCGATTATGAAAATTTTGTGCATAAGTAAACAAATTGCAAATACATTAAAGGCTCCGTATTATTTCCACATAATATTCGAAAAACATAATACAAAATGATAAATACAGCAGTTTGCTGTTAAAAAAAAGTGTAGGTGATACATTTGACGATGGAACAAAAAGAAGTACAAGCATATGAAGCTGATCAGATACAAGTATTAGAAGGATTAGAGGCTGTTCGTAAACGTCCGGGGATGTATATTGGATCGACGAGCGCAAAGGGTTTACATCATCTTGTATGGGAAATTGTAGATAATAGTATTGATGAAGCGCTGGCCGGCTATTGCGATGAAATTAATGTTATTATCGAAAAGGATAATAGTATTACAGTCAAAGATAACGGTCGTGGAATTCCGGTTGGTATTCAAGAAAAAATGGGCAGACCTGCCGTTGAAGTTATCTTAACGGTTCTTCATGCCGGAGGTAAATTTGGCGGCGGCGGCTATAAAGTATCCGGTGGATTACATGGTGTAGGTGCCTCAGTTGTTAACGCACTTTCTACCTCTTTGGAAGTGTACGTACATCGTGATGGTAAAGTTCATTATCAAAAATATGAACGAGGTGTACCGGCTGCTGACTTAAAAGTAGTTGGAGAAACAGATAAAACAGGTACTGTTATTCAATTCCATCCAGACGGTGAAATTTTTACAGAAACGCTTGAATACGATTTTGATACGTTAGCTAATCGTCTGCGTGAGTTAGCTTTCTTAAATCGCGGTATTAAAATTACGATTGAAGACAAACGTGAAGAAGATAAAAGACGTGAGTATCACTATGAAGGCGGAATTAAGTCTTACGTTGAACACTTAAACCGTGCAAAAGAAGTAATTCACGAAGAGCCGATCTATATTGAAGGTAATCGAGACAACATTTCTGTAGAAATTGCTATTCAATATAACGATAGCTATACAAGTAATTTATATTCTTTTGCAAACAACATTCACACATATGAAGGTGGAACGCACGAAGCAGGATTTAAAACAGCGTTAACGCGTGTAATTAACGACTATGCACGTAAAAACAGCGTATTTAAAGACAGTGATGCCAATCTAACGGGTGAAGATGTTCGTGAAGGAATTACAGCTATCATCTCTATTAAGCACCCAGATCCGCAGTTTGAAGGACAAACAAAAACAAAGCTGGGAAATAGTGAAGCAAGAACAATTACTGACTCTGTGTTTGCAGAACACTTAGAAACGTACTTGCTAGAGAACCCTATTGTGGCAAAAAAGGTAATTGAAAAAGGTTTAATGGCTGCAAGAGCAAGAATGGCAGCTAAAAAAGCTCGTGAGCTTACAAGACGTAAAAGCGCGCTTGAAATCTCAAACTTACCGGGTAAATTAGCAGATTGTTCATCAAAAGATCCTTCTATTAGCGAACTCTATGTAGTAGAGGGTGACTCTGCGGGAGGATCAGCTAAGCAGGGAAGAAGCCGTCATTTCCAAGCTATTTTGCCTTTACGTGGTAAAATTATCAACGTAGAGAAAGCCCGTTTAGATAAAATTTTATCTAATAACGAAATTCGTACAATCATTACCGCTCTAGGAACGGGTATTGGTGACGATTTTGATATCTCGAAAGCACGCTACCATAAAATTGTGATCATGACAGATGCAGACGTGGACGGTGCGCATATTCGTACGCTTCTTCTAACGTTCTTCTATCGCTATATGAGACAGATTATTGAGCATGGATATGTGTACATTGCCCAGCCGCCTCTTTACAAAGTTTCACAAGGTAAAAAAGTGGAGTACGCGTACAACGATCGTCAATTAGAAGAGGTATTAGCTTCTTTCCCTGAAGGCGCAAAACCAAACCTTCAGCGTTACAAAGGTTTAGGAGAGATGAATCCTGAACAATTATGGGAAACAACAATGGATCCAGAGTTCCGTACCCTTCTTCAAGTGAACTTGCAAGATGCAATTGAAGCTGATGAGACATTTGAAATTTTAATGGGCGACAAAGTAGAACCACGCCGTAATTTCATTGAAGAAAATGCTCAGTACGTAAAAAATCTTGATATTTAAATGAACGGTAATACCCTTTATATGTTTTATAAAGGGTATATAAACGTCAGGATAGAGATAGGTTCTATCCTGCGTTTACATATATATGAATTACTATACTGAACTTCGCGAAGGAGGTTCTTATCGATGTCAGATAAACCAAACTCTCAAATAAGAGAAGTAAATATTAGTCAAGAAATGCGCGCATCCTTTTTAGATTATGCAATGAGCGTAATTGTATCGCGTGCTTTACCGGATGTAAGAGACGGACTTAAGCCTGTGCACCGTCGTATTTTATATGCAATGAATGATTTAGGTATGGGATCGGATAAGCCATATAAAAAATCAGCTCGTATCGTAGGAGAAGTAATTGGTAAGTATCACCCACACGGTGACTCAGCTGTATATGAAACAATGGTTCGTATGGCACAAGATTTTAGCTATCGTTATATGCTAATTGACGGTCATGGAAACTTTGGATCTGTTGATGGAGATGCCGCAGCAGCTATGCGTTATACAGAAGCAAGAATGTCAAAAGTTTCGATGGAACTGCTGCGTGACATCAATAAAGATACAATTGATTATCAAGATAACTATGACGGTTCTGAACGTGAACCAATTGTATTACCTGCTAGATTTCCAAATTTACTTGTAAACGGTTCAGCCGGAATTGCGGTAGGTATGGCCACAAATATTCCTCCGCATCAGTTAGGGGAAGTCATTGACGGCGTTTTAGCTGTAAGTCAAGACCCTGATATCACAATTGCAGAGTTAATGGAGATTATTCCAGGCCCAGATTTCCCAACTGCAGGACAAATTCTTGGCCGCAGCGGCATTCGTAAAGCTTATGAAACTGGAAAAGGTTCTATTATTGTTCGCGCAAAAGTAGAAATTGAAGAACAAAGCAATGGTAAACAAACTATTATTGTTCATGAACTTCCATACCAAGTAAATAAAGCAAAGCTAATTGAAAAAATTGCTGAGCTAGCCCGTGATAAGAAGATTGATGGAATTACGGATTTACGAGATGAGTCTGACCGTTCAGGTATGCGTATTGTTATTGAAGTAAGACGTGATGCAAATGCAAATGTTTTATTAAACAACTTATATAAGCAGACATCTCTTCAAACAAGTTTTGGTATTAATACCCTTGCATTAGTAGATGGACAGCCAAAAGTATTGAACTTGAAGCAATGTCTACAGTACTACTTAGACCATCAGGTAGTGGTTATTCGCCGTCGTACTGAATTTGAACTTCGAAAAGCAGAAGCACGTGCGCATATTTTAGAAGGTTTAAAGATTGCTCTTGATAATTTAGATGCTGTTATTGCTTTAATTAGAGGTTCTCAAACAACAGATATTGCACGTGAAGGATTAATGACGCAGTTTTCGTTATCTGAAAAACAAGCGCAAGCTATTTTGGATATGCGCCTACAGCGTTTAACAGGATTAGAGCGAGAGAAGATTGAAGCAGAATATCAATCTTTATTAGCGCTAATTGCTGAATTAAAAGCTATTTTAGCAGATGAAGAAAAAGTATTAGAAATTATTAGAGAAGAACTAATAGAAGTAAAAGAAAGATTCAATGACGGCCGTCGAACAGAAATCGTAAGCGGAGGAGCTGAAATTATCGAAGACGAGGATCTGATTCCTCGCCAAGATATTGTTATTAGCTTAACGCACAACGGCTATATTAAACGTTTGCCTGTTTCTACGTATAAGAGTCAGCGAAGAGGCGGAAGAGGTATTCAAGGAATGAATACAAACGAAGATGATTTTGTTGAACATCTTCTAACAACTTCTACTCATGATACGATTCTCTTCTTTACAAATAAGGGAAAAGTTTACCGTACGAAAGGATACGAAATTCCAGAGTACGGAAGAACGGCTAAAGGAATACCTATTATTAACTTGTTAGAAGTAGACAAGGGTGAGTGGGTAAACGCCATCATTCGCGTCGATGAATTTGTAGACGATTGGTATCTATTCTTTACTACAAAACAAGGAATTTCTAAGCGTACACCTTTATCTTCTTTTGAGAACATTCGAAATAGCGGACTTATCGCCTTGAATTTAAGAGAAGAAGATGAATTGATTTCTGTTAAATTGACAGATGGTAAGCGCGATATGGTTATTGGAACGAAGAAGGGTATGTTAATTCGTTTTAATGAAAATGATGTTCGTTCAATGGGACGTACAGCTACTGGAGTTAAAGGGATCACTCTCGATTCAGAAGATGAAGTAATTGGTATGGAGATTCTCGAAGAACAATCAGATGTCTTAATCATTACGAAAAATGGTTACGGAAAACGTACGCCGATTGAAGAATATCGTGTACAAACAAGAGGCGGTAAAGGTTTAAGAACATGTAATATCACTGATAAAAATGGTGATGTTGTCGCACTGAAATGTGTATCTCAAGAAGAAGATATTATGCTTATCACAGTAAGCGGCGTTCTTATCCGTGTTTCTGTTTCAGATATTTCACAAATGGGCCGTAACACACAAGGTGTCAAAGTCATCCGTTTAGGAGACGAAGAGTTTGTTTCAACGGTTGCAAAAGTACAAACTTCAGAAGATGAAGACGAAATTTTAGATGAATTAGATGAACATGAAGAGACAGATATAATAATTGAAGCTGAAGAAACAGAAGAATAAAAAAAAGCCCCTGAAAAAGCAGGGGCTTTTTTTATGTAAAAAAACCTTGCCATAGGCTTTTCATTTTGGTAATATATAAAAAGTCAGCAAAACATATATGAGTTTTTTAGTAGTTTTAAAAAAGTTATATAAAAGTGTTGACAATGATTCTTATAAAGTGTTATTATATAGGAGTCGCTTTAAGACAAGAGTTCTTTGAAAACTGAACGAAATAGTAAACGTCAACGTTAATTTTTATTTTTTAAATTGAGCAAGTCAAACATTTCTTCGGAGAGTTTGATCCTGGCTCAGGATGAACGCTGGCGGCGTGCCTAATACATGCAAGTCGAGCGAACTGATTAGAAGCTTGCTTCTATGACGTTAGCGGCGGACGGGTGAGTAACACGTGGGCAACCTGCCTGTAAGACTGGGATAACTTCGGGAAACCGAAGCTAATACCGGATAGGATCTTCTCCTTCATGGGAGATGATTGAAAGATGGTTTCGGCTATCACTTACAGATGGGCCCGCGGTGCATTAGCTAGTTGGTGAGGTAACGGCTCACCAAGGCAACGATGCATAGCCGACCTGAG